>NZ_DBGBQB010000218.1:0-16221 GCF_048470075.1 Cetobacterium sp. | reverse complement strand
ATACTAATCATTGACACCAGTGCTTTTGAATAATATAATCAAAGTGCTATCAAATTAAAGGAGTTGTTTTATGAACAAAAAAGTAAACTATGTTAAGGGTCAATTAAATTGTGCTGAATCTATTATTGATTCATTCAATAAAAATAATAATACAGATATTCCTGTGGCTTTAGGTAGTGGAATGGGAACTGGAGCTACTGTTGGTAGCCTATGTGGAGCAGTTAATGCAGCTGTTCTAGTTATTGGTTATCTTAAGGGTAGAGAGACTCATCTGGAAGAAAATAAAGCTAGATCTCTTGCCAATGAACTACTAAAAGAGATTAAAAACAAATATAACTCTGAACTATGCATAGATTTAAAAAAATCAGATGTTAGTTGCAGTGAAATTGTAAGTTTTACCTATGAGAAGTTAGAGGAGATTTTAAATAAAAACTAAGGAGTAGATATCTCTACTCCTTTTTAATTAGTTAGCTACTTTTTCTTTTATTGCATCTACACCTTCATCTATTTTTTCTTTTGCTTTATCTCCAGCTTTATCAAGCTCTGAGCCTATTTTATCTGTTGTTTTTTCAACTGTTTCCACAGCTGATTTTGTAGCATTTTCAGCATTTTCTGTTACAGCTTCTTGTACAGCATTCTCTGTAGAAGGTTTCTCTGTCATTTTCTGAGCATTCTCATCACTAGGAACTTTATCCCCTGGTATTGATGTTGATTCCGCTGTTGCTGGAGTAGCTGGTTTTGTCTCCTCTTTTTCACCTGAACAAGCTAGTATAAATACACTTAATGCCAATAACGAGATCAATTTTATTTTTTTCATTTTAACTCCTCCTAAAATTTTTTAAAGTGTTATATATTATTGTTTTTAAAAGAGGTGCCTTTTCCTTTTTATTTTGAATATTTTTCTAGATATTTTTCCATATTGTATTTTCTTTTTAATCCCTCACTATTCATATACCTAATCTTTCCAAAGATCTCCCTCTCTCTCCATGCCCTATCATGCTTTCCAAAACACCAAGCAACTCCAGCATAGGAGTTAGGATCTCTCCCATCATATAGATATTTATTGTTCAATTTAATAGCAATTTTATACGCTATTTCGGGATTTTCACTCCATTCCAATATTTTTTTACACCAATACATTCTCATATAACTCTCCATATATCCAGTTGACACCAACTGTCTTTGACAGGCATTCCAATATATATCATGTGTATCAAACTCCTCTAACTCCTGCTCGCTATACAGATAGGTTCTTGTATCACTCAGATGTTTTGCCAATGTCTTATATGCCCAATCATAGGTGATACCTTTCCAACTATCATAATTTTTATTATAATATACAAAGTTAATTGCTAACTCTCTTCTTATAATAACCTCTTCCAAAAATTCGTTCTTTTCCTTAGAAAACTTCTTTACTCTCTCTATCTCATATAGGATTTCAAGAGGTGAAATCTGCCCAAAATGCAGATATGGGGATAACTTTGAACTTACCTCATTATCTGGCCCTTTATCCGAATAAAATCTCAAATTATTTTTTATAAAGTGATCCAATCTTTTAAAAGCCTCTTTTTCTCCACCTAAAAATTCACCATCTAACTCCTTTTTAACTCTTGGAATATATCTGTCTGAACAATCTAAACTTTCTATCTCAATATTTTTATACTCTGTCTCTGTATATTCCTCATAAAAAAATCTCTCCTCAGAATCTCTTTTTATTTTATTGTATTTATCTCTCAATGTTTTTGCACTGTATTCCTCTTTTAAGCTCACTTTTTCCACAGGGATTACAACATTATTTTCTACCTCTATAACAGTGGCATCTATTAGATTTAATAACTTTTTCCTTATATCTATCTGATACTTTAAATAACCTTTATCCCAAATAACAAAACCAGCTTTTTGACATATTTTAGATATATTTTTTAAAATATCTCCCTCTAAAAAAATAAACTTTATCCCTTTGATTTCAAGTTCATCCTTTACATCTTTCAATCCCTGTAACATAAAATCATAATGACGTTTTGAAGCCTCTGGATAACCACTCAGATAATTGAATAGAACATAGATAGGCAATCCATTCTCTCTTGATAACTTTATGGCTGTCTTTAAAGAGAAGTTATACTTAGTTCGTTGACACTCCTGCATCCAATACACTATATACTCTCCCTTTATCCCCTCACCATTTTTTATATATTTTATTCTGTCACTTTCAAATAGACCCATAACTTCACCTCATCTAAATTATTGAAAAATACTCTCCAGCTTTTCTAAAAACTCATGTGGATATCTACTAACCCTCTTCTTCTCATAGTCAAAGGCCACTATAACAGTACTTCCTCCCAGCACTACTGATCCACACTCCTTTTCTACACAGTATATAAAATTTATAGAGGATTTTTTTATCTCTAACGCTTTTATTGTTACTTTTAAAGTGTCTCCTAGATATACCTCTCCTCTATAGTAAACATGTGCGTCTTTTTGAATAGTTCCAACACCATTTCCAACATTTATCTCACTTAACTCTAAATTTTTAAAAAGGTCTACTCTAGCTTGTTGAAATAGTAGGAGTGCTCTTTCGTTTCCCATATGCCCTCCATAGTTTATATCAGATATTGTAACTTTATAATCTATTGTAAACATTTTATCCTCTCCTTTCATTTTATTTTTTTTATTATAGCAATATTTTCTCCTATTTGTTAATTTTCTTTTTTCTATGATATAATTAATATCATAAATTCGAGGTGTTTTAATGTTTGAATTAGCTAGTAAACTTTTTAATACGCTTGGTTATATTATAGCTATAGCTTTTTTCTTTTCTCGATTTAAAAGTGCAAGAAGTATCTTTAGTAGAGAGAAATATACAAAAAAAGATACCCTTTTACTCTCATTTGTTTTCTCTAGTTTAGCCATTTTAGGTACATATATAGGTGTTGACTACAAAGGTGCTATTGCTAATACTAGAAATATTGGTGTTATAGTTGGAGGTCTCTTAGCAGGACCTGAAGTTGCTATTATCTCTGGTATAGTGGCTGGAATTCATAGAGCTTCCATCGGTGTTAGTCAATTGACTGCTATCCCCTGTGCAATTGCCACTGTACTTGGTGGTTTTATAACTAGTTATCTATATAAAAAAGCAAACTCTAACAACAGATCTCTTTTAGGATTTTTTGCTGGTGTTTTTGTAGAAAATTTAAGTATGTTATTTATACTTCTCTTTGCACAAGATAAAGTATTGGCTATGGATATTGTAAAAAACTTATATCTTCCCATGATCTTTATAAATGGAATTGGGGTTGCTGTCATCATTATAATCACAGAGGAGATTTTAGAGGAAAAAGAGAGAGAAGCTGGAACTCAAGCTAAATTGGCTCTTGAAATAGCCAATAAAACTCTACCATTTTTTAGAAAAGGAGAGTCTTTGGATAATATATGTAAGATACTTTTAGACTCTTTAAAAGCCGAGATTGTTGTTATTACTGATAAGGAGGTAATTATTGCAAATGCCTCGAAAAGCAATAACTTTTGCCTTAAAGATAGGGAGATTCAAAGCGATGCCACTAAAAAAGTTTTGGCTTCTGGCGAAATAATAGTCTTTGATCGAAATAGTGAATTAAATGATTTCTCATACTCTGAAAAAGGGATAAAATCCTGCATAATTGCCCCTCTTTTCCAAGATGAAAAGGTTTCAGGAACTCTTAAAATCTATTTTAAAAATGAGGAAAATATCACTGCTCGAAAAAAATTTTTAGCCATTGGTTTATCTCAATTAATCTCAACACAGCTGGAAATTAGTAAGATGGAAAATTTAAAAACTATGGCTAGAGATGCTGAATTAAAAGCTCTACAAAACCAGATAAATCCCCACTTCCTATTTAATGCATTAAATACTACAGCTTCTTTGGTGCGATTTAATCCACCAAAAGCCAGAGAGGTTATAATAGATCTATCCACATACCTAAGGTATAACCTTGAAAACTCTGTTAAATTAGTTCCCTTAGAAAAGGAGCTAGAACAGGTAAAAGCCTATATAAACATTGAAAAAGCTCGTTTCCACAATAGGTTTGAAGTTATATACAATTTCGACAACAATTTAGATGATATAAAGATTCCTAGCTTAACAATTCAACCACTCGTAGAGAATAGTATTAAACATGGAGTTTTAAAACAAAGAGAAGCTGGTATTGTAAAAATAACTATACAGAAAGTTTATCTAAAATGTCTGGTGTCCATTGAGGACAATGGTGTAGGTATTGATATTGATGTTGTAAACAATATCGATAAAAAAATCGAAAAAAATATAGGTTTAAAAAATGTTCATAATCGTTTAAAATTAATTTATGGAAAAGGCTTATCAATAGAGAGACTAGAAAAAGGTACAAAAATATCATTTTATATTAATCAGGAGGAGTAATGCTTAAATGTATAATTATTGAAGATGAGTTTCCAGCAAGAGAGGAATTAAAATATTTTATCAATAACAACAATAACTTTCAAATTGAGAAAGAGTTTGAAAATCCCATAGATGCACTGAAATATATTGAGAGAAATGACATTGATGTTGTTTTTCTGGATATAAATATGCCTGAACTGGATGGAATGAGTCTAGGGAAAATTATCTATCGTTTCAACAAAAATATTAAACTTGTATTTATTACAGCTTATAAGGACTTTGCTATTGACGCTTTTGAAATTAAAGCTTTCGATTATATTTTAAAACCATACTCTGAGGAGAGAATTATAAAAGTTTTAAACAATCTAGTTGAAGAACTTAAAAAAAATGATTCTGAAAGTATAAATAAAGATTTTAACATAAAGAAAATAACTGTTAATTTAGATTCTAAAATGGTTGTTCTATCCACTGACGATATACTTTATATAGAAGCTGATGAGAAAGAAACACATATTTTTACCAATTATAATATGTACTCCTCAAAACTGAAAATTTCTCAACTTGAAAATATTCTATCTGACAACACTTTTTTCAGATCTCATCGTTCCTATATTGTAAATATTGATAAAGTCATTGAGGTAGAACCTTGGTTTAATGGAACCTATATTTTAAAGGTTGCAGGTTGTGATTTTAAGATTCCTGTCAGTAGAAATAAAGTTAAAGATCTCAAAGAGATATTAATAATAAAGTAAAAATAGTCTTCCCAATTGGGAAGACTATTTTTCTATGCTTTTACTACTTCTCTATTATTTATTTTCTTTAAGAATAATCCTAATGCTACAATTGCTGCTGCTATTCCTACAACATAACCAATCGTTTCAGACAATCTAAATCCTTCTGGAGCTATTAAAATATATGTTGTAACAACTGCTGTCATAAATGTTCCTGGAATTGTTGCAATCCAGTGATTTTTTCCCTCATTTGCTAAATAAACCGCTCCAGCCCATAGAGCTATTGTTGCTAATGTTTGATTTGACCATGCAAAATATCTCCAAATTATTGTGAAATCTATAAAACATAATCCAATTCCAACTGCAAATAATGGTATTGCAATAACGAATCTATTTTTTACAGGTCCTTGCTTATAATTAATTGCATCTGCTATAGCTAATCTAGCACTTCTAAAAGCTGTATCTCCAGATGTTATTGGACAAGCAACAACTCCTAATAATGCCAGTGCTCCACCAACTTTACCTAGAATACTATTTGATATTGTATTTACTACTACTCCTGCTGGTCCAGCATTCATTAATCCCTCTGTTCCACCAAAGAATGTCATTGCTGCTGCTGCCCAAACTAGAGCTATAACTCCCTCGGCAATCATTGAACCGTAGAATATTCTTCTACCCTCTTTTTCATTCTTCATACATCTAGCCATCAATGGTGACTGTGTAGCGTGGAAACCTGAAATCGCTCCACATGCAATTGTTATAAATAGATATGGATATATAGAAGTTCCTTTAGGGTGAAGATTTACCATTGAAATCTCTGGTATATTATATCCTTTTAAAATCAATCCTCCACCTATTCCAATTCCCATTATTATTAAAGATGCTCCAAAT
This sequence comes from Cetobacterium sp., assembly GCF_048470075.1. Lineage (GTDB taxonomy): Bacteria > Fusobacteriota > Fusobacteriia > Fusobacteriales > Fusobacteriaceae > Cetobacterium_A. The sequence goes on along the minus strand of NZ_DBGBQB010000218.1, from coordinate 10,209 downwards.
ATTGGATAGATTTTTCCAATTAACTTATCCACTGGTAAAACTGTTGCTAACATATAGTATGCAACTATCACTGCCACCCATATTAATGTGTTTATATTTGTCATACTTGCTAAAATTCCTGCTGGTCCATTTACGAAAACCACTCCAACTAGAACTAATAGTACAACTGAAAATACTCTCATAATCTTCTTTGCATTATCTCCTAAGTAGTGACCCACTATCTCAGCGATTGTTGCTCCATCATGTCTAACTGAAAGCATTCCTGATAAATAGTCATGAGTCGCCCCTGCAAATATACATCCAAACACTATCCATAAAAAGGCAGCTGGCCCCCATAGAGCTCCTGCCACCGCTCCAAATATTGGTCCTAATCCAGCAATATTCAAGAATTGAATTAAAAATGCTTTTTTCCAATCTAACTCCACATAGTCTACTCCATCAGCTAAACGCACCGCTGGTGTCTCTCTTTTTTCATTCACTCCAAAAACTTTTTCTACATATTTTCCATAGATTACATAACCTAAAATTAAAGCTATTAATGATGCTATAAAACTTATCATTTTAAACCTCCCTTTTTTCATTACTTTTCACGGTATATTATAATACCATTTTAGAAAAAAAATATCTTTTTTGGTATAAATTGACTGTTTTATTGCTTAAAATGCTTTTTTTTATCCTTTAATTACATTTTTTAACTTTAAAATTTTTAGTGTTGTAGTTGTAAATGCAACAATTGTTATAATAGGTGCCACTATTATCCCCATTAAAGGGATAAAGTATATCAATGTAAATATTGCTCCACCAAATGTAAATGCTACTCTATTCTCTCTCATAAAATCTGCACTCTCCTTTGCAGAGAATTTATGTCTTTCCAAAGTATAGTCCACAAAGTTATATGATATAAAGTAACTTTGTATTATAAATATCAGTCCTGGGACTATTAGATTTACAACTGGAATAAATCCCAATAAAATTACTATGACCGTATATATCATCTCTTTTGCAAAACTTTTACTAGCTATTTTTATCCCTCTCAATATAAAGCCTATGTTCTCTTTTAAAGTAAATTGATACACCGTTCCATCCTGATAGTTTTCAACTTTTTCTGATATATAACTAAAAAATGGAGCTAATATCCCTAAAAGTATTGTTTTAAAAAAGAAATATTCAATAGCTATCATTATTGTTCTTACTATAAAAATAATTAACCATCTAAATAGCCCTACATATTTTTGCACATCAAATATCGCATCTATCTTATCAAAAATCCAATCCCCTATATATCTCGACACCCAATAAAAAAATATTAAGATCGCTAATCCAACTGCACCTCCAACAAAATATCCCCAACTTAGTTTTAACTCTCTAATAATTTTGGGAGCTTTTAAATAACTCTCTACTATCAATTTCATTTTTCCCACTATTCAACCACCCTCTCCTCTTATATTTTTTCTATATCTACTCACTTTACTTTTCATTCCTTTTTAAAATAGAAAAAAGGCTCAAGAGCCTTTTTTTTATTGTTGATATATATTTATCTCCACTCTTCTATTTAACGCTCTTCCCTCTGGAGTTGCATTTGAAGCTACTGGATTTCTATCTCCATAACCTATGCTGGAGATTCTGCTTGGTGAAACCCCTTGAGCAGCTAAGTAATTAGCTACACTTTGAGCTCTTTGAAGTGAAAGATTTAAATTTGAATTAGGATTTCCTGTGTTATCTGTATATCCTGAAACTTGAATTTTTGTTTCTGGATACTTGTTCATTATATACGCTATTGAATTAAGCGGAGCATAGAACCCTCCATTTAAAACAGCGCTACCACTTTTAAATGATGACTCCCCAGGTAGTCTTAAGTTTATGTTATCTTTATTGTTAGTAACTGTTATGTTAGTACTATTTAAAGCGTTTAAAAACTCCTTATATTGAGCATCCTTATACGCTCCCCATCCCAATCCTGCTAAAGCTCCAATACCAGCTCCAATCAATGTTCCTTTGGTATCCTTTCCAACTAATTGACCTATTAATGCTCCTGCTGCTGCACCTTTTACAGTTCCACTAGTCTTCTTATTTGTTGTTGCTGAGCTACATGCTCCTAATAGTGATGTTGTTAATAATAACATAGCAATTATTTTTTTGTTTCTCATTGTTGATCCTCCTATAACTGATACTATATCCTATTATCTAATATCTGTACAAACATGTCAAGGAGGTATATTACTTTTATCAACTTATCTATTTTTTGTTCTACTTCGCCCCTAATGCTGCCATAGTAATATAGTTATATGGCTGATTAAAATGAGGTAAGAAGAATATATCCAATAGCTTTATCTTATCTATTGTTACTTTCTCTTGGATTGCCAATGAGAACATATGAATTCCCATAGAGATATCCTGTCTTGAAGCCATTTGAGCTCCTAATACTCTTCTTGTAATTTTATCATAAACTATTTTTAGAACCACCTTATCATTGTCATGCTCTATAAATCCTGGTTTTTGCAGATCAGCAAACTCTGTAGCAACAGCATCATAACCTAATTTTATCGCTTTCTCCAATGTCAATCCAGTTGAAACCATATTCAATCCATAGATTGAGATTCCATTTGAACCTTGAACTCCTATACTTTCAAGTTTAGTTCCACATACATTATGTGCTGCAACAATACCAGAACGAACTGCATTTGTAGCTAAAGCTATATAGTTTGTATCCTCTATTGAGTTATCATATATTGTCGCACAGTCACCAATAGCATAGACATCATCTAAACTTGTTTTCTGTGTTAAATCAACTTTATAAGCTCCATTTCTAAATAACTCTAATGAATCCTTTCCTAAAGCGTTATTTGGTATGAATCCAACAGCTAAAATAACCATATCTGCTTTATATGTTTTTTTATCTGTTACAACCTCTTCAACTTTGTCAGTTCCTTTTAACTCTAAAACTTTTTCTCCAAAGTTTACATTTATACCATTTTTTACAAGATTCTCTTTCATCATCTCTCTAAATTCTGAATCATAATATCCTGACAGACAACTATCACTTAAGTCAACTAACTCCACATTTTTTCCACATCTTTGGAATGCCTCTGCCAGTTCAACTCCTATGTATCCAGCTCCAACTACCACTATATTTTTTAACTCTTGATTCTCTAATTTTTTAATTACATCTTCAGCATGTTGATATAACTTTACAAACTGAACATTTTTTAAATCTTTACCTGGAATTGGTAGATCAATTGGTAGTGATCCTGTTGATAAAATTAATTTATCATAGCTTTCTGAAATCTCATTTCCATTCTTATCCATTCCATATACAACTTTATTTTTGAAATCTACTTTTTTTATCTCTGTTTCCATATGAACTTTAGCTCCGTTGCACTCTAACTTTTCCTTAGAAGAGTAGAATAATCCTTCAGGTCCAGAAATCTGTTTTCCTATCCATAAGGCCATTCCACATCCTAAAAAACTGATGTTTGAGTTTTTGTCAAATACAACTACATCCTCATTTGGATAGTTTGATAAAATTGTGTTAATTGCTGCTGTTCCAGCATGATTTGCTCCTACTACTACTATTTTACTCATCTTCTTTTTCCTCCTAAAATTCATTTTATTTGATATTCAATCAAAGTATACCTTTTTAGTATTCTGAAGTCAATTTTTTTTGCAGTAAAATATAAACCATTATTCTAGTATTTTTTAATCAAAAAAGTAGAGGATTAAATCCTCTACTTTAAACACCCTGACTATATCAATCCTAAAAACTGAGATACTGATAAAAGTATGCAACCAGCTCCTAACATTGTTATAAAAATTTTCAAAATAAATTTTAAATATCTGTCATAAGGGACATTAAATAACTCCAAGGTTCCCATTGTTGTTGCACTTGGATAGATTCCTGACATAAAATTTATACCTAAAGTAAATGCTGAAATCAACATAATCTGTCCACCTATAACTCCTACATTTGAGTTTTGGAATAGTGCCATTGCCACAGCTCCCAATATTGGCATTGTTATTCCAGCAACACCACTTGTAGATTGTAAAAAACATCCAATTCCAACATAAGCTAGAATTGTAGCTACTGAGAATGCCCATGCAGGTATACCCTGTAAAGCTGATTGAATCCAATAAACGAATGTTACAGACATCCCTGAAGTTTTACTTCCCATTAAAACTGAAATCCCATTTGCTATAGATAAAACTAATACTACACCAAGTAGGTCTTTAGCTCCTGCAGCAAACTCTTTTACAAATTTGTCTTCGGGGATTTTATTTATAAACCCAATTAAAATAGAACCTAAAAAGAATACAAATGAAAACTCTCCAAAATACCAATCTCCCAATGGAGTGATATACTTAGCTCCTAAAATATCACCTAAAAATGGTATTTTTGCCAAAAGATATATAGGTGCATTTATAATATCTTGGAAATTTGAACCATCTGCAAACTTAATCTCATACCATGGCATATATCCTAAAATTAATAAAACTATAATCCCAATTAAAACCATTATAGACCAAAATCTTTTCTTAGTTAATTCTGGTAGATGTCCCTGCTCATGAGTCATAGTTTTTACATCTATATCTGCCACAATGGATTTTCCCTTATCTTTTTTTACCTCATTTGCATACTTCACTGTAAAAAATAAACCTATTGCATACAGAACAACAAATAGAACTAATCTTAAAACCATTCCACTCCCTAAAGAAAGCTCTGAGTTCCCAATTGCTCCAATAGCCGCTCCAGTGGAAAAGGGATTTACAACACTGGCCATATTTCCAGCTGTTGCCCCAACTGTTAAAACTGCCAATCCTGTTATAACATCATATCCTGCAAGTACAAACAATGGTACTATAACAATGGAAAATGCTGGTATCTCTTCCCAAAAACCAAAAACACTTCCGAATACAGCAAAAACAAACATTAAAATTGCAATTAAAGTTGTTCCTGTGTATTTTTTTAATAAGGCTCCTATTCCTGCATCCATAGCACCAACAGAGTTTATTAAACCTAAAAATGCTCCCGCCATTAAAATGGCTATACTCACTGAACTAGATTTTTCAAAACCCTGTACTGGTGCCATTAATATATTCCAAATTCCAACAGGTTGATGTCCTAATCCTTTTACAACCTCTCCTGCATCATTAAAAATAGCATTATATACAACCTCTTTCACACCATTATTTGTTACAACAACAGATTGTGGAACTATCCAAGTTAAGGCTCCTGTTATCACTAAAAATATAAAAACAATTGTGTATGCACTAAGCATTTTTCTCTCTTTTTTCAATGTTCTCAATCTCCCTCTAGCAATATTTATCTATGCTCTAAATTTTTCAAAAGCTTTCATATATATCTTCATTGCAGTTTTCATATCATCTAAAATTATATACTCGTTAGGTTGATGCTCTGTTTTTGGGCTATTTGGTAGAACATATCCAAAGGCTACACAGTTATTTATAGCTCTTGCATATGTTGCTCCCCCTCCTGCGATAGGTTGTGATTCTAAATCTCCTGTTACCTCCTGATAAGCACTCATCAATGTTTTTACAAGTTCTGAATCAAGTGGTGTATATATAGACTTTAAATAGTCATGCTGTGAGTATTCAAAACCATACTCCTTCGCTTTTTTAGTTAAAGTTTCAACTATTATATCCTTATCATAAGTTACAGGTATTCTCATATCTATACAAAGAATCTCATTTTCAGGTGTAAACTCTATCTTTCCAACATTGAATTTTAACTCTCCTGAGTGTTCATCTTTTACCTCTCCAAAAATGGGTTCAGCAAAATTATGTCCAATTATATTTTCAACAACAAACTTTCCAGATTTAGTCTCTACCCCACTTAAAGTTAAAGCATGTAGATATCTATTTATAGCATTTATACCTGTTTCAGCCACTTGAGCATGAACACTTTTTCCTAAAATCTCTAACTTTCCATCTTTTTCTATATATTCATATCCTAATTTTTTCAAATTTTCCTCTAGACCTGGAGTTTTTTCTACCAGAATACTTGATGGAACTGAGTTAAAAGCATCCCCGCCTTTAAATACCATACCACTTAAATTCTTCCCAGTTAATTTACACTGTAATAGACCTTTCTCTGCATAGATTAGTGGAAATTTAGAGTCTGGAGTAAATCCAATTGTTGGCATCTCCTCTTTTTCCACATATTTTGGCATATCTCTCCAAAGATTTTCCTCATCTGTTCCAAATATAAATCTAACTCTATAGTTTAAATCAAATCCACAATCTAGAAGTGTTTTTAATGCATATATTGCTGCTAAAGTTGGACCTTTATCATCTTGAGAGCCTCTTCCATAATACTTTCCATCTTTTATAACTGGTTCAAAAGGTGGGTTATCCCACTTACTTAGGTCTCCAGGGGGAACTACATCTAAATGCCCTAAAACACCGACTAATTTTTCCCCCATACCTATTTCTGCATAACCATAGTATCCCTCTGGATCTATGTATGTTTTTAATCCCAATCCCTTACAAATATCTAACATTGTCTCTAAGGCCTTTTGAATATCCTCTCCAAATGGATATCTACTGTTGTCTTCTTTCAAAAAACTAGGAACAGATACAATCTTATCTAAATCTTTTAAAAAATCAGCAAAATTTTCTTCCATTTTCTCATACACTCTTTTCGATACTTCATTTTTTGCGTTCATTTCTTCCTCCTACATGTATTTTTATATTATGTGTGTTACTTCTGTAGATATCTCAATACCAATAGAAAGCTAGTCCTTCAATGAACTAGCTTTCTAAAATAGATATATTTAAATTTCTATACTACTTCCTGTTTGAATCTCTAAAATTTTAAATTGTCCACTCTCTTCAAGTTTTTTTATTCCAAACTCTCCAGTACAGTGACATGGAAAGATATTGTCTATATTGGTCTCATTTAAATGCCCTATCAACTCTTCTATATATTTCTCATTTTTATTTAAACTAGTTCTACTGGATAGATGAAGTCCTCCAACAATATTGTGTATCTCTAAACTCTCTTTTAAGCAATATTGTAAAATATTTTCTACCCCTATATGAGCACATCCAACGATTAAGGTATTTCTATTATCCTCTTTTATCAACATATGCAATTCATGTTTAAAACAATCTTTTTCATACTCTCCACTCTCATTTTTTGTATATAGAGTTTCATTGAGAGGATTCTCACTTTTTTGATTAAAACAATGAAACAGATAGAAGTTTTCTAGATTAAGAGTATCTTGAATAAAATTAAATCTTTCCACATCTAAATACTCATAGGGTATTCCAATCTCTATATATGCACCTAATATTTTTTTATAATGCCTGTCAAAGTAATATTCGCTACAATATATTTTTGCCCTTTTATTTTTTTTCAAAAAATATGGTAATCCCCCTCCATGGTCTCTATGTCCATGAGAAAGGATCAAATAATCTATATCCTCCAGATCAATTCCCATCTTTTCTGCATTTTTCCAGAATTTTTTACTTTCACCAACGTCGAACAATATTTTCTTCCCATTCGTTTTTATATACAAAGAGAGGCCATGCTCCTTTGCTAACTCTTTATTTAAACTTTTATTTTCCACCAAGACCTGTATTTCTATCTTATATCCCTTCCTTTTTTTGTTTATTAAAAATAATTATATTGCTTTTAACCTTAAAAATCAAGATTACATTATAAAAAATACTGCAACTTTTGTATTCTATATATATTATAAATACTATAATAGTATTTTCTCTTTTTATTTTAATTCCGCTCTTATTTTTTCCATTCTTTTTCTATTTACTCCAAAATCATACCATCCAGTTTGAGCCGCTGATCTTATATTTATTATTTTTTTATTTGGATCTATTTCAAAATCAGCTATATCTTCAAAACCAAAAAATTTACTATAAAAAGCTACTTCTAAATAGTTGGTTTTGTTCTCTATAACTTTCCCCTGAAACTTTTCAATAACCTTTATAAGCTCTTTTTTTATCTCTTCCGCGCTTCCAGTAAAAGCTATTGGTTCAACATAGTGCTTTTTATCTTTGGACTCACTTGAAACACAATTAGGTGTATTTGGACACTCTTTTAGCATATTTTTTCCCTCACTCCCCTCTCCCAACATAATTGAAAAACAACAAATAAAAATAAAAGTTATATGTCTTTTCATAAAATCTCCCCCTTTATTCTTAGTATACTCTATTTTTCTTTTAAAAAAAATTTTTTTATAACAAAAAAGGATAAAAGATTTTTAATCTTTTACCCTTTAAACATATATAATTAAAAATCCTTTATTAGTAGTTAATACACTCTAATTCAAACTCTTTTTGTTTCTCTAAGCATGATGGACAAATTTTTGGTGCCTCTGTTCCTTCATGAACATATCCACATCTTCTACATTTCCATCTTACATTCTCATCTTTTTTAAACACATGATCTTCCCCTAAATTTTTTAATAATTTACGGTATCTTTTTTCATGAAGTTTTTCAACCTCTACTATAACTCTAAATGCTGCTGCAACTTGTGGGAACCCCTCCTCTGTTGCCACTTCTGCAAATCCAGGATATAGCTCTGCCCACTCCTCGTATTCACCTTCAGCAGCTTCTTCTAAGTTTTCCATAGTTGTTCCAACTATTCCTGCTGGATAAGTTGCTGTAATTTCAACTGGTCCACCCTCTAAATATGAGAAAAATCTTCTTGCATGATACTGCTCATTTAAAGCTGTCTCTTCAAATAGTGCAGCTATTTGCTCATAACCTTCACTTCTTGCCTTATCTGCAAACAATGTATATCTCTGTCTTGCTTGCGATTCTCCAGCAAAAGCCTTTAATAAATTTTGTTCAGTTTTAGTTCCTTTTATAGATTTACCCATTTGGTATGCCTCCTTTGAATTTTCTCTTAAATATTGTTCTAAAATTTTTTGATTTTCCTTTTTATTTTTTTATTTATATGTTAATATTAAAAAAATATGTTTTATCGAGGAGGATTATATGGATTTTTTAGCAAGAAGATCAATTAGAAAGTACACTTCACAAAATATTGAAAAGGAAAAATTGGATGAAATCTTAAAGGTTGCTTTAACATCCCCTACTGGAAGAAATTTAAAACCATTTGAATTAATTGTAGTTAGAGATAAGGAGTGTTTAGAAAAATTATCTCTCGCAAAATCTACAGGTTCAGCCATGCTTAAAGAAGCGGATACAGCTATTATAATTTTAGGAAACCCTCAAAAATCAAATACTTGGAATGAGGACGCTTCTATTGTGTCCTTCTCTATACAGCTTAAAGCTTATGAGCTGGGACTTGGAAGCTGTTGGATAAATCTAAAGGAGCGAACAACAAGTGATAATATCGATTCAGGAGAGTATGTTAAAAATCTTTTAAATATACCTGAAGAGTTCAAAATTGTTTCCGTTATCTCCCTAGGTTACCCCAATGAGCAAAAACCTCCACACAATGAAAGTGATATGGACTTTTCAAAACTTCATTTTGAGAAGTATTAAAAAAGAGCCAAGTTTAACTTGGCTCCTTTTCTTTATCTATGAGATTTTTTATCCCCAGTCATTTGAATGATATCTCCATCCTTTAAGTTATACGCTTGACCAAAACCTTTTACAAATCTTCCATCAATTACGCTTAACTTAACCAGATGAAAATCCTGCATTTTACGAACAACTTTCATTCCATCTCCAACACTCTCTTCAAAAGAATCCAGTATTTTATCAAACTTTTCATCTCTCTCTTGAAATTCAGCCACTACATTGTATCTCAATCTTTTTCTAACTAAAACAGAGATAGCTTCCTTTTCATCCTGTAAAAACATAACCTCAAATTTTTGAGGATTATCTTTTAAATTGTCAAAATGATCTCCAATTTCACTGATATATATGTATCTTTCACCCTCATAATTTAAGTATGGTGCGTATGTTACATCCACCTCTCCAGTCTTTGATATTGTTCCTAAAATAACTGATTTAAAGCTTTTTTCAAACTCCTGTATCTCTTTTTCTATCTGTTCTTTATCAAATTTTATAGGCATCATCATTTTATTTTATCTCCTTTAATTTTGTCTTTCAAATTATTTATACATATATAGTATATTTTTTACAATGTTTTGTCAAGAGATTTAATACTTAATTTGTGTATTTTACAGATTACCAGCTTTATACATCTCAAAAAATACCCCTTTTTTATCCATTAAACTTTGGAAATCACCAATCTC
>NZ_DBGBQB010000217.1:0-1552 GCF_048470075.1 Cetobacterium sp. | reverse complement strand
GTCCTATATTCCTTCGTTCTGTCTGTCCATAATTTGAGTGTCTTTTTTTTCCTTTACTGAGTTCTTCCCCTGATGGTAATTGTTTTGACTACTAGTTCTTATTTATATTTATTTTTTTAATCTATTTAAAGCACCTTACAGTGGCTGTTCTTCTTTAATTAGATTTTACTTCTTAAGATTCTTGAAGCATTTAAAATTGCAATTATTGAAACGCCAACGTCAGCAAATATGGCTAACCATAAATTAACTATCCCTAAAATTCCCAATACCATTACAATTCCTTTTACACCTAAAGCTAATGTCACATTTTGAATAACAATTTTATTAGTGAATTGACTTAGTTCAAGTGCTTTTACTATTTGATAAGGATTATCATTCATAAGAACAATATCAGAACTCTCGATTGCGATATCACTACCAAGTTTACCCATAGAAATTCCAATATCAGAGAGTGCTAATACAGGAGCATCATTAATTCCATCTCCAACAAAAATTACTCCTTTTTTATTCGTTTTCTTTATTTTTTTAAATATATCCACCTTGTCTTTAGGTAAAAGTTGTGTAAAGATATGATGTTCTTTTAAGCCAAGAGATTTTCCTATTTTGCTTCCTGTTATTTTATTATCTCCTGTCAACATATAACTTTCTATTCCTTTTTGATCAAGTTCTTTAATTGTTTGTAAAGCATCTTTTTTTACTTCATCACTTACAGTTATATAACCTGCTAATTCAAGATTATTTGTTACATATACAGTGGTATCACTTTCTTCTTGAAGTGGGATATTTATTTTGTTAACATTCATATATTTTTTGTTTCCTACTAATATAGACATATTTTTATATAGTACACTTATTCCATACCCAGGACTTTCTATATACTCTGATATTTCTTCCTCTATAATTTTATTTTTTTTAGTTTCCATAATAGCTCTTGCTATTGGATGGTTAGAATGATATTCCGCTACCTGTGCAAAATTTAAAACTTGTTCCTCTGTAAAATTATTAAAAGTTTTAATTTCAGTAACTTTAAATTTTCCTTTTGTTAATGTTCCTGTTTTATCAAAAACTACAGCTCCTATATTTTTTAAGCCATCTAAGTAATTACTTCCTTTAATTAGGATCCCTTCTTTTGATGCTTTCCCAATAGAGCTAAAAAATGTTAATGGAACAGAAAGAACTAATGCACAAGGACATGAGATAACTAAGAATATAAGAGCTCTTTTTATCCAAAGAGTGTATCCTCCAATTAAAAACATTGGAAAAATAAATGCAATTATAAGAGATAATGTCACTACTAAAGGAGTATAATATCTAGCAAATTTAGTTATATATTTTTCAGTAACAGATTTCTTATTACTTGCTTGTTCAACCATTTCTAATATTTTATTTACTGTAGACTGAGAATACACTTTCTCAACTTTTACTTCAATAACACCATTTATATTTATTCCACCACTGGAAATTTGAGATCCTATTTCTACTAAAACTGGGAGTGATTCTCCAGTTAATGCAGAATTATCAATAGTAGAACTACCTTTTACTATTATTCCAT
>NZ_DBGBQB010000216.1:0-5024 GCF_048470075.1 Cetobacterium sp. | reverse complement strand
ATTTATAATATCTCATTGAAATTAAAGAAGCCACAAAAGCAAGCATAGGAACTAAACAATACATCACTAACATAACTATCTTAAATTTTTCACTAACAAATACATTAGGTTGAATTATACTCTTCCCAACTCCTGCATAAGCTAATGAAAATCCTACAAGCGTTGTTGCTAATGAGCTTATCATTTTATCAACAAAAGAAAAAAGAGTTCCCATCATTCCTGGTACAAATCTTCCTGATCTATGTAATTCATAATCTGTAACATCAGCAATCATAGGAATAACTATTGGAGTTGAGATTGCCATAAACCCTTTTAGCACAAACATAAATCCTAGAAATAAATTTATATTATTTCCTTTCATTCCTATAAAAAATAATAATACTGAACTTAATAATCCTCCCCATGTTGAAAATTTAAAAATTTTCTTTAATCCTGATTTTCTTGCAAAATACAAGCCTGTAACCCCTACTATTGTTATTGGAATTGCGGTTGTTGCAGAGAAATTTCCTTGAAGCTTCTGATTTAAAATTATATTTGCAAATAAATATATTTCAACACCTCTCATTGTACTTGACGCTAACTTGTCAGTTGATGCTGCTATTACAAGCATCTGAATCGCTTTATTATTTTTTATAATATCTAAATAATCTTTTCCTTTTATTTTTTTAGCAGCTTCACTATCTACACCAAAAAATTCTCTTCTATCCTTTTCCCATATTCCAATTATAGCTAATACTGTACAGACGAATGATGCTAAAGCTGTTATCAATGATACAAATCTCCAAAGCTCAGGATTTAATAAACCACTCTCATATCTAGGGGCTATTACACTCATTAATAAATATGTTCCTCCACCAAATAATATTGTATTATAAATTGTATCGAAAATTGAAAAAAGAGGCCTTTGTTTAGGATCATTAGTTAAAACTACTTGTCCACCCTTTGTGCAAGCAGTTTGAAATGTATAACCTATTATATATATAATATAAAAAGATGTTGTCCATATATATTTACCCAATGAAGAAAAATATAGTGGTGTATTAAAAATAGCTATCATAGATAGTAATATTATTATATTTCCTGTAAGTATAAAAGGTTTAAATTTTCCAAATTTTCCATCTGTCTTATCTATAAAATATCCGATAATCGGATCAGTAATTCCATCAAATATCCTCATTGATGTGGCTATTAATCCAATTATTATAGCTGATAGACCTAATAAATTCTGTCCGTAGAAAGCATAAAACCCCAATAAAAATAATCCTAAATTTGTAGCTGTATTATTTAATACAAAAAGCCCTATTTTATATGACTTCGAATGGTTATACATTTCCATTTCTACACTCCCCTTTAAACTATTTTCTTTAAAAATTCTAAACTTTTTTTATAATCTTTGTTTATATCTCCATCTAAAGAGTAATCCTGTTCTATAATAATCCAATCAATTTTTAATTTTTTAATTTTTTCTACAACTGGTTCAAAATCTATGTTCCCTTCCCCTAGAGGACATATAACTTGCTTCCCTAAATCAAAAAACTTTTCTCCTGTACTTACAATTTTCATATCTTTTAAATGGATAGTATTTATTCTATCACTATATTTATCAATTAAAGTTAACATATTAACTCCACCGTACTGTGCCCAATATGTATCAATAAGTAGTTTTACATTTTTTATTGAAGTATTTTCCATTAAAATATCTAATCCAAATTTATTATTAAATTTAATAAATTCAAAGGCATGCATATGATACATAAAAAATATATTTTCTTTCAATAACCTTTTTCCAATAGCCTCTATTATTTTAGAGAACTCAATATATTTTTCATAACTATTTTGATAATTAATAGGCATAGCTCCTATCCCACAAAGATTACAATCCCATTCTTTATGTGCTTTTATAACCAGATCTAAACTTTCTGTTAAATCCAAATAGTTTATATGTGTTGCAACAATTTTTAATCCTAACTCTTTACAAGTGTCTCTATAAAAATCTATAATCTCATCACTTACTCTTCCAAATCCTGAAAGTTGAACTCCATCATACCCCATATCTTTTGCATTTTTTAAAGCCTCTTTGGCAAAATCTAACTCTATAGCCTTTCCCTCTTTTAAATATGGCATAAAATATCCTATCATTTGAACTGCAATTTTCATTTTAAATCACCTCTTTCATAGATATCTGTTATTATTTTTAAACTTTTTAAAGATTCACTTAAAGGTAGATATAGTTTTTCATTATTTCCTAGAGAATCATAAAAACTTTTAATCTCTATTTCATGTGAAGCTCCATAATAATCTTTTATCTCTCCCTTTTCATCTTTTTCTAAAATTTTCTCTTCTCCATTTATATTTAAAAATAACTGTCCATCTCTAATTGTGTAAGTTCCATTTTGACAGTAAACTTTTAAACTTATACTTGTATTTGAAAAGTTACAAAGAGTTCCACTAAAAAAAGCTTCTATTCCATTTTTAAATTCAAGTTTTATTGATGCTGTATCTTCTATATCTAAATCAATATTTTTTAATCTTAAAACTCCTCCAGATATATTTTTTATCTCTCCTCCAATATCTTGTAAATAATCAATTGTGTGTATAGCCTGATTTATGAGTAGCCCTCCACCACTTTCGTTTTTTCTCCCTCTCCACGGAGCACTTTCATAATAACTTAAATCTCTTCTCCAGAATACAGTTGCTTCTAATCCCAAAATTTTTCCACATTTAAAATTTTTGAGTTCATCTTTCAATTTTATGTAGCTTTTATTTCTTCTATTTTGATAAACCACTGTGGCTTCTATTTCAGGATATATTTTTAAAAGATCTATTAATCTGGTACCTTCTTCATAAGTGTGAGCCAATGGTTTTTCTATAATGAAATGTACTCCTTTTTTACAAGCTAGCTCTGCAACCTCATATCTAATGTTATGTGGAGTTAAGATGTGAATCACATCTAACTCCTCCTTCTCTAACATTTGATTAAAACTTTCGTAGTAGTTACAACTGTTTTCTTCTCCTATTTTTTTAGCCAGTTCTGATTTTATATCACATACTGCAACTAAATTATCTCTTCTCTTTATCAGTGGAATATGAACCTCACTTATAACTCCACACCCAACTACTCCTACACGTTTTTTTTCCTCCATAACTAAATACTCCATCTTTTTTTGTATTTAGAAGTAACACATCTTTTCATCAGTTCATCATAATAAAGATCCTTATCTATAGGTAGATCAATCTCTTTATTTAAAAATGTTGATAAAATCATACTATTTATAAGTTCTAAAGCTTTTATTCCCTCAATTCCAGGAGCTATTAATTTATCTTTTCCTTCAATAGCATCTATCCAATTTTCAATTACTAAAGCATGTTCAACTCCCCAAGGAACCTCACCAAGTTCTTTAGATGTATAGATTGTTTCCTCAAATTGAGGTGTGTTTTTAGGATCTCTTAAATCTGCTGTAGCAACTAAATTAAGTTCATTTTCTGGCATTAGTAATTTCTTATATGATAATTGATCATTTTCAATAACTATCTTTCCATTGTTACCAATTATTTCCAATCTATTAGTTCCAGGAGCATCATGTGTTGAGGTTATGAAAACTCCGTTACCTCCATTTGGATACTCTACGTAAGCTGTTACATCCGTTTCTACTTCTACATCTCTATTCTCTCCAAACTTACAGTATGCTCGAACCTTGTTTGGCATTCCACATAACCACTGCCACATATCAATTTGATGGGGAGCTTGATTTATTAAAACTCCTCCACCTTCTCCTGCCCAAGTAGCTCTCCACTCTCCATTATCATAATATTTTTGTGGACGATACCAGTTTGTTATTATCCAATTTACTCTCTTAAATGTTCCAATTCCATCTTCCTCAATTATCTCTTTTGCTTTTTTAAATAGTGGATTAGTTCTTTGATTAAATAATAATCCAAAAACAATCTCTCTATTTTCTTCTGAAACCTTATTTAACTCTTCTACATTTTTTGTGAAAACACCAACTGGTTTCTCAACTAATACATGTATCTTTTGTTTTATAGCCTCTATTCCCATAATTGGATGTAAGTAGTGAGGAGTCGCAACTATAACTGCATCTATCTCCCCTGAACTTAACATCTCTTTAAAATCAGTAAAAGTTTTTAACTCTGAATCTATCGTTTTTGCCCACTCTAACTTTTCAGAATCTATATCACACACCGCTGTTAATTTTGCATTTTTTACTGTTGCATTAGGAATCATAGGTTTATCCGTGAATGACATTACATGAACCTTTCCCATAAAACCAACTCCAACTATTCCTATTCTTAACATATTTTCCTCCCTTGCTATATTTTTTCTATCATTTTTAATAATATCTCTAAAGATTTTTGGAATGCTTCTTCGCCATCTTTAAACTGAGATTTTCTTTTATTTACATCTTCTTGCTCTAAACTTTGTAAAATACTAAAATTTATAAGATGTGGTTCTAGTGATAAAAAGCCTTTAAAATCATCTTTTTTTAATTCTTTTAATAGTTCTAATACCTCTCCATCTCCAGTTCCTATTAATACATTTTCATGTGATGAGAATTTTGCATCCTTTAAATGTACATATTCAATAAATTTTTTTAATTTTTCATAAGCTTTTAATGAGGATACACCAACTTGAATAAAATTAGCTGGATCAAATATTAATCTAAATTTCTCGGAATTAATCTCTTCAATTAATTTTAAACAACTTTCTGTATCATCACCAAATATCCCCTTTTCATTTTCATGAAGTAAAACAATATCTAAGTCAGATATTTCTTTTATAAAACTTTTCATTTTTTCTAAAATAAGATCTTTATATTTTTCTTTTTGCTCCCTTTTTAGAAAAAAACTGAAAACTCTTACATACTTAACTTCTAATATTTGCGCTATATTTAAAACATGTTTAAATTTTTTCAAATGTTCTTCAAATTTATTTTCAAAATCAACTTCATCTATACTTATTTTTCCAATGGGAGAAGCTATACAAGATACTTTTATATTTTTATTTT
>NZ_DBGBQB010000215.1:0-3034 GCF_048470075.1 Cetobacterium sp. | reverse complement strand
AGTAATTCATAAAAATAACTATGATCCAAATAAAGTTATTTCTTCTAAAATAACTGTTTATAATTCAAATAATGGAATAGAATCATCAAAATTAAATTTAACTAATAACGAAGGAATAATTTCTGGAGAAATATTTACTCATGCAGGTAGCAGTTATTCTGAAAGTGATCGGGAAAAAGGAAAACAATATAATTATGCTACAAATTCTTCTATTAATTTAAAAAATAGTGGAAATGGAGTTTTCTCAAAAGACAATATAGAAGATTCCTTTAAAAATAATGGGATAGTTTCTGGATACACTTATAATATAGCTGGAATTTTTGAAGAAAAGTATAAAGACTATTATAAAAAAGGTAAAGACTATATATTACAATTTTTTTCTGGAAATGGTCTAGCTTCAGAAAATGTAATTAATGAACTTATTAATAATGGTATAATAAAAGGAAGCGGAAGTGCTGTTGCAGCCAAAGCTATAAATGAAATCAAAAATTTTGGAATTTTAGCTGGACGAGAAATTTTTAGTACTGGGAAAGAAATAATTTCTAATGATACTACTCAAGAGAATTACCAAATAGATTTTGAGAGTGGAAATGTGAGAGATTTAACTACAATTACTCCAACTTTAGAAATAAATAAAGGAATTTATATTAAACTAAGCTCAGAATTCTCAATAGACTCTTCATCTAAAACAGGAAATGTAGCTATAGATAAAAATGGCAATCCAAAAATAGAAAGTATTTTTAATGGAGTTGGTGGAGAAGTTGTATTAGAAGATGGAACTAAAAAGGTAATAATAAACGGTCAAAGATATGATGAGAATAATCATACAACAGATCAAGCTAATTTAGCTAAAGATAGTTATATTATAGCAAATGGTTCTAATTATGAAAATAATATAATTAATGGAGCTGGAATAAATAAAGGTGCATTAGTCGTTAAAGCAGGAACTTCAATAAATGATAGTATTGTAAATGGATATAATACAGCAATATATTTAGAAAATTTATCACAATTAACAGCAACTAATACTATTTTTAATGGTGGAGGATTAAAAAATGATGTAGCAGTTATTAAGGGTAGCATGGGAGATAACGTAGCAAGTATTTCAGGAGCTTCCATAATAAACGGAGCTGTAAATTTACAAGATGGAAATGATACTCTATCTATTGCTAATACAGTACAAATAAACGGAGAATTAGATGGTGGGACAGGAAATGATATTTTAAATTTAGGAGAAACTTCTATCACTAAAGTAACACCAAATTTAAACATCTTACATGATATAAAAGGATTTGAAAATGTAAATACTAATGGAAATATAACTTTATTTGAGACAACAAAAATAACTGGAGCAGATAAAATAAACCTTGAAAGTGGAAATTTAGTATTAAGAGTAGACCCTACTATTACAGCACATGGAAAAGTTACAGGACATGCTTTATATGAAAATAATGGAACATTGACAAGCAATGGTGGAAATTTAATAGTAGGATTAAATGGTTTAGGAGAAGGAACTATAATATCAATGGGAGGAACTACTATAACTCCTGATACAGATGATAGTTGGTGGAAAGATACAGATCATATAAAAACTAATTCATTAGTATTAGATGGGAAATTATCAGCAGATGGAAAAGATATATACATAACAGTTTTAGAATCAATTCCATTAGAACCTTCAAATCCAGTCCCACCGACAGACCCACAGCCACCGATTAACCCACCAATAGAACCAGAACCGCCAGTGAATCCACCAATTAGTCCAGAACCACAAGTAAATCCTCCTACTAATCCTGAGCCGCCGATTAATCCGCCAATAGAACCAGAACCACCAGTGAATCCACCGATTAGTCCAGAATCACCAATTGTTATAGATTCTTTATTATATGAAAAACTAAATAAAATATATCAATCAATAGTAGCTGCAAGAGAAATTGGAAATTTAGCTAATACGACTTTATTAGAAAATAAGACATATAATGAATCTTTGGGGGGACTATTAACAATACTTGATCAAATGTATGCTAATAATCCTTATGCATATACAGTTAAATCTTCTAGAGATAGTTTAAAATTATTTGAAGATAATATGTCATACTTAACAATAAAACCTAAGAAAGATGAAATGATAGTTCAAGGTAAAGCTATTTATACTGGAATTAAAAATGATAGTGGAGCTTATGGAAAGAATTATTATGGTTTTGATACTGGACATAGAAACTATAAAACAACAACAAATACAGTAGGAGGATTAGCAACTTTTGAATATGGTTTAAGTGATAAAACATCTGTAGGAGTTGTTTTAGGTGGAAATAGCCAAGATATTAACTTTAAAGGTTCAAGTAAAATAAAAGGAAATTCATTATATTTAGGAATATTTACTAAAACAGATATTAATAACTTTAAATTTATGGGAGGAGTGGGATATCAATACACATCAGCTGATGCAGATAGAAAAGTATCGAATAGATATGACTCATTCTCAACAGGAGATAGATATGATATTAACTCACTAAATGCTTTTGTAGAAGCTAAATATATTTATAATGCAGAGCAAGATTGGACAGTTGAACCTAAAGTGAAATTAAGTTGTTATTATATAGAACAAAACAAAGTAAATGAAGGATATACACCTGGGCAAATCTCCATGAGAACAGATAAAATAAATAGCAATACAGCTGATGTAGAAACTGGTGTAGATTTTGTTAAGAGTTTATATTTAAATAATGGAAAATTAAAGAATATTTTATCTTTAGGAGTAATAAATACAATTGGAGATAAATCAAAAGAATTAAATGGTTATATCCTAGGAAAAGAAAAAGATGGAAAGAAATTTGATATTCAAGGAGTAGAACTTCCTAAGACATCTGGAAAAGTTAGCTATAGCTTAGAGTTAGAACAAACAAATAGAATGATTTATACAGCAGGAGTAAGTTTAGAATTTGCTAAAGATTACAATAGAAATGTAAATGTAACTGTTGGAATAGGTTATAAATTTTAAAATACAACTTTTAGCTGATTAATAATTTAAATC
>NZ_DBGBQB010000214.1:0-8764 GCF_048470075.1 Cetobacterium sp. | reverse complement strand
AAAGCTTTTTCAATATATTTTTTCAATTCTTTCTCTCCCAGTGCTCCAGGAATATACTTAAATATCTTGCCATCTCTTCCTACAATTACGTTCGTCGGATAAGAGTTTACTCTATAAACTTTAAATGCCTCTCCAGCTATATCTAATGCTGTTGGAATTTTTTGTTTTTTTTCTTTTAAATACTCTTTTATCTTTTCTATACTCTCATCTCTTGAATTTGGATATTTATTTGTCTTTGGATTCATTATACTTAAGAATATAACATCTTTTTCATTTTCTCCAAATTCCTTATATAATTTATTTAAAACTGGCAATTCTTCTTGACAATATACACACCAACTTGTAAAAAAATTTAAAACGACAACTTTACCTTTGTAATCTTTTAAGTTATATTCCTTATCACCAGTTATTAATAAGCTAATTTCAGGAGCATTTGGTCCAGTAGATTTTGCATATATTTTTGTTTCTAATAAACCCAATGGATTGCTAAAATATTTAGAAATACTTTCCATTTTTCCTATAAAAGTTAACACTCCCATAAATATCAATACTATTCCGCCCAACTTAACACAATACTTTAATAATGACTGATTTCTTCTTAAAAAATTTAAAACTCTTGTTGTGAAACTTCCTAATAATAAAAAAGGTATTATAAAACCTAAAGAATAAAGTAAAACTAACATATTCCCTAAAATTTTACTTTCTGAGCTTGAAGCTAATATTAAAACTGATGAAAGTAAAGGTCCCACACATGGACTCCAAGCAAAACTAAATGTAAATCCTGTTATAAAAGCTACAATAGGACTCATTTTTCTTATTTTATTATGATATTTAAATTCTTTTTGCAAATTTCTATTTTTTATTACCCCTAATTGAAATAATCCCAACATAATTATTAATATACCTCCTACTTTAGAAAATAACTCCTTATTCTCAATCAAAGAATCTCCTATAGTTGTAAAAGATAACCCCAGTATAAAAAATGCTGTGCATATTCCAAATACAAAAAATAAAGTATTAAAAAACACTTTTTTTTGGACATATATCACACGACCTTTATCATCAATTTTTTTAGCACTTCCTGACAAATATCCCATATATATAGGGATGAGAGGAATTACACAAGGAGAAAAAAAAGATAATATTCCTCCGAAAAAAACTAAAAAATAAGTTAATATAGTAATTTTTTCCATCTTTAACTCCTTTTTTTAATTATATATATATATTATGTTTTAATTATACTTTTCCTTTTTAAATTCAAACTAAAAAAGCAGATACATAGTTGTATCTGCTCCAAAACTTTTGAATAAAAAGCGATTATCTCTTTGAGAATTGTGGAGATCTTCTTGCTTTTCTCTTTCCGTATTTCTTTCTCTCTACCATTCTTGAGTCTCTTGTTAAGAATCCAGCTTCTTTTAAAGCTCCTCTTAAAGTCTCATCAGCTTCTACTAAAGCTCTTGATAATCCGTGTCTGATAGCTCCAGCTTGACCAGCGTTTCCTCCACCGATTACGTTTACTTTAACTTCAAATTTATCTAAAGTTTCAGTTAATGCTAATGGTTGCTCAACGATTTTAGAAAGTAACTCTCTTCCACCGAAATAGTCTGCCATAGTTTTTCCGTTTATTTCAATTCCTTTTCCACCAGGAATAAGTCTTACTCTTGCTACTGAAGTTTTTCTTCTTCCAGTTCCTCTATATTGAATCATTTCTGCCACTGTCAATCCCTCCTAATTAAAATTCTACCTTTACTGGTTTTTGTGCAGTATGAGCGTGCTCAGCTCCAACAAATATTCTTAATCTTGTTAACTGCTCTCTTCCTAATCTGTTCTTTGGAAGCATTCTCTTAACAGCTAGCATTAAAGCTTCTTTAGGATTCTTTGCAAGAATCTCTTCTAATCTTCTTTCTTTTAATCCACCTGGGAATCCTGAGTGGCTGTAGTAAACTTTATCTGTTAATTTCTTTCCAGTTACAGCAATCTTCTCGATGTTTGTAACGATTACGAAATCTCCTCCATCAATGTGTGGAGTGTAAGAAACTTTATCTTTACCCATTAATTTTTTAGCTATTTCTGCAGCTAATCTTCCTAAAATTTTTCCTTCTGCGTCATAGTGAACGAATTCTCTAACAACGTCTTCTTTTCTTTGCATAGCAGTGTATTTCTTCACGTTTTTTTCCTCCTCGAAAATAGTTATATTTATTTTAATATAACGAACGGCGTTCCTTTGTGGGAAAGGATTTATTATACCTATCTATTATATCTACTTTTTCCTTTTTTGTCAATTACTTTTTGAAGATTCCTAAAGGTTTTCCTAGTGGTAAAAACTCTCTTCCAAAAGTTTTATTTAATACATTTGCAGCTGATCCATAGAATGACATCATAGCTATTGAAAACTCAGATACTGCTGCTAATGTGTGCATTGCATGAGGTGCAATTCCAAAAGCTGTTCCAGCTAATCCTATAAATAAGAAATCAATTAATATAAATATTATTAGCAATGTTTTATTTGTTTCGATTGATCCAATTGTCATGTATAGTGTGAATATTAAATATCCTAAAAATACAAATCCAAAAGCTTTAGGGTCTGCTGCTGCTTTCATAGCTTCACCAAATACTCCAAGCTGTACCATCCAACTCATAGCCATTCCAAACCAGAAGAATGCATATCCACCAAATGCAGTTGTTCCAAATACATTTCCATGTTTAATATCATTTAAACAAGCTATTAACTGTACAAAAGCTCCTAAAAATATTGCCCAAGGAATTACTAATGATACTCCACTTACAATTCCAAACTTATTTGCTGACGCTACTAGTGTAACAATTGCAAGACCTAATAATCCTAATGCTGAAGGGTCTGCTACTTCAATTTTTACATGATTGTTTTGATTCATTTTTTCTTTCTTTACTCCTTAATTAATTTTTTTTACGCAAGGAGTATTTTAACCTTTTAATAAATCTTTGTCAACAAATACTTATCTTTATTTATTTTTTATATTGTTAAAGCGGAAGCTCCTTTTATACCAGCATCATTTCCAAGTTCACCAAGCTTTATCTGTAAATTTTCAACTGTTATTCCCAGTGCATAATTTGGCAACTTCTCTTTCACTTTGTCCAGTAGTATATCTCCGGCTAAGGCTACTCCACCAGAGAGTATTATCACTTCTGGATTTATAATATTTAACACATTCCCAATTCCCATAGCTAAATATTCTGATACATAGTCAACAATATCTAAAGAGAATTTATCTCCATTTTTGGCTTCATCAAAAACATGTTTTGCTTCAAGTTTATTCAGATCCCCATCTATCGCTCTATATAGTCCATTATTTTTATTTATTTGCAATCTAGACAGAGCTTCTCTCACCACTCCTGTCGCTGATGCATAAGTCTCAAAGCACCCTTTTTGACCACAACCACAAAGTTTTCCATCTTTTTCAAGCTTCATATGTCCAATTTCTCCACCTGCTCCAGTAGCTCCTGAAATCAGTTTTCCATCGACAAATATTCCACCGCCTACTCCTGTTCCAAGAGCGATTGTTACACTTTTAGAATAGCCTTTCCCTGCTCCATATAGAGTTTCTCCAAGAGCGATTACATTCACATCATTATCTAGTCTAGTTTTTACTCCCGAGATTGCTTCCATTTTTTCGCTTATATTTATATTTTTATCCCATGGAAAATTAGCGAAGAAACCAACTTTTTTTTGATCAATAACTGGCCCTGGAATTCCCATTCCAATCCCTTTTATTAAATCTCTATCTATATCCAACTCATCTGCCAAACTTAAAGAAGCATCCCAAATTTTATTTAAAGTATAGTCCACTCCCTCAATTGATTCAGTTTTTATACTTATACTTTTTAAAATATCCCCATTTTCATTCAATATTCCTATTTTGCTGTTAGTCCCTCCAATGTCTACCCCTATAAAATATCTCATAAAACTCCCTCCTAATTGTAAATTTCTCTATATTTTTCTTTTAAATAATCTATATAGTATGCTGGATTTAACTCCTCTCCAGTCACTGATAACATTATCTCTTTTGGTGTTTTTAACTTTCCATATCTATGAATTTTCTCCTCTAACCAACTCTTTATCTTTTTTAACTCCCCTCTTTCTAAAGCGCCTTGAACATTTATCTCTTTTTTCATAGCATTTAAAATTTGTAAAGAGTAGACATTTCCTAGAGCATATGATGGGAAATATCCAATAAGACCACATGACCAATGAACATCTTGTAGTACACCCTCTGAATCATTTTTAGGCACTACTCCTAAGTATTCATACATTTTTTCATTCCATATCTGTGGTAAATCTTTTATCATATACTCACCTGATAAAATCCCTTTTTCTATTTCATAACGTACCATTATATGTAGTGAATATGTCAATTCATCCGCTTCAACCCTAATCAAAGATGGTGAAACTTCATTTATACCTTTGTATATCTCATCCAAAGATAATCTATCTAACTCTTTATATTTGAATTTACTTTTTTCCAAAAGACCATACCAAAACTCTTTGCTTCTTCCTATAATGTTTTCATAAAATCTTGAT
Organism: Cetobacterium sp.; assembly: GCF_048470075.1. Taxonomy (GTDB): domain Bacteria; phylum Fusobacteriota; class Fusobacteriia; order Fusobacteriales; family Fusobacteriaceae; genus Cetobacterium_A. The sequence goes on along the minus strand of NZ_DBGBQB010000214.1, from coordinate 4,206 downwards.
TGAGATTCATGTATACCCATAGAGGCTCCATCAGCTAAAATAGTATCCTTTAAACTCTCATCTATGTTCTGCTCATAGATTCCATGTCCCCCCTCATGAATTGTACTAAACACACTGGAAAATGGTAAATCTTTTATATATCTTGTTGTCAATCTAACATCATCCCTATTGACAGTTAATGTAAATGGATGAGCACTCTTAGAGATTATTCCTCTCTCTAGATCAAATCCAATATATTTTAGAATCTCTTTTGAAAAATTTTCTTGATCACACTCTGCCACTTGAAACTTTATCTTATCTTGAAACTCTCTCTTATTTTTATTTATCTCTTTTAAAAGAGGTACAATCTCTTTTTTTAACTCATCGAAGAAAAAATCTAATTTTTCTACACTCATACCTTTTTCATAATCATTTAAAATTACTGAGTATATATCCTCTAATTTTACGCCTCTATACTCTATAAATTTTCTATTAAAATTAAAAATCTGTTCCAACACAGGAGCAAAACTTTCAAAATCATTTTTTTCTCTTGCCACTTCCCAAATTCCCTGTGCCTTTGCAGTAAGTTCTGAGTACATCTTATACTCTTCACTAGGAATGACTTTTATTTTCTCTATCTCCTCTTCTAAAAGTTCAATCTCTTTTCTTGTAACTTCATCTAACATATCTATATCTTTTTTTAAATCACTTAATATTTCAAAAAAACTTTGAGACGTGGTTAAATTATAACTTTTTAAACTCAATTCTCCTATCATTTCAGAGAGCAATTTATAACCACCTTTTGGTGCTTGTGTTTCCAAATCCCATTGAAGTAAAGCTAACATAGAATCTATCATTTTTTTCTCTTTTATCATCTTTTTAAATTTTTCTATTTTCTCTTTCATAATTCCACTCCTTTACTTTTTATTTAATTATATTGAATTTTTTCATCTTTAACAACATTTTTCATGTTCTATTGATAATTTTAGTAAAATAATGTAAACTTATATATAAAAATAGATTATTAGTATAAAAGGAGCTTTTATGAAAAGAAGTATATCTGGTATTCAACCTAGTGGAATACTACATTTAGGTAATTATTTTGGAGCTATGAAACAATTTATAGAAAATCAAGATAAATATGAAGGGTTTTATTTTATCGCTGACTATCATTCACTTACATCTCTTACTGATCCAAAATCATTGAGAGAAAACTCTTACAATATAGTTTTAGACTACTTAGCTTTGGGACTTGACCCAGAAAAATCAACAATATTTTTACAATCAGATGTTCCTGAGCACACTGAACTTATGTGGTTACTTTCTAACATCACTCCTGTTGGACTTCTAGAGAGAGGGCACTCATATAAAGACAAGACTGCTAAAGGATTCACTCCTAACACTGGTCTTCTAACTTATCCAGTTCTTATGGCTGCAGATATACTTATGTATAACGCTGATATTGTACCTGTAGGAAAGGACCAAAAACAACACTTAGAAATGACTAGAGATATTGCTATGAAATTTAATCAGCAGTATGAGGTTGAACTTTTCAAACTTCCAGAGCCTCAAATTTTAGAGGATTTAGCTGTTATTCCTGGAACTGATGGTCAAAAAATGAGTAAATCTTATGGAAATACAATAAATATGTTTGCTTCAAAAAAGGAATTAAAAAAACAGATTATGAGTATTGTCACTGATTCTACTCCTTTAGAAGAACCTAAAGACCCAGATAATAACATTGTTAAACTTTATGAGCTTTTTGCAACAAAAGAGCAAGTTGAAGAGATGAAGAAAAAGTTTGTAGCTGGTAATTATGGTTATGGTCATGCTAAAACTGAACTTTTAAATGCTGTTCTAGATTATTTTAAAGAAGCTAGAGAGAAGAGAGAGGAATTAGCTAATAACATGGAATATGTTGAAGAGGTTTTAGCTAAAGGTGCGGCTAAAGCTAGAGAGATAGCTAGAAAACAGATTACTGCAGCTAAAACAGCAGTTGGTTTAATTGGAAATGCATATAAGAAATAAAAAAAAGACAGTTTAAAACTGTCTTTTTAATTTTCTTATGGCGCACCCGAGAGGAATCGAACCCCTAACCCCCTGATCCGTAGTCAGGTGCTCTATCCAATTGAGCCACGGATGCACATTTTAGTTATAAAAAAAAGGTAGTCATTCTACCTTAAATATCTTTTATAAATGGCGGTGAAGGTGGGATTTGAACCCACGGTACGGGATTAACCGTACTCTCCCTTAGCAGGGGAGTGCATTAGGCCACTCTGCCACTTCACCATCCTTTATGGCGGAAGGTCAGAGACTCGAACTCTGAAGTCTTGCGACGCCGGTTTTCAAGACCGGTTCCTTACCAGTTAGGGTAACCTTCCGTACACAGAAATAGTATCATTTTTTTTATTCCTTGTCAAATACTTTTTTTATTTTTTAAAAAAAAAGCTGCTTTAAAAGCAGCTTTAATTAACTATTTTTCTTCAGTTGCTGTCGTTTCAGTAGTCTCTTCCTTTTTTTCTTCCTCTTTTGGAATAGGATTTCCAAACATCCACTCTATCTGTCTTCTCACTCCTGTTAACTCTACAATCTGTCCATCTATCTCCAATCTATCATTTTCAGGAATAGCTAAAAATCCCTCCTCTATTGGAGCATCTTTCAATAGATTATGCTGAAGTTTTATAGTATTTTCAAAACCAAATGGTTTAAACTCAGTTTTTACACTTCTTATTAACTCATCATTTTTAGATATCTCTTCCACTTGTTCAGGTGTGAATCTTCTTTGAGGAGGGTATTCAGCTATAAATAGTGTTTCTGTTTTTAGGAACTTTAACTCCTCGCCCTCTTTTTCAAAAATATCGATTGTATATTTTCCTCTATTTTTAACTAAAAATCTATCTATATCTACGATTTTCTTTCCAACACCAAGTGGATCTACCATTGGAGTTAACTCTCCTCTTGATATTAAATCATCTTCTGGTCCATTTAATCTAACCTCAAATACCGTTGGTTTTGTGATCTCTTCAAAAGTTAAAACAATTGATAATCTCATCATTGGATGAGGAAATATTGGTTGAATTATATTATCAAAAGAACCAAATATATCTACAGCTCCTCCTACTTGTTGACTCATCTGAGCTGCATGTGCAACTACTATATTTTTTACCTTAGCCATTTTATCCCCCTTTTTGGTTACTTTGTTCTAATTTACTATAGCATACCTATTTTAATTTGTAAATTCTTATTTCAAGATTGTAAATATAAAAATAGTTCCCTTTCCCTCTTTGGAAATTACATCCACTTTTCCACCACATCTTTCAACAAGTTCCTTCACTATAGAAAGTCCTAAACCTGTTCCAGCTTTATTACTAGTTCTAGCTTTATCAACTCTATAAAATCTCTCAAATATCTTTTCTACCTCTTCAGGAGCTATTCCTACGCCATTATCTTTAACTCCTATTTTATATCTATTTTTGGTTTCAATTATAGAGATCTCTATTTCTGGTGTTGTATTTCCTCTATAAATAATTGCATTTTCAACTAAATTTTTTAGAATTGTTAAAATCTTTTCAAAATCAATTTTTAACTCATTCTCTTTATTTAAAAGATTTAAATTATAAGTTATATTTGCTCCACTAGTTTTTATTCTCTCATTTAAAATAGCATGTAACTCTGTTTTTAATCTATTTACTGGTATTTTCTCTATATTTACTATATTGGAGCTCTCTATTTTACTGATATTTAAAAAATCTATAATTATATTTTCCAACTTATCTATATTATTTCTTATCGTTTTTATAAATTGACCTCTTAAAGGGTCTGGCGCATCTTCTAAAGCAATTACATAGCCCTTTATATTAGTTAAAGGTGTTTTTAACTCATGACTAACATTGCTTATAAAAGTTTTTTGAACCTCTATCATCCCTTTAGTTTGAGTAATATCCTTCACTGATAAAAGATATCTTTCATCCTGCTCCAAATATTTTACATTGACACTAAAATATCTTTTAAGTCTTAAAATATAGACTTCTGCTTTTTGGTTTTGTTTTTCACGTGTCGCTTTTTTTATTATATCTATAATCTCCATATCTTTTATTAAATTCAAATAACTCAATTTATCCTTTTCATACAGATAATTAAATCTACTATTTTTTATTATAAGTTGTAACTTTTCATCGAAAAGACAGATTGATGAATCTATCGAAGTTATTATTTGATGGAGTATTC
>NZ_DBGBQB010000213.1:0-1790 GCF_048470075.1 Cetobacterium sp. | reverse complement strand
CCATTATTTGTGTTAAAATTATTTTTATGACACAGTAATACATATTTTAAATGCGATTTTAAATTAATCGTCCATAGATTGCACAGGTATTTTATCAAGCACCTTTTTTTCAATTAATGATTTGGCATTTATATAAACCTCAGTAACTTTTGTATCTGAGTGACCTAAAAAGTCTCTAATCTCTATTAAATCTGCTCCATTTAATGAAAGTTCTGTTGCAATGGCATGACGAATATTATGTGGACTAATCTCTTTATTTATAACTTGCCCCATCTCTTGGACAACATTGTAAAGTGCTCTATATGATAGAGGTCTATTTTTTTCAAAGGAACTACAAAATAGATATCTCTCCTCTAGTTCATCCTCATTCACTCCATACACATTGATTAAGTAATTTTTATAATCTGAGATTTTATTTATTAAAAAGTTATGCAATGGTTTATACTGTTCTCTTCCACTTTTGGTTTTTTCTAATTTTACGAAGTACTCTCCATTTCTTTTTAAAATATGTTTAAACTGTAGGGATAGAAGTTCCTGACTTCTCATTCCAGTATAAAAAAGTGTATGAAGAATAAGAGTGTTTCGGTACTCTTTTTCTCCATTGACTTTATAATTTTTTAATATCTCCTTTATATCGTCAAAGGATACCTTTAATATATTATCCAAATTCCTAGCCGTTTTAAAAAGACCAATATATTTAAAAGGATTGTTATATCCATTTTTTTCCAACTCTTTATATAAAGATTTTAAAGATGATATAACTTTATTTACAGATGTTTTTTTCATCTCTCTCTCATTTAGAAGATGGGATAGATAATCTTCAATATCACTTTTTTCTATTCCAGTCATAAGTTCAATTATCTCATCTCCCTCTATGGGAGAATCTCCATCATATACATAAGTCAGAAAATCCTTTAAATAGAAAAAGTAATCCTTCATAGTTTTTGGTGATTTATATATTTCAAATATACTTTTCTTTTCCTCTTTACTTTTTCTCTTCCTACGCTGGGTACTTATCTCATGTTTTTCCTTAATAATAATTTCGTTCAATGTTCCTCCTAAAAAGTCCTATCATTTTATTTATGGAAAATAGATATAAAATTAGATTATATCCTCTCTTTCAATCTCTCTAACTTCACATGGAGCCATATCATCTAAAGTTAGTTTTCCAAAAGTTTCTCTTTTTAAATAGATAACCTCATTACCAACTGCTTTCAACATTTTTTTAACTTGGTGAAACTTCCCCTCTCTTATATTCAGAAGAATTTCTTTTAAATTTATAACTTCAGCTTTAGCTGGTTGAGTTATATATCCACCTATATCCACTCCACTTTCAAGTTTTTCTATCTCTCCCTCTCCAATCTCATTTTTCAATAAAACTCTATATATCTTATCCACATGTTTCTTTGGAGAGGTAACTTCATGAGCTAACTTACCATCATTTGTAAAAAGTAATAAACCCTCTGTATCTTTATCCAACCTTCCAACTGGGAAAAGATCTTTTTTATTAACCCAATCAGGTAGAAGCTCCATCACTGTTTTTTCTTTTTTATCCTCTGTGGCAGTTATATACCCATCTATTTTATATAACTTATAGTATCTGAACTCCTTATATATAACTCTTCTTTCTTTGTATTCAACAACACTGTTTTTCTCATCTATATTTTTATTATTGTCCTTACAAATATTTCCATCTATAGTTATAGCACCAGAAGATATAAGTTTTTTCACTTCGCTTCTGCTCCCTATTCCACACTCTACTAAAAACTTATCTAATCTCAATTTTAATC
>NZ_DBGBQB010000212.1:0-5004 GCF_048470075.1 Cetobacterium sp. | reverse complement strand
CAATTTTTTAGATATAAAAAATGGACATATTATATCAAAATTTGATGACAATATTAGTATTTCTTTTAAAGAAATAGTATTCCATTCAATGTTTGTTGAACAGAAAGAGCTCTTTGTTTCTGTGCATTATAAAAACGAAAGCAATCCAGGTACTACTGCAGCACATTTTGCACAAGTAGAAGTTGATACTTTTACAGGGATGACAAAAGTTTTAAAATATATGGCTTTTCATGACATTGGTAAGGTCATAAATAAAGAGCTTTGTATTGCTCAAATCCAGGGAGCCATACTAATGGGTATTGGTGCTGCTATTTCTGAAAAAATGACAATTAATAGTCTTGGTAAAAGTACTGGAAGTTTCAAAGATTATCATTTAATTAATTGTTATGAAATACCAGATACAGAAGTCTTTTTTATAGAGGAGGGAAATACCGATGGTCCTTTTGGAGCCAAATCAATTGGAGAGGTAGCAATAGTTCCAGTTGTTCCAGCTATTTCAGGTGCCATTAACAATGCTCTTAATTCCTCCTTAGGAACAATGCCTTTAAATCCTGATGCCATTGTAAAATATCTACAAAAAAGAGGTGAAAAACAATGAAATTAAACTTTATAGTAAATGAAAAAAAAGTGGAGTTAGAGGTAAGTCCTGAGAAAAGATTAATAGATATTCTAAGAAAAGATCTTGATTTAACAGGAACAAAAGAGGGATGTGCAGAAGGGGAGTGTGGTGCTTGTACCGTTATTATTGATAAAAAAGCTGTTCACTCATGTTTGGTTCATGCTATTACACTTCAAGGAAAAGAGGTATTGACTATTGAAGGATTGGATAAAAATGGAGAATTAGACATTATTCAAAAATATTTTTTGGAAGAGATTGCAATACAATGTGGTTATTGTACAACAGGAATGATAATGTCTACAAAGGCATTACTATATGAGAATAAAAATCCCAATGATGAGGAGATTAAAATAGCTCTTTCAGGAAACATATGTCGTTGTTCTGGATATGTCCAAATTATTAGTGCTGTTAAAAAAAGTGCAAAAGCGATAAGGGGTGAAGTATAGGTGATAAAACATTATATTCCAAATGACTTAGAAGAGTTGTATCTTTTTTTAAAAAATATGACAAAAAATAGCAAAATTATTAGTGGTGGAACTGATTTAGGAATCTCATTAAATAAAAAAGTCATTATTCCTGATGCTTTATTATACATTGGTAATGTGAAGGAGAGTAAAGAAATATCTTTAAATAATAATGACTATATAGAGATAGGAGCCTCACTTACTCATACAGAGATTCAAAATAATAAAATTATTCAGAAATACTTCACATGTATTGTAGATGCCTGTAAAGATATAGGTTCGGTACAAATACGGAATAATGGGACTATCGGCGGAAATATTGGCAATGCTTCTCCTGCTGCAGATTTGCTTCCTGTTCTATATATGTTAAATACTATAGTTACCATAGCTTCCTCTAAAGGTGAACTAATTGATATTCCTATAAAGGAGTTTATTTTAGGACCTGGAAAAATCAAATTAAATAGTGATGAAGCTATCTTAAAATTTAAAATCCCTGTGATTTATAATTATGAATCAATTTTTTTAAAGCTTGGATTTAGACAAAAATTAACAATTTCAAGAATAGGCCTATGTATAGGATTTAGTTTAAAAAATCAAATTGTAGAAAAAATTGATATTGTTGTTGGAGCTATCTCTTCAAAGCCAGTTGTCCTAGAAAAAGCTGAGAGATATCTTCTAAATAAAAATATTATTAATGATTTTGATGATATACAAGAAGTTGTCTCCACAATTTTATCTGAAACTATTATGACATTAACACCTGAAAATTTTGACAGAGATTATAAAATATGGGCAGCTAAGGGCATTGTGTTTGATATATTTACTCAGATAAAAAATAGAATTTTATGACATATCAAATTAATTGAAAGGCAAGGTTATGAATAAAAAACAAGTTAAAAAAAGAAAAATTGAATTTCCCAATACATACACCATGCTTATTATCATAATGATAGTTGTTGGTATAGGTACCTATTTTATTCCAGCAGGAGAGTTTTCAAGGGTTATATCAAATGGAAAAACAACTGTAGATCCAACGACTTTTACTATAATCGAAAGCAATCCTATTGGAATATTTGATTTTTTTAAAGCTATTCCTCAAGGGATAAACTCTTCATCTATGCTTCTTGTTATGATTCTTTTAACTGGTGGTGCAATACAAGTTTTTGACTCAAATGAAGCGATAAAAAAATCTCTTATTGCTCTTCTTAAAAAATTTGGAGGAAATAATAAAATTATTATTATTGCACTCTCTATTTTCTTTGGAATAATTGGAGCATTTCCTTCAATGTTAGAAGCCATAATTCCATTTGCTCCCATATGTGTTGCTTTAAGTTTGGAGCTTGGATATGATAAGTTATTGGGGATAAGTATTCCTTTATTAAGCTTGATTATAGGATGGACAGCTGGTCCCACTAACGCTTGGACTGTAGGAATAGCCCATAATATATCTGGTCTACCAATGTTTTCTGGAATAGGGTTTAGAGTATTACTTCTTATAGTTTATTTAGTTGTAGTTAATATTTTTTTAATAAGATATGCAAAAAAGATAGAGCGAAAAAATGATGTTGAATCTAATAGAGTTTTGTATGAAAGCGTTTTTGATAAAACATCAAAAATAACAATGATTATTTTTGCAATTACAATAGTTGTAATTATTATTGGAACTCTTAAGTTTAAATGGTCCATTATTGAGATGTCATCAATATATATTATTGGAGCTTTCTTTGCAGGATTAGTCAACAGATACTCATTAAATAAATTTACAGGTATCTATATAGATGGATGTAAGTCTATACTTCCTGCGGCTATGGCCGTTGGATTGGCTAGAACTATTCAAGTACTTCTTGAGCAATCTAAAATTAGTGATACCATAATCAAATTTTTGGCAAATTTTCTAAAAAATTCTAATCCTATTTTTACTGCAATAGGAATGTTTTTTACTCAAGGAATAATCAATATATTTATCCCTTCTGGGAGTGGACAAGCTATGATCACTCTGCCCATAATGATTCCATTATCTGATATTGTGGGAATTTCTAGACAAATAGCTATCATAGCCTTTCAGATGGGTGATGGTATTACCAATCTTATTTTCCCTACGATGGCTGTAACAATGGCATTTTTAAGTTTTGCTGATATAAATTTTATAAAGTGGTTAAAATTCATATTCCCATTTATGATTGTAATTACCTTGGTTTCAATTATATTTTTAATTGCTGCCATTGAAATAAATTTACATTGATATATTGAGCTATCTATGAATTGTTTCTCACTGATAGAAAAAATAATTTTCTAGAGTATTTTGATAAAATAAAAAACACGATTTATTTAAAAATCGTGTTTTTTAGATATCTATATTTTTAATTTTTTAAAAGATTTCTTATATCTCCAGCTATAAATTGTGCTTTTGCTCCAAATATAACTTGAACTCCATACTTTCCTACTTTTATAGTTCCACTTGATCCCAATTTTTTAAAACCTTCTTCATTGACCAAAGAGGTATCTTTTACTTCAACTCTCAATCTTGTTATACAATAATCAATAGAATTGATATTCTCATTTCCACCTAAGTAATTTATTGCCATTGCTGCAATCTCTTTATCAGTAAATTTATCATTTTGATTTTCCAAATCATTTATTAATGCCTCTCTTCCAGGTGTTTTTAAATCAAATTTTCTTATTAAAAATCTGAATCCAAAATAATAGCACATTGCCATAACAGTTCCAAAAATAAGAACCATCATATAATTTGTTTCATATCCTGATAAAGATGGTAATATTCCAAATGATAAAAAGTCAATAAATCCTGCAGAAAACGACTTAGCAATATGTACGTTTAATAGATACATCATCATATAAGATATTCCTGCAAATACTGCATTAAAAAGGTATAAAACAGGTGCTACAAATATAAATGTAAATTCAATAGGTTCCGTTATTCCCGTTAAAAAACAAGTAAACGCTGCTGATAACAATATTCCTGCAACTAATTTTTTATTTTTAGGAAGAGCTTCATGATACATTGCTAATCCTGCGGCTGGTAAAGCCATTAGCATTAGAGGATATTCCCCTTGTAAAAATTTTCCTGCATTTTTATAACTTTCTGATGAAAAGTTTTTTACTCCCTCTTCAAACATTTTAAACCAAATCGCTTGATCTCCATTTATAATATTTCCAGAGTGTGTAGTATATTCCCCAAAATTAAACCAATAAGGAGAATAAAAAATATGATGCAATCCAGTTGGGATTAATGCTCTTTCAGTAAATCCAAAAATAAAAGTTGAAAGTGCTTGGTTTTCCCCATTTGCCAATTTAGATAGTAGCCCAATTGTATTTTGAATTGGTTCCCAAACAAATGGAAAACCTAATCCTATTAAAAATGCAAAAAGTGCTGTAATAATTGGAACAAATCTTTTTCCTGAAAAAAAACCTAAAAAATCTGGTAATTTTATATTGAAAAATTTATTGTACATTGTTGCAGCTAACACTCCAGATATAAGTCCACTAAATATCCCACTCTGCAAAGTTGGAATCCCCATAACACTAGCATATGCTCCACCTTGAGAAGCCATTTCTGGTGTTACTCCTGCTACAATTCCAGCGGTAGAATTTATTATTAATATAGCTACAATTGAAGCTAATGCTGCAATCCCAGATTCACCAGCCAATCCAACCGCTGCACCAACAGCAAATAGCAATGGTAAATTATCAAATAATATTCCTCCAGCATTAGTCATTAATGGAAGATTCAATCTATCTCCAAAAGCCAATAATATACCAGCAGCTGGTAAAATAGAAATAGGTAACATCAATGCTTTCCCTATCTTTTGTAATTTAGAAAATATTTTCATTTTCATTTCCTCCCGTTTATTAAACAATAAGTTTTTTTAAAAAACACTTCATATTCACAATAGTATATAA
>NZ_DBGBQB010000211.1:0-6062 GCF_048470075.1 Cetobacterium sp. | reverse complement strand
GCCTAATATATGCCATTTTCTAAATAAAAAAAGTACAAGTGTTGGAGTAATATGTTGATATTATATACATATCAAGGTATAATAAAAATAAAGATTAAGAGGTGATGTTGTATGTGTACTCAATTATTTGATCCAAAAGTTGATTATGTTTTTAAAAATATTTTTGGTTCAGAGAAACATCCAAGAATATTAATATCTTTTTTAAATGCTTGTATAAAACCTAAAGACCCCATTATAGATGGTTAAACTAAAAAATACAGAAATAACAAGAGAGTATATTGAAGGTAGCTTTTCAAGACTAGATATACTGGCTAAAACAAGTATAGGTGAATCAGATTTATTAAGTGTTTGGGTAGGATTTTTAGAAGATCCAAACAATGAAAAAGTAATATATTTAGAGAGAAAAATTGAAGAGTTACAAGAAGCTAAAGAGGAACTTGCAAGAATAAGTAGAGACCCAAAGGAAGCTGAGAACTATCGTATGCGTGAAAATGCAAGAAATGATAGATTAAATGCACTGCTATCAGCAGAGGAAAAAGGATTGAAAAAAGGAATTCAACAAGGATTAACAGAGGGAGAAAGAAAAGTAAAGTTAGAAATTGCCAAATCTTTAAAAGGAATATTATCAGATGAAATAATATCAGAAAAGACAGACTTATCTTTAGAGGAAATAAAAAGTCTTTAGGTGCGGCTGGAGATGATAACATATGGACTATACAACAATCTAATTTTAGAAAAAGCGTTAAGAGTTGTATACTTCAATATCAAATCAGCACTGGAAATAGCTGAAGAGGAATATATTGAAGACTTATCATATATTAAACAAAAGAATCTACAACAAAAAAATTGCAGAAAATCTGCAATTTTTTTATAATTAATTTCTTAAATTTATTATGAAAATTGTGAATCGCATAATCCACAACCTGAGCAAACATGCCCATTATATGAAAATGCAATTTTTTGTGCTCTTTGCTTTTTTCTAAGCTCTGCTGTATGTCCATCTCCCTCTCCATTAACGTGGTATTTCAACATTTCAACCAAATTATCCATACATGATGATAACCCTTTTATTGGAGCTCCTGAACAAGGATTATCATCTAAAAGAGCAATAACTTTATCCACTTCCATTCCAGGTAACAGTTTTGAAATTGCATTTAGATTTCCTGGACAACCTCTAACTGCTGAAAAAGACAGTATTTTACCATCTTTAACTTCCACTGTCATCTCTTTTGCACAGGCTCCATATGGTACCTCTGTAAACTTTACATCCTTTTTTGGCTCAGCAGCATTACTCATTGCACTGATTGCTAAAACTCCTGTCAATAAAAACATTTTACTTCTCATAGTTTCCCCTCCCATATCAATATAACTAATATAGGTATATAGCTCATTATTTGGGATATGTCAAATTAAAAATAGCAGTTTTTATTGTTTCAACACTACTCTTCCTTCCAGTTTTGGCTCTAAAACTTTTGCTTTTTTAACATAATCTATAAAAATATCTGAATCTATACTTTTTTCTGAATCTATCTCTATTGTACCCAACGAATCCTTTAACATCTGGAATCCATCTCCACCATTTTTTATGTATAATGGAAGAGCTACAGTATATATTTTTTCCAACTCTATTGGTTTTCCATCTATTGTTACATTCTCAACTCTATTTCCAACATCTCCCTTTGGATTATAGCTATATTTTAAACCTGAAACCTGTAAAAATCTTCCAGCTTTTTTATCTACACTACTCACTCCATGCTCTAATGCTTCAACAATAGTTTTTCCACTATATTTAAAAGCTCCTATTTTATTTGAAAATGGTAATATTGATATAGCATCTCTTAATCTAAAATCTCCTGCCTCAATATTTGCTCTAATCCCTCCTCCATTCATAAATGCAATCTCAGTATTAAAGTGTTCTTTATATGCATCTGCTATTAAATTTCCAATATTGCTCTCCTCATATCTAGCATGATGATTTTCTCCAAACCCAGAATCTAATTTTACATTACTCTTAGCAATAACAACTCCCAAATCTCTATCCAATCTCTCTTTATAGAACTCTTCCAGTTTTAACATCTCTTTATCTGGTAAAACCGAACTATTAACTGGGATAAGTTCCAAGGTTTGCTTTATTTTTCCTTTTTTATTTTTAAATACATCAATTTTTACAATGGATCCCATATTTCCTTGTGGAGAAACAATTGGCTTTTCATTAACATATGTCACATAGCTATATTTTTCAGACTTTTCCTCCGCTAATATAGCATCTATGTCAGGATATTTTTCTAAAATTTCAATATTTAACTCTGGCTCTGATTGAGTTAAAAGAACTATAAAATCAACTCTCTCCCCTTTTAACTTTTCCAAGTTTTCTCCAACACTTTTTATTATATCCTCTTGATATATCTCAGATGTCTGAATTGTTGTTTCCATTCCATCAGTAGTTCCTAAAAAACCAATTTTAAAATTTCCCATATTTTTTACAATATACTCACTGGAACCATTAAATGGTTTTCCTGAACTCTCTTTTAAATTGCTGCTTATCCATTGAAATTTAGATTTATTCATTAGATTTCTTGCTTCTGTCACTCCAAAGTCAAACTCATGTTGTCCGAAATTTGATATATCTATAGGCATCTTATTAAAAGCTTCAATCATTGGAAATCCATGATAAACAGCTCCGAATAAAACTCCACCTCCAAGATCCCCACCTTGGAGTACCACAGTATTTTTATTTCCTTTTTTTATAGAGTCTACTATAGTTTTAGCTCTGGCAACTCCACCTCTTTCCCCATGTTTATCCACAACTGGATAAATCACATGAGAATCATTAAAATATAATAGTGTCGCTTTTTCTTGAGCGACAACTAATGATGAAAAAAACAAAAAATTAATTAAAAATTTTTTCAAAATACCCCTCCAATATAATATATAATTTTAAAGTTGAACTATTATATCATATCTAACCATCTCAAAGCAAAAAAGTCATAGATTTCTCTATGACTTTTTTACTTATTTTTCTATATCTTTCACAGTTATTGATCTTATATTTGTTGCTCTTCCCTCTTGAGGTAAGCTTAATTTCCCGCTGTTTATAAGTTCAACCGCAATAGTTTGATTTTTATCTTGCGGTAATCCTATAATCTCCCAATTGTTATCTGGCAATCCATCTATAACCTTTTTCTCCTGGATATATTTCATAGCTAGCTGTTGAATAGTTCCCTCAGCTTTCCCATACTCTGTTTTAGAATCCCATAAAATAGGTATATTTCTATTTTCAAAAATTTCACCTTTTTTAGCCAACATATCAAATCTATATGAGTTCATTCCAACTTTAATCTTCATATCATCTGTTATAGGAGTTCCATCCATTAATTTTAAATCTTTTATTCTGTTTCCTTTTTCCTCTCTTAAATCAATCTTATACTTAACTCCTCCAAATTGATCATATAAGCTATATTTAAAAGATCTTCTATCTAAATCAAAACTTATAGTTAAATCTCCTGGCTTTAAAGTATTAAAGTACTGAGCAGACCACTCCATATATTTTTTTAAATCTTTTCCTGTAAACTCATAAACAGTTATCTCTCCTCCAGTATAACGATAATTATAGGCAATATCTTTTTTCTTTACCTCTCCAGCTTCCCATTTAGAGTCATCTCTATCCAGAGATAGTGCAACAACTTGTGCATCACTATAATTTAACATAACATTATGTAAAAAAGTAGCAAGTCCTGTATCCTCTACATATATACTAGGAATACCTTTTACTTTATCCTTAGGTACAAGAGGATTAGTTGCTTTTCCTATAACTATATTGGCTTCCTCTCTCAATTTTTCATGATAAGGCATATATATCTTATCCACTCTTTCACTATTTTCAACCCCTTTTAATGAAACAGTTTTTGCCTCTTTTGATACAAGTTTTAATTTTTTATCAGTATCAAATTTTAAACCAACTATAGATAAATTTTGTCCATATTTGTATGGTGCAGTAATTATTACTCCATTCTCTATTTTACTTGAAATCTCTTTATGAGCATGCCCAGATAAAATAACATCTATTTCAGGAATAGCATTTGCAATATCTTTTACTCCACTTCCAGGTATTCCATTCTCATTGTCATATCCCATATGAGCTACTAAAACTATAGCGTCCACTTTCCCTTTTAATTTTTCAACCTGTACTTTTATTGCAGGAATAGAATCTATTACCTCTAACTCCTCAACATTTCCCGTATCCGCTTCAAATTTAGTGATAAGAGGAGTTGTGACACCTATAAATCCAACTTTAATACCATCTTTTTCTACTATTGTTGCTCCCTCTAAAAACTCTTTTCCATCTTTCTTATAGAAAAGGTTTGATGCTAACGATTTACTTTTAAGGTCTTGTGTATATTTTGATAACACATCTATACCAAAATTAAATTCATGGTTTCCAGGCACAAATATATCATACTCCATTGCATTCATAACCTTTGCAACAGGATTTGGAAAAACCTTTGAAAATTTTTCCACAGAGTTATCTTGAATAGCATCTCCAACATCTACTAAGATAATGTTATTATTTCCTTTTTTTTCCTTAGTTACATATGTATCTATCTGGCTAAAACTTCCTGAAACATATGAATCTCCAGAATATTCCCAAGGAATAACTCTTCCATGAACATCTGAGCTAGATATTATCTTTATATCTACCTCTTTTGCCAATAGAAAAGAGGTTGTTAACGTTCCTATAAGCATCACATTTTTTAATCTCATTTAATCTCCTCCTGATTTTGTTTAATACAGATTAACATTATTTTAATTCTTTTTTTGAATAGAAGCAAGTTTTTATTGAAAAAACAATGAAAAAAGAGGCAAATAGCCTCTTTTTTTTATATACTCAATTAAATAGTTATATTTTTTTCTGTTTCTATATCAAATAGATGGCACTTATCCATTTCAAAATAGAAATTTTCCTGTTGATTAAAACTTGCACCAGTTGATTTTTCTGCTGGAATTCTTGCTGTATACTGTGTATCTCCTACAAAGAAATAGATAAACTCCTCATTACCCATCTGCTCTACTATATTTACTTTTCCAGCCAATGATGAATCTCCAGCTTTTGCAGTATTTTTATTTCCTACATTTTCTGGTCTTATTCCAAACCAAACCTCTTTTCCTACATGCCCTTTAACTTTATCAGCTTTCTCTTTTGGTAACTCTAATCTGTCCCCATTTGCTAATTTTACAAAAGTTTTATCCCCTTCTGAAACTAAAGATGCCTTTACTATATTCATTGCAGGTGATCCTATAAATCCAGCTACAAATTTGTTTGCCGGTGTATTATATAGATTTAAAGGTGTGTCTACTTGCATAATCTTTCCATAATTTAACACACAAATTCTATCTCCCATTGTCATTGCTTCAACTTGGTCATGAGTTACATAGATCATTGTTGCATTTTGTCCCTCTTCTTTCAATTGTTTATGAAGTTGAGTTATTCTTACTCTCATAGATACTCTAAGTTTTGCATCTAAGTTTGATAAAGGCTCATCAAATAAGAAAACCTCAGGCTTTCTAACAATAGCTCTTCCAACTGCAACCCTCTGTCTTTGTCCTCCAGACATCTCCTTTGGTTTTCTATCTAAAAGATCTGTGATTTCAAGCTTTTCTGCAGCTTCTTTAACTCTCTTATCAATCTCATTTTTAGGAACTTTTGCCATTTTTAATCCAAATGCCATATTGTCATAAACAGTCATATGTGGATAAAGTGCATAGTTTTGGAAAACCATTGCAATTCCTCTATCTTTTGGAGGTAAGTCATTAACTAGCTTATCTCCTATATAGATCTCTCCACCTGTAATCTCTTCTAATCCTGCAACCATTCTTAGAGTTGTCGATTTTGCACAACCTGATGGTCCTACGAATACCATGAACTCTCCATCTTTAATATTAAGATCAATTCCATGAACTGCCTTAAATCCATTAGGGTATTGTTTCTCTACTTTTCTTAGTACTACTTCTGCCATATTAATTCTTCCTCCTTGTTTTTTACTAAATCTGAGGTTATTATATAG
>NZ_DBGBQB010000210.1:0-1614 GCF_048470075.1 Cetobacterium sp. | reverse complement strand
ATTTCAGCTTCAAGCATAGATTGAACAGTATCAGCCATTAAATCCTTGAGAATTTCTTGCAATTCTTTAGCAGTTTTAGGTTGATATTCTGCGAGAAAATCTTGAATAACTTTTTTTCTAGATTCAGAAACAATTCTTTTTCTTGCCATAAAAAAACCTCCTAGATTTTAATGTTATTACATCATTAGTCTAGAAGGTCTGCAATTATTATTTACACAAAATTATTTATACTCCCCTTTTTTTAGCAGCACTGTAGCACTTTTAAAGAGCACCAGCATTTTTTCTTGATATAGCATTTTTTAATCTGTAACTTTCTCCACTAAAAATTATTAAATGTCCATAATGAATTACTCTATCTAATATTGCAGTTGTAATCTTTTTATCCATGAAAATTCCATTCCATTTAGAAAATTCAATATTAGTTGTGATAATTAAACTTTTGCGCTCATAACAATCAGCGATGACTTGAAATAGTAGTTCTGCGCCCTTTTCTCCTATTGGAACATATCCCAGTTCATCTAGAATAATTAGATCATATTTTTTTAAATTCTTCAAAAATCTACCAAGAGTTGCCTTATTATATGCGTCTATTAATTCATTTATTAAAGTAGCAACCTTAAAAAACCTAACTCTTTTTCCTTGGTTACAAGCTTCAACACCAATCGCTGTTGCTAAATATGTTTTTCCTGTTCCTACGGAACCATAAAAAATTAAATTGTGACTCTTTTCTATGAAATCACCAGTTTTAATTTCCTCTAAATTTAAGCCTTCGGGTAATTATATATCATCAAAGCAATAGCCTTCAAATGTTTTAACAACATCGAATTTAGCCTCAGCAATCAGCCTATTTTTCCTTCTAATTTCTTGAGAATTTATACTTATCTCTAGTACATTTGTTAAAAAATCTTTTTTATCACTTAGAGGAATAGATTCATATTCCTCTAAAATCTCACTACCTAACTTAAGTTTTTTACAGTACTTTTCTAGCGTGTCCATTTAGTTCCCTCCCATTAAAATATCATATATTGATAACTCTGGTTCCATTGAATTTTGATAAGGTGTATTTATCTCCTCAGGCTTAAGCTCTGTATATATTTTATTTGGCTCATTAAATGCCCTGAAAGTTGTAATTAGCGATGAAACATCATTTATACCTTTATCTAAATTAGACTCAAGCGCTCTTGTTGCCATACTTAAATCACTACTTATTAGCATTTCAGAAAGAGCTGAGACAATTTTTCTTTTTTCAATGTAATCTTTAGATTTAAAATATATTTTCCAAATTTCAGGGAGTTCTTGATAAAAATCAGTGTATTCAAGTGCTGATATTTTTCGCTCTAAGACTTTGAGCCAATCCTTCCAATTAGTTGATTTTATATTTTTTTTATATGTTCTTTTATGATCTGTTAAAAGTTTATAGTTATTATCTAAAATTTCAATTTTATCAACAAATATTTTTAGCCAAACTTCACTGCTTAAAAAATTTGGAAGAACTGAGTAATCATTACTTTCGAATTTAACAAAACCAACTTTATTACTTTTATATTTTTGTAACTTATATACTTCAAAAGCATATGAATTAAGAGGAATCATTTCTGATAAATCAACTTTGAA
>NZ_DBGBQB010000209.1:0-2028 GCF_048470075.1 Cetobacterium sp. | reverse complement strand
ATTTATAGGGGATGTTTATGATTTTTATAGATTTAGATTGTATTAAAGGAATATATAGGCCACGAAACCCAGAAGCCTATAAGGGAGATTTTGGTCATACTTTAGTTTTATGTGGAAGTCGAGGAATGGTTGGGGCCGGTTTTTTTTCAAGTATGGGAGCTGTAAAATCTGGTTCAGGACTAACCTCTTTAGGAAGCTATCGTGAAACATTTAATATTTTTTCTGTAAAACTAAATGAGGTTATGTTAATTAATTTAGATGAAACTAATATTTTAAATAACTTAGATAAATTTTCATCTATAGTTTTTGGAAGTGGATTTGGAATCAATCAAAAAAATGAGCACCTTTTAAAGGAGCTACTTTTAAAATTTGAAAAACCAATAGTCATAGATGCAGATGGTATAACTATTTTAGCCAAAAATAACAATCTAGATATTTTAAAAGAAAGAACTTTTCCCACAGTTTTAACTCCGCACTATGGTGAATTTTCTAGATTAACAAACTTGGATATTGAATATATAAAATTAAATAGAGAGGTGGTTGCCAAAGAGTTTATACGAAAATATGGTTGTATTCTACTTTTAAAAGATCATAGAACTTTAATAGGGGAGAATGAGAATATTTTTATAAATACAACTGGGGATAGCGTTATGGCAACAGGAGGGATGGGAGATGTTCTAGGTGGAATGATAGGTAGTTTTATCAGTCAAAAATACTCTCCATTGGAAGCTACTATTTTAGGAGTATTTTTTCATGGAAAGGCTGGTGAATATTTTTCGCCTACTCACTACTGTATAACTCCCACTGATATTTTGGATATAATCCCTAAAATTATAAGAGAGGTAGAGTTTTAAAACCCTACCTCTCTTTTTTTATTTTTCTAATGAGTATGGAATTATTAAAGAAACTACAATTAAAACAAACCCAATAAAAACTCCAATCCACGGTGTTCCATAAAAAATAAAATTATATTTTTCCGACAGAAAAAACAATGTAGTTTGTCCACCTAACATCTCTTTAAAAAGTCCGATACTTTTTAATATGGGATATGAAATTGTAAAAAGAAAAGCTCCTATAATTCCACCTAAAATTACATATATACTTTTTAAATAACCAGCTCCAAAACTCGCAATCGCAGTTCCTGGACATAGCCCAATCATTCCAAATCCAAGAGCTAAAATAGCACTTCCTAAGACAACTCCTATATTCATGGGTTTAATACCAAAGTGATCTATCGAAATTATTTTTAAAGCTACACTTATATATAGTAGAGACATACTAAATCCAATGGCAAAAATAATTATTTTCATAAGAGTTAAATCTTTAAGTTTTAACATATTGGATATAACAACTCGATTGGTTGCTCCTGCATAGTATAGTCCTAAACCAAAAAGAACTCCTAGAATCAATCCTAAAAGTGGAATATTATCAAAAAAAAGACTTCTCATATTATTCACCAACCTTTTTCGCTACGATAATAGCTATTGGAAATAAAACCACCGTAAAAATAATACTACTTAACGAAAGTTGCATAACACCGCTCATCATATGTCCACTTGTACATCCCCCAGCCATTCTTGCACCAAAAAGTAAAAGAATACCACCTATAAATAGTTTTATTCGAGATATTTCATCTTTTTCTAAAATACTTTCTTTCTCTATAAACTCCTCTTTCTTTCTAAAAAATATTCTACCTAACATCCCCCCTAAAAAAGTCCCAACTATAAATATAATTCCATAGTTATAGGGAGTTACAATACTTTTAGCAATTCCCTCTTGATTATAATAATCAATCAAACTATAAAATTCAGCTCCCTCTCTAAAGATTATATTCTCTTGAAGTGAGGAGTGAATCATTCCAGAAACGACACTAAACTGAGTGGATATTCCAATAGGTTTTATCAAAAGTATGGATAGAAAAAATACTGTGCCTAAGAAAATACCCTTTAAAATCCATTTTCTTTTCATAATTTTTATCCTCCTTAAAAAAGAGTTTTTAACAATTATAACTTATAATAGTATATCACT
>NZ_DBGBQB010000208.1:0-1668 GCF_048470075.1 Cetobacterium sp. | reverse complement strand
ATTTATAGGTTATCTTCAAAGTTTAACTATGTGTGGTCTATTTCTTGGAAGTATTATAGTCTTTAGATTTAGTAAGAGATTTAAACTAAAGGAAAAATATTTACTGATGATTCCTGTGCAATCAATAGCCCTTTTTCTCTTTTATTTTACATTAAAACAGAGCTATAGTTTAAGTCATAGAGCAGGAGTTATCGTTTTTATAATTGGAATTTTAACACTGTTTATAATTAACTCCATGATATTGATTCCTACTAACTCAATGCTTCATGAAAAAGTGGATAACAATATAAAAGGCAAATTTTTTGCTCTTTTTATGGGGACTAAACAGATTTTAATACCTCTGGGAATAGCCGTATTTGGAGTTATAATTGAAAAAGTTGATATTGTATTTTTAGTGGGAATACTGATACTTATAACTCTCTCTTTTCAATTCCATTTTATGGTACGAAAACAACTATATCAAAGATATCTTGAGTTTTTAGCCATAAAAAAGGAGGATTGATAAAATAGATGAAAAACCTATTTTTATTTTTATTTGGTCGCTTTACCTCCACTGTGGGAAACTCTATTTTTAATTTGGCTATCCCCCTTCTTATACTGGATAAAACATCTTCTGGTAGAGCAATGGGGAGTTTTATGGGAACTACATTTTTACCAGCACTACTGATTTTACCATTTGTTGGTCTTTATATTGAAAAAAGAAATAAAAAAAAGATTATGATAATAACTGATATACTCCAGTTTACACTATTCTTTGCTCTTTGGTATCACTATCATAGTTATGGATTTTCCATTGGTTTTTTAACCCTTTTTATATCTATTTCAAAAGTGATAGGTAGATTTTTTGATATCTCCTCAGTCTCTATCTTTCCCAGAATTATAGATGAATCTCTCTATGGAAAAGGAAATAGTTGGCAAGGGATTTTAGATAATATTTCAGAACTTACATCCCCTATTTTAGGAGTATTTCTATATAAAACTCAGGGAATAGAGTCTATTTTTTTGCTCAATGCTCTAACATTTTTAATCTAGTAAAAACTCAGAGATTTTTAAAAAATAGCTATCTACTTTTAATGATT
Source organism: Cetobacterium sp. (assembly GCF_048470075.1). Classification (GTDB taxonomy): domain Bacteria; phylum Fusobacteriota; class Fusobacteriia; order Fusobacteriales; family Fusobacteriaceae; genus Cetobacterium_A. Next base: position 589 of record NZ_DBGBQB010000208.1, on the reverse strand, counting down.
ATCAATTTTCTTATGGCACCTCTTGCTATGACAGTTATTCCTTTTGCGCTATTAAAAGTAATCAATATCTCTGAATGGCAATATGGAGTTATCAACTTTGCTGAAATTTTTGGATTACTTATAGGTTCTGCTATTATGCTTAAAGTATCACATAGTCAGAAAAATATAAAACTCTACTATCAAGGTGAGATTATCTGTATCTTTATACAGGGGTTTATTGCCCTATTTTTAGGTGTGATTGGTAAAACTTATTATTTTTATATATTTTTAACTCTTAATTTTTTGGCAGGTTCCTTTAACTCTTTATCTTTAATTCCTTTAAGCACTCAATTAAAAAGTAAGGTTAACCCAACTTTACAGGGAAGATTCTTTGCCAGTTTATCATTTTTTGGAGGGATTTTAGTTCCTTTTGGAAACTATCTTCTAGGTCTACTTACAGTTTACGTTAATACTGCAATACTTATTATTATGGTTTCTTCAATAACTTTATTTTTAATTGGCACTCTAAATTTTTCAGAAAAACTAAATAAAAAAATACCTTGAAAAGGAGTTGATCATTATAAAAAAAGTATCCCAAAATTTAAATCTT
>NZ_DBGBQB010000207.1:0-1572 GCF_048470075.1 Cetobacterium sp. | reverse complement strand
GGCTGTTATCTATCCTGTAACAGATTTAGATTATAACATATGGGATAATGAAGAACATTTTCCTTTTGAAAAAAAATTACAGCTTATGAGCTGGGATCAAATGAGGGAGATGCTAAAATCAGGATTAGTAGAATTTGGAGGACATACAAGAAATCATTGTGATCTTCTAGTAGTTGATAGAGAGATAGCATTTAATGAAATTAAAGAGTGTAAGGAGATTTTAGAAAAAGAATTGAATAGAGAGGTACTATCTTTTTCTTATCCTTTTGGTAGATTTAATGACAGCCATAAAATTATGTTACGAGATATAAGATATAAGTATGGAATAGCTATAGAGAGTGGACCAGCCAATTTTGGTGAAGAACCCTACAGTATTAGAAGAATTGAAATTTATGATAGAGTTAATATAAGACAGTATAAAAGAATGATAGGTGGAAATTATAACAGAAGAAAAATAAGGGTTGAAAAATTAAAAAAAATTGTAAAAAAAGTTATTGGGTGGGATAAATAGTTTCTAAAAATATGAAAACAGGTGAAAAAATGTCAGAAGAGATAGTAGTTAGCATTTGTTGTTTAAGTTATAATCATGAAAATTATATAGTTGATGCATTAGAGGGATTTTTAACTCAGAAGGTAAATTTTAAATATGAAATACTTATTCATGATGACGCTTCAACAGATAAAACTTCAGAAATTTTAATGAAATATGAGCAAAAATATCCTGATTTAATAAAGGTAATTTATCAAAAAGAAAATCAGTATTCAAAAGGTGAATGTGTTTCTAAATTTTTATATGAAAAATCTAAAGGGAAATATTTGGCTCTATGTGAAGGCGACGATTATTGGATTGATAAAACAAAATTGCAAAGACAAGTGGATTTTTTAGAAAAAAATAGTGATTATATAGCTACATATCATAATGTGCTGGTTGTAGATAAGAATAAAAATAAACTAAAAGAATATCAAGATATGCATCCTCTGTATAAAGAGCATGATATAGTAAAAGAAAATTTAAATCAAATCTATCTTTGTGGTCAAACTGCAAGTCTTGTATGTAAAAACTTTTGGAAAAATTGGAGTGAAAAAGAAAAAAATATTTTTTGTTCAAAAAAAGCTCCTGGAGATGGAAAGTTAAGTTTAGTATTATTATTGATGGGAAAAGTACATTTTTTTAGGGAGATTATGTCTTGTTATAGAGTGGTTTTAGATGGAAATAGTTGGACAGCTAAATCTAAAAATAAAAATCAGGCATTGTTGCAATATGATATTTTAATGGATTTGAAGAGATTGGCTGATGAGATGTTTAAATATGATTATAATGTGGATATTAATAGTTTTATAACATATAGTTTTAAAATATTTTTAAAAAAATTAACTTATTCAGATATGAAGATATTTTTTTATCTATTGAATCAAAGAAAAAGTTATTTCGATGTGATTTATTACACCTTAAAAAAAATAAGTGGAGTAAGGGAAGAGAGGAATGAATCATATCCACCATTAATTCAAAGTGTAGAAAAAGATTTAAAAGGAAGTTATTATGAAAACTAATTTAAAATCAAAGGTAATTTC
>NZ_DBGBQB010000206.1:0-5252 GCF_048470075.1 Cetobacterium sp. | reverse complement strand
GCTGATACTTTATAGACTACATCTTTTCTTTCTACAAAAATTTCTGTTTTATTTTTTAAATTTTCCTCTGTTTTTATCTTTAATAATAACTCTTTTGAAGGATTTATAGCTCTTGGATGTCCAACAAGATTAAGCATACTATAATCTCCATTTGTATCTCCATAAGCATAGCTTTCTGATAGATCGATATCATACTTTTCACAAAACTTATTTATCGCTATCATTTTATTTTTAGAATCCCACATTGGAGAGATATCACCTGAAAGTTTTCCATCTTCAAAATGATATATTGATCCACAATAATCATCTGCACCCCATTTTTTAGCCATTCTTGAAACTAAAAAATCTGGACTTCCCGATATAAATATTACCTTATGCCCTTGCTCCTTATGCCACTTAATCATATCTCTAGTAAATTTGTAAACTCTATTTCCTTTTAATTCCAATACCTGATCCGAAATAAAGTCATTGTATTGTAGAGATAATCCCTTTATTGCATCTACATAAGTTGTTGTTATCTCCTCTAGGTACTTATCGTAGTCTCCAACTCTTTCATCCCATTTTTTAAAAGCATCTTTCACTTTTAATTCATACTCCCTTATATCAAGTAACTCATACTTTATAAGTTTTTTAAAATGTTCTGTCAATAGTGAGTTTCTATAAATTGTTCCATCAATATCAAAAAATGCTGCTTTCATAATTATACCTCCTGTGAGTTTATTCTTACAACTCTTTTACTGTTTCAGCAATCCATTTACAGAATCTTTCTCCTGTTTGATTTGCTATTTCTACAACCTCTTCATGAGAGTGTGGTTTTGTTGCTATACCAGTTGCCATATTAGTTATACAAGAGATTCCCAATATTTTTATCCCTAAATAGTTTGCTACTATTGACTCTGGTACTGTTGACATTCCCACTGCTGAAGCTCCCATAGTCATCATCATCTTCACTTCTGCCGCTGTTTCATACGTTGGCCCTGAAGACCCTAAATATACACCCTCTTCATATTCAATCTCCAATTTTTTAGCCACAGATTTTGCTTTTTCAATTAAAGCTTTACTATATGTTTCAGACATATCTGGAAATCTTGGTCCAAATCTTTCATCATTTGCTCCAATTAATGGATTTGTTCCAAATAGATTTATATGATCATTAATTATCATCAATGTTCCTGGTTTAAAGCTTTTATTTGCTCCACCAGCAGCATTACTAACTATCATTGTCTCTATTCCAAATTTTTTGAAAACATATTGAGGGTAAGTAACCTCTTTCATATTATACCCTTCATAGTAATGAAATCTTCCCTTCATAACTAAGACTTCCACATTATTTATTGTACCAAAAACTAGCTCTCCAGCGTGTCCTGCCACTGTTGAAACTGGAAAGTTTGGTATATCTTTATAAGGTATTACAACTTTATTCTCTACATATTCAACTAATCCACCTAATCCAGACCCTAAAATTATAGCTATTTTAGGCCTATTTGTAACTTTAGAATTTAAAAATTCTACCGTTTCCATAACTTTATTATACATATTTTTCTCCCCTTTACTTTTTAGATAAAAAGGGTAGATCTCTCCACCCTCGTGTTTTTACTATTAGAAAGTTATTTTTGAAAAAGTCTCATCCAATCTCAATTTTTCCTCTTTTAACTCTCTCATCAGTTTGTCTACAATCTCTTGGCAACTTAAAGCTTCTTTAACCAATCCAGCAACCTGTCCTGACATAACGCTTCCATTTTCTACGTCTCCATCTACAACTGCTAATCTAAGCTTTCCTTTTCCTAAATCCTCAATCTCCTCTTTTGGAGCTCCCTTTACTTCTAGCTCTAATATAGCCTTAGCAAACTTATTATTTAACACTCTCACAGGGTGTCCTGTATAATTTCCTGTTGTTACTGTAGATCTATCTTTAGCTTTTAACACTAAGTTTTTATAATTTTCATGAACATCACACTCATGAGCCACTATGAATATAGTTCCCACTTGAACTGCCTCTCCACCTAGAGCAAGAGCTGCTAAAAACTGCTCTCCACTAGCTATTCCTCCTGCAACTATAACAGGAATAGAAACCTCTCTTGCAACCTGTGTTGCTAAAGCCATTGTAGTTATCTCTCCTATATGTCCTCCAGCTTCTAATCCTTCTGCAACTACTGCATCTGCTCCTATTTTTTCCATTCTTTTTGCCAGTGCCACCGATGCTACAACTGGAATAACCTTTATTCCAGCAGCTTTTAGTTTTTCCATATATATTCCAGGGTTTCCTGCACCAGTTGTTACTACTTTAACCCCTTCCTCTATACAGACATCTATTTGTTCAGCAACGCTTTCCATCATTAACATCAAGTTAACTCCAAATGGTTTATCTGTGATAGATTTTGCTTTTTTTATCTCTTCTCTCAGTATTTCAGGAGGCATTCCTCCACCGGCAATTATACCTAGTCCACCAGCTTTAGACACATGTCCTGCTAAGTTTCCATTTGATATCCATGCCATTGCTCCCTGTATAATAGGATATTTAATCCCAAGTAATTCACATATTCTATTTTTTTGCATCCTCTTTCCTCCCAAAATTAAGAGTTAACCTCTTTTGTTCTTAACTCCTGTCTCAGCTTTAAAAATTTGTCAAAAGTCTCTCTTGAACTATTTACTATTAGCTCCTCTGGATAATCAATCTCCTCTATAAGTTCAATAGCTCTTTGAAACTCTCCTATATGACCAGAATAGTGGGCATCTGTTCCCAAAGATATGTAGCATCTCTCTTTTTTAGCTAGTTCTAACATTTTTTTACAATTCTTTTTTGAACCAACTCTTGTAATTGTTCCTAAAGAAGTATTATTAATCTCTAGAGCTACACTGTTTTCTTTAGCCACCTTCACTATTTTTTCATAGTCCACTGGAAAAATTGGATTCCCCAGATGAACTATTATATCAGCTTTTTGCTTTTTTATCAAACTCAATATAGCAGTAGTGTTTTTATCTATATCTCCCATATCTCCATACTCATCTACAGTGTGAAACCCAGCTAAAACCAACTCCATTTTTTCATAGACTTTTTGATTTATATCCAATTTTCCATTTTTATCTAAAATATTCGCTTCTACACCTTTTATAACTCTTACCCCATCTATTACCTCAGGTAGAATAGCTATATTTACAAGATGCCACCAATGTGGTGTATCTGGTAGCGCAGGTCCATGATTTGTTATTGCAATTACTTCCATACCCTTCTTAGCTGCCGCCCTTATATTTTCCTCTAATGTACTAAATGCATGTGGATTTACATTGGTATGTATATGTAAATCAATTTTATACTTCTTCATTCTGTCCCCCTTAGATCACATAAATACTGTATATAAAATATTTGCTACTACACCTGCTACTATTCCACCAATTGTATGGCTAAATATCGCTTTCCCAGTTAATTTTCTATATCCTAAACTATCCATCATTGCAACATGTGTACTTAAATAACCACTCCATGTCATACCCATAGCTGTAAAAACAGCTATCTCTCTTGAAGTTATAGCTTTATCTATAATAAACTGAGGAATTAATCCTAGAGCTGCTCCTACTGCTCCTAACGATGTTATTGGAAATGCCAATGCTTTTGCACTTGTAAATCCAAAAAGAGGTCTTAAAATAAACTGTAGTTTTTCACCTATATAAGGTAGTAAAGCTATTCCTTGATATGCCTCTCCCGTATACCCTTTAGCTCCTGGTCCATTAGTTAACAATAACACTGTTGTACAGATTATCAAAACTCCTGGAATTATTTCCATACCCATTTGAACTCCATTTTTTCCACCCTCTAAAAGAGCCTCTAGTAATCTCTCAAGTACGTTCCCATCTCTAATATCTCTATATTCAAAAAAGTTTGAATCTGTTGAATCCTCATCAAACTCCTCTTTTTTTTCATGAAATACCTTTTTTGTAAAATTAATCATCAAATTTACACTTACAATACTCCCTATAAAAGCCCCTATATTTCCCAAAATAACTGGAAATACCAGATTTTCATTCATACTTCCACTTTGAGCTATCATAAATGTAGATACTATAAATCCCATTCCAAAAGATGTTCCCAAATTTGTCAAAGCTGGTAGTTGATACTTTTTAAAATATTTTGTGAATCCCTTATCTGCTGATAGACTTAAAATCGCTGGATTATCAGAAATATATGTAGTCAAAATTCCAAGGGCTGCCGCTCCTGGTAATCTATATAACGGTTTCATAAGTGGAGATAATAGCTTATTTAATATTGCAATCACCCCAAACTCTGATAAAATTCCTGCAAAAGCTCCCGCTATAACCGATACACCCATTATAAAAAAGACTGTATTTAATAGCAGATCATGTGCAGTTTTTATTATGGTATTAATCATGTTAATTCCACCCATCTTGCTAGATGTTAGATAGATTAAGATAGAAAGTATTGCAATACATACAACTCCCTCTAATCCCATAGCTTTTTTTCTTCTTGATCTTTTTGCATCCATGTTTCTCTCCTCTTTTACTTTACTACCCTATAGAATATCCTAATTTTTATTATTTTTCAAATTTTTTTACAGGAATGTAAATATCTATGATACCTCCAAATCCAGTTTCAAGAGGAACTACAACCTCACCTCCTATCTCTATGGAATCCCCTACAATCTCATAACTATTATCTTTTATAAATCTATAAAGATTTTCATATGTTAGCTTAATCATATCAAAAGTTGCCTTATGTCTCAACATCACACAATTTTTACCCTCTAAAATCTCCTCTTCCCCAATTGAAATATTCTCTGGTATTAAAATACCTATTTTACTGAGTGGAAGCTCTGACCCTTCATATAAATTGTTTCTTTTCACTCTTGATATATATGTTATATCCTCTATGCCATTTTTATCTCCTAGTCGCTGTAATCTGTCATAGGTTTCTGCTATCTCTTTCTCATCCAATGGATTTTTTATCTCTATAAAATAGACCTTCATCTCATTTTGAAAAACAGTTTGAACTTTCTCCTCTAAATTATTTAGCATATCTTTTAAACACACTATTTTTTCATTTATAATCTCTTTACTTTTCATTAATTCCACTATTTTAATATCGATATCATGGGTTTTTTCCTCTAAAAATTTTATGCTTTCCAAGGGCTTTTTCACCTTTATATACTCCTTTATCTCCTCCAATGAGAAACCAGCCTCTTTTAAAGTTATAATAAAAAAAAGATCCCAAATTTGAGAGCTGGAATAGTATCTATATC
>NZ_DBGBQB010000205.1:0-11645 GCF_048470075.1 Cetobacterium sp. | reverse complement strand
CTCCTAATCAGTAAAAAATTTATCAAACAAAAAATAAAACAAAATATAGATACTACGTTTTGATAACTAATATCCAATTTTGAAGAAAAAATAGTTAAAACTAAAACACCACAAGCATTAAAAATAGACCTATTCAATTGTCTTAATGAATACACTTTACTTTTAAATTTTAAGTCTGCATAATCTTGTAACTTAGTTATGTATAGTGAAAGGTTAAAGAAACTAACACTAGAAATTAAAATAAAAGTAATAACTTTTGAAATCTCACTCGACAAATTAAAAAGTAGAAATAAAATCCCTTGAAAAAAAAGTCCAAAAATAACTAAAGAGTTCTCACTTACTCTTTTATGAATTTTAAAGATTTTAAATGACAAAATAAAGGTTGCTATGCTACTCCCAAGTGCATTTGATATTTGATATATTATAGTTTCTCTAGTATTTATTGTGCTTAATGTGAATCCAAGCATAGAGTTTGAGGATAGAATAACCGTATTTGTCGCTATCAAAAAAGTATAGAGTATAATGGATCTATTCTCTTTTTTTATAAGTTCTTTCCAAGATGAGGTAATTTCAATCTCATTGTCAACCATTTTTATAAAAATGGCAAAACCAGCTGATATTAAAAATGAAAGCGCATTAAATAGAAAAAGAAGACTGTAGAAATTTTTTTTTAAAATAAGCCCTCCAATAATAAATCCCACAATTTTAGAACTCTGATTTATAGTGGTTATTAAAGAGTTATATTTTTTCCTTTCATCAATATCAAAAATCTTTAAAGTTAAATTAAATTCAGCTATTTTAGACAGAGCATCGAAAAAATTTAAAACTACCAATGAAGAGAGCAAAATGTATATAGAATATATATTGAAACCAAAAATAACAATAGCAATTAAAAAAGTACTTTGAAAAATTTCAGAAAATAAAATAGCTTTTTTCATAAAAAATCTACTTTCAAAGGTACTAAAAATAAATTGGAATAAAAGTTTGGAAACCTCATTTAAGATAAACATAAAGCTTATTCCCAAAACAAAATTAATTTTGGTTGATAATAACTTTCCCACCCCTATGAAAAATAGCCCATCTCCTATTCCAGTTGCAAAAAGATATAGCAAAAAATAGTGTTTATTTTTTAACAAAGGCAACATAAAGGATCACTTCCAAATATATTTTTTAAAATCTCTAAGGCTCTTACTCTACAACAACCTCATACATACTTAATGTTGTAACATTACAAATAAACTTATTTTATCGCCAAACAAATAAATAAAAACACAATCTAAAAAAATTTTTTTACAATATTTTAAATAATACCTTACATATTTCAATATAAATAGACTTCTAACTCAAAAATATAATTTAAAAAATAAAATATTACTAAAAACAAATAAAAAAACCCCTAGATTTGTTGGTAATCTAGAGGTCTATAATTTTTATCCAATTACTAAATATGTTACAAAAGTAGAAAGAGCTAATACAAATCCTATTGCTGATTCATAAGGTATTAATTTTAATCTTTCCTCTAACTTTGTATTACTAGCTCCTCCCGTACTGTGGAAGAATGATCCATGAGGTAGATGGTCTAAAACTGTTGCTCCTGAGTTTACCATAGCAGCTCCCCAAACAGCACTTACTCCTGCAGCTAATATAACCCCAGAGAAAGTTGCAGAGGCTATTGTTGCCCCAGCTGTTGTTGAAGCTGTTGCCCCAGACATTAAAGCTCCAGCTATTGGTGCTATCAATTGCTCACTTATATTAGCTTTTCCTAGAACTGACAATATAACATCTTTTAATGTAGAATTTTTTATTATTCCTGCCACTGTTCCTGTTCCCACTAGAAGAATCGCTACTCCTGACATCTTTTGTAATCCATACTCCATAGATTCTCTCAGTTTAGAAGTTTTACCCATTGCCACAATTCCAACTAATCCTCCAACTGGTAGTGCTATTAATGGATCTATATTGATTCCAGCTATAGGTCTTAAAGCAAGTAAACCTATTGTTACAATCGGTCCTATTATACTTCCGAAAAAGCTCGGTAGATTTTCTCCAGTTCCCTGTTCAATCTCATTCTCTAAAACTTTTTCTCCCTTTTCAACTAAAAGTTTGGCTATTAAAATTGTTGCAAATAATCCAACTATTGCAGGGATTATATTTACCCACATAACAGATGGAAGAGGTGCTCCAAAGTTCTCCGCCGCCGCTATTGTATTTGGATTTGGTGATATTATATTTCCAGATTTTCCTCCACCAATCATAGCACATAACATAGCCATTTTAGATATTTTTAATCTTTTTGCTATTGCAAGTGCAATTGGTGATACTGTTATTACTGCAACGTCTATAAATACCCCTATTGCTGTTAAAATAAGTGCTGACAAAGCCAATGCAAATATAGCTCTTTTCTCGCCTAGTGTATCTATAATTGTTTCAGCTATTTTTGTAGCTGCCTCTGTCTTTATAAGTATTCCTGCCAAAATACCTGCTGTTAATATTCTAACTATAGCTGGAGTTACATCTTTTACTCCACTTACCATTAAATTAACTGTCTCAGGAAGTGATACCCCTCCTGCAAGTCCTCCTATTATTGCACCTAAAATTAAACTATATGCTGGATTAGCCTTTCTCATTATCAATATTATTGCTATTATTAAGCCCAATACTGCTCCAAATGCTGTCATTTTTTCCTCCTAATCTATTTTGAGTATTTTTTCTCACAAACTTTTATCAATCTAAATATCTCCTCAGTATTACCCTTTACAAATTTATGAGCTATCTCTTTTTTCATAGCTTCCTCTAAAGTTATAGGATAATTAATTATTGAAAAGAAACTATCGATACCTTTCCCATGAGTTTGAACTGCATCATCTGTAACTCCTCCTGCTAAAGCAATTACAGGAATATCAAACTTTTTAGCTATTTTAGCGACTCCCACTGGAGCTTTTCCCATAGCTGTTTGATGGTCTAATCTTCCCTCTCCTGTTATAACAAAATCTGCATTTTTCAACTCTTTCTCTAGGCCTACCTTCTCTAAAATCATATCAATTCCCGGAGATAGTTTTCCATTTAAAAAGGCTACTAATCCTCCTCCTAGTCCTCCTGCTGCTCCAGCTCCTGAAAGATTAGAAACATCTATGTGTAACTCTTTTTTTATAACTTCAGCCAGATCTTTTAATCCTTTATCTAACTCTTTCACCATCTCTTCAGTGGCTCCTTTTTGTCTTGAGTATATCTCTGCTGCTCCCTTTGGTCCATAGAAAGGATTATCTACATCACAAGCAACTAAAAATTTACAGTCTTTTAATTCAGGTAGTCTTCCTGTTGAATCTATGTATTTTACCTTAGATAGAATCTCTCCACCATATCCTAACTCATTTTTATTCTCATCTAAAAACTTATATCCTAAGGCCTGTAACATTCCAAGTCCCGCGTCATTTGTGGCACTTCCACCTATACCTACTATAAATTCACGACACCCTCTCAATATTGCGTCTTTTATAAGTTCTCCTGTTCCATAAGTTGTTGTTTTCATTGGATTTCTCTTCTGCGCTGGTATCAGTGGTAATCCAGATGCCTCTGCCATCTCTATTACAGCTGTTTTACCATCTCCCATTATCCCATACCTAGCTTCAATCTTCTCCATAAGAGGATTATTTACTACTATCGTTATAAATTCACCCTTTGTTCCCTCAACTAAAGAGGCTACTGTTCCCTCTCCACCATCAGCAATTGGCACTTTTATTACCTCAGCATCTGGATATACAACCTTTACTCCAGACTCTATCGCCTGTCCAAGTTCAAAAGAGCTTAAACTTCCTTTAAACGAATCTATAGCTACTACTACTTTCATAACTCCTCCTATAAATGTTTTTTAGTTATTTTAGTATAGATATCCTTTTTTTTCAATACTATTTTAAAATAAAAAAGTGTTGAGAACCCTCAACACTAGACAATTATCTTTTCTGTTACACCTTTATTTTCTTTTAAGTAACTAGCTAGATATACAAATGGTGTATCCATTGTAGCCACAATAACTTTCATTATATAAGTTACTATAAAAATCTCCACTAAAACCTCAAGTGGATATACTCCAGCAAATGCAATTGTTGTAAAAATTAGATTATCTATCAATTGACTAACTAATGTACTGAAATTGTTTCTTATCCAAATATGCTTTTTAGCTGGAAATCTATCTTTCCAAAACTTATAGGCCCAAACGTCATGTCTTTGAGAGACACCATAAGCCACTAATCCTGCAAAAAGTATTCTGGGCATAAAGTCAAATATCATCTTTAAACTCTTGAAATTTTCTGCCCCAGCCTGAACTGCACTTGGAACAAATGATACCGCTATCTTCATTATTATAGCTGTCACTATCATACTGAAAAATCCAAGTTTCACAGCACTTTTAGCCTCCTCTTCCCCATAGTTTTCAGACAGGATATCTGTAACTAAAAATCCACCAGCATACATTATATTTCCCAATGTCGTTTCAAATCCAAAAAGATTTACTAAAAGAACAACTTGAATATTTGCTAGGATACTACTTATTGGAACCCAAATAAAGAGACCTAACTTCCCAAATTTCTTATATATAAAAATTATGCTAAAAAAATTAACAAAAAGCATTATTATCCATAAAATCTCATTTCTCATAACTATCTCCTTTTAAAAATTATTGTTCAAAAACACCTAAGTCTTTATTATCAATAAGTAGCTCAACTCTTGGATCATTCTGTAATTGACTATAGTTCTCAACAAACCACTTCACAAGCTCCTCATCTCTTTCCACTTCAGTTCCATTATTTATAAATATATTCACAGTTATACTTTCAAAATGCTTTAATCCAAGTTCAATATCTTTTTTTATCATCTCTTTTGTTTGTCCTTTCACACAGATTAATAGGCAAACAGAGTATAACTTTCCACTTAACTCCTCTATTTCTGAATCATCTATTTTAAAGTTTTTTCCATATGACTCTATTCTAAAGTCATTATCAAAGGTTTCCATTCCCATTCTAAATCTGATATCTACACCTTTAAAAAACTCTCTAATCTCACCTAATCTATTTTTATATCCATAGTAGATTTCAAAATATAGTAATTTTATACTCTTCTCATAGACAACCTCTCTAATTTTTTCTAAGGTTTTAATAGGTAATTCAAATACTGATCCTGAGTTTATAACCTCTAAAGCTCCAAACTCCCCTGTAACTTCCTGTAATGTTTCTAGATTGACTCTATCTATCTCCAACTCATCTGTTGAGTTATCCTCTATATAATTACAAAACTTACACTTTCCATATCTACATGGAAAACTTTTTAATAAAACTATCTCTCTTCTATTCTTATTTTCTATTTTGCTATATCTAATTCCCATTCTCTCTCCTAATCTATTTTAAAATAAAAAAAGAGCAGGAAACTCCTGCTCAAATTTAAAAAAGGGTATAGTTATCCCTTATGTTTTAAAAGTTTAAGCCTAGTTTTTTTAAGATGGAGGTTTCCGAACATCTACCATATGAAATATGGATTTATATTTATTTTACTCTTAATTTTATCATAGTTTTAAAATAAAATCAATTCTATAAATAAAAAAGAGACTGCATCAATAAGAATACAGTCTCTAAAATATTAGTTATTAAACTTTGGTGCTGCTTCCTCTTTTATCATAGATATAAAGCTTTCTAATGACATAGACTCTTGATTTTGAGAACCAAATCTTCTTATATTTACCTCTCTATTTTCAACCTCATTCTTTCCAATTATTAGTTGTACTGGAACTTTATATCTTCCATTAGCCTCTCTAATCTTGTATCCTATAGATTCAGCTCTTGTATCTATCTCAGCTCTTATACCAGCTGCTTTTAGCATATCCATAACCTCTTCAGCATAAGGAACAACTTCATCATTTATAGTTAATACTTTAACCTGACATGGTGCTAACCAAGTTGGGAATGCTCCTGCATAGTGTTCTATTAGTATTCCCATAAATCTCTCTAATGATCCATAAACAACTCTATGTATCATTACTGGTCTATGCTTCTCTCCATCCTCTCCAACGTATGAGATATCAAATCTCTCTGGTAAGTTAAAGTCTAATTGGATAGTTCCACATTGCCAAGTTCTACCTATAGCATCTTTAATTTTAAAGTCTAATTTTGGTCCATAGAAAGCTCCATCCCCAGGATTTAACTTATAGTCTCTTCCTAATCTTTTTAAAGCTCCCTCTAGAGCTGATTCTGCTTTATCCCAAATCTCTTGTGATCCAATAGCTTTCTCAGGTCTTGTTGATAACTCAATAGCGTACTCAAATCCAAATAGACCTCTGTAGAACTTATCTATTAGATTTACTACTCCAATAATTTCATCTTCAATTTGCTCTGGTGTCATAAAGATATGAGCGTCATCTTGAGTAAAGTTTCTAACTCTCATAAGTCCATGAAGAGCTCCAGAGAACTCATGTCTATGAACAATTCCTAACTCTCCAGCTCTTATTGGTAAATCTTTATAAGAGTGCATTCCGTGCTTATACACTAAAATTCCACCTGGACAGTTCATTGGTTTAATAGCAAACTCAGTCTCATCTATCTCTGATGTATACATATTTTCTCTATAGTTCATCCAGTGTCCTGAAGTTTCCCATAGGTCTTTATTTAGCATTATTGGAGTTTGAATCATCTCATATCCAGCCTTCTCATGCTCTCTTCTCCAAAGGTCTGTTAAAACATTTCTCATCTTCATTCCATTTGGTAGGAAGAATGGGAATCCTGGTCCAAAATCACTTGTAAAGAATAGCTCTAACTCTCTTCCTAGCTTTCTATGATCTCTCTTCTCAGCCTCTTCTAAGAATTTTAAGTGTGCTTTTAATTGAGGTTCAGTTGCAAATGCAAATCCATAGATTCTTTGTAACATCTTGTTATTAGAATCCCCTCTCCAGTAAGCTCCAGCCACTGATTTTAATTTAAACGCTTTTAAATATGATGTAGATGGTACATGTGGTCCTCTACATAAGTCAATGAAGTCTCCTTGCTTATAGAATGTTAACATCTCATTAGCTGGGATGCTCTCTATAATCTCCACTTTATAAGTTTCTCCTAAATTTTTGAAATGTTCAATAGCGTCATCTCTAGTCATCTCTATTCTTTCAACTTTTATATTCTCTTTTGCTATCTTTTTCATTTCAGCTTCAATTCTTTCTAAATCCTCATCTGTGAATTGATTTTCAGGATCAAAATCGTAATAGAATCCATTCTCTATAGCTGGTCCTATAGCTACTTTAGTTCCTGGGAAAAGTCTGATAACTGCTTGTGCTAATAAGTGAGCAGTTGAGTGTTTTATAATCTCCTCTCCCTCTTCAGTTTCAGGAGTTATTATCTCAACATGTGCATCTCTATCTAGTACGTAGCTCATGTCAACTTCCTTCCCATCAACTTTTGCTCCTACAGCTTTTTTAGCTAAAGAGTTACTGATTGATTTTGCAATTTCAAACATATTTACACTGTTTTCAAACTCTTTTATATCTCCACTTGGTAATATTACTTTCATGTTTTTTCTCCTTTTCTTCTCTAAATTATATTAATCCTCTAGATCATCTATTTTAATCCCATTAAATAAGTAAGTATCTGGAGTTGTTTTCTTTTTCTGATCAGTTGTTGCACCTAATCCAAATATATTACTTGTTGGGAATGTTAATAGTTTAAATTGGATAGCCATACTCCACTCATAATCTTTTGTTCTGTATGAGTAATCTCTTTCATAGGCCACTGCCCACTCATAGTATCCAAACTCTTTTCCTATCTCAACACCAAAACCGTCAAATGTACTTCTTCCATTATCCCCTTGTCCTCCAAGTTGATCATAGAATTTAACATATGCTTTTGTTCTCCAACCCTCACTAGGTTTTCCAACTTTTGCATTTAAACTAAACTCATGCTCTCTCTCTGTATCCTTCCATGTATTCAAATCTGAATAATTTGTATAGTTTGATTTTTGATTATAGATATAACCCAATCCTATTCTGTTATATGAATAGAACAGTCTTCCCTCTAACTCCTCTAAAGACTTTAGATAATCTCCTGTTTGCTCATATCTTTGATTATTTTTTTGCATCATTATAGAAGCGTGGAAACCTCTTTTGTAGTCTCCAAAATATGTTCTATCATCTATAATTCTATTTAAGTTAAATGTTCTAACTCTAGAGTTTTCTCTATCCTCAAGAACCTGTCTAATTCTGTCTATCTCAACTTGAGTAAGTTGATCTGGTGTTTTATTATACTCTGATGTTGCATATGATACTAACTCCGCATCGGTAAATCTTTTATCTTTATATGTATAAGCTAAGTATACTACATCTGAATTGTATCTATCTAAGATTGGATTCCACTCTCCAGCATTTTTATAATCTTCATAACTAGCTCTATATAGGTGTTCTACATCTCCACCCACTAAATATGAAACCGAATAAGTTTTATTCTTAGTATTGATTACTTTTGCTCCCAGCTCATCTCTTTCATCTTTACCTTGGATATACTCTAAATTTAATCTGTTTTTTCCAAAATCATAAGTATAACCATAAACATCCTCTCTTATTTTCTCTTCAGCGTTGTTTACATTTTTAATCTCCCAAATACTAGAGTCTATTCTACGATTTTTATAGTAAAAATAGTTATTTGAATATCTATAGTTTGCTCCATAGTTTTCAAAAGTTAAATCATTATGATTCTCTTTTTTCTCATTATAATCTGTAAATCTTTTATCTAATCCGTATTCTAAACCAAAACTATTTTCATCATCAATTAAGAAGTCCAGTTTTTGATTTAAAATCTCACCTTTTTTATTGTCATTACTCGCTCTTTTAATATCCTTATAGTCCACCGTATAAATGGTTTGAGTATTTCCTAAATCAAAAGTTACCGTATCAGAAACTTGTTGAATATTTTCCTTATGAGCCATTCTTGCATCTTTAGTAATTTTTGAATCAGACTTATAAGTATACTCTTGGAACATATACGTCAATCTATTTATTAAAGATAGATCTGTTTTTCTCTCTTTATTTTCACTATTATCAAATATAGTTATATCATGAGTAAATCCAGCTCTATATCTAGTTGAGTTATCATCTGTTGAAATATCCTTATCCAGAGTGTTGTCATAACCTTTGTCATATTGATCAAATCTTACATTTCCATATACCTCTAAGTTTCCAAGTCTTGATAGTGATAACTTCTCATCAGACAATCCCACTTCATAGAAATTTGAGTTATTTATATAAACTCTATAAGCGTCTCTAGACCAAGGGTTATTTATATTGGAATAGTGATAAATTCCCTCTCTATCCCAAATTTCCTCTTTAGTATTACCTCCAGCTATTGTCAACTTTAATGTATCATACATAAAGTCTATATAAGCTCTGTTTTCAGATGTTTTATTATATATAATATTCTCATATCTATTATATTGTAAATCTCTATAGTTATTGGTTTTTGTTGTTCCATCAAATAGTGCAGTTTTTCTAAATGGGTCATTTTGAAGATTTAGTTTATGCTCAAACTCAGTATAATCATAACCAACTTTATAGAAAACATCTTTATATAGGTGATACTCCCCTAAAGATGTCTTTAAATCTTTACTATCATATATACTATACTGCTCCACTGTCCATGGCGTATAATCAAACTTTATTCCATAAAAACCTTGATTATCCAACTTACTAAAGTTTGGATCTCTTTCCCAAGAGTTTAACTCTCTAAATTTATTTCCAGTTTTATCATCATAGGATATATTAATCTTATTTACCTTATCATTGAAATTAAATCCAAAGTTTTCAGCTCTTGATTGTAAATCCTGTTTGGTTGATCCTGGGTCCATATCATAAAGATAGTTATAGTAAGCACCTATCGAATATCTATCGTTTTCCTTTTTTATAGATACATCACTCGTTAAATCGTAGTCTGCTGATGATCCATAGTCCATATCATCCAACTGATCAGCCACAATAACTCCATATACCTTTTTATCAGAAACAAGATTCACATCAGCTTTAATACTGATATCTTTATCCTCTCCTAGATTGGTCAACTCTGTATTAAGTGTATAAAAACCTAAGCTATCTCCACGCTCTGGAATACCGTCGATATATTTCCAAGTATTTCCAACTCTTTTTTGATTTCCTGGACCATAAAAATACTTATCAATTGCATCATCTAAGGTTGGTATCATATTGTATGTAGCATTTTTATAGTTTAGGTTAAAGAATCCATACTCCCCTGAATAGTTATGATTATAGTTAAAATCCCATCTATCAAAGTTTCTTTCCACATCATTTCCATCAGCTTTTTTATCAATTAGCCAATCATTAATATTCAATTGACCCTTTCCATACTTACCTAAATCATACCAATTTTCCATTCTTCCAATTAAAAGACCTATTCTATCTCCGAACTTAGGAGCGATTCCGCCTTTAAATTTACTATCTTTATCTCCCCATAGAACTCCTGATGTTATAAACCATCCGTAGTCATCATCATTTCCCCAACTTGGGAACAATGGTACTTCTGAACCTTGTCTTATATTAAATCTATACCAAGGTAATGAAAATGGGATTACATCTGTATCTCCTATGAAAAGATTTGTATTTCTAAATGTTACTTGTTTATCTGGTTCAATGGTTATTGTTTCAGATTGTAGATGATATCCAACTTCTGAAGGGTCTCTATTTTCAAGAATTTTAGGGTCTGTTGTAAACCAAGCGTCTCTCAAATAGGTTTTCCCATTTAAGTATTCTGTCTTATTTCCACCGAAATAGATTCTATCATTTGGTTTCTCTGCTCCTGTTACTTGACCAACTTCTAAGTACCCAAAACTTTTTCCAAAATATCCAGTTTTTCCTTCAGTATCAAACTCACCATTGATTGAATCCATTCTTAGCTTTCCTGTAGGTTCATCCGCTTCTAAATAAAACTCCCCTGGAATATAAGCTCTATTTTTTTCTCTGTCCACTTTAACTTCAAAAGCTTTTAACTTTAAAGACCCATATCTTACATTTACACCATCGGTTGAAGTCATGGTATCTGAGTTTAAATCTATCTCAACTTCATTTTGTAAATCATTCATCTTTTCTGTTTGTGCTTTTAAACTGGTTATCCCTACAACCATTAAAGCTAAAATTAAATAGATTTTCCTTTTCATTGGCCCTCCCATTTTCCCATTTTATGTTAATTTCAATTATACCATAAAACAAAAAAGGTTGCCAGTAGCAACCTTTTTATTTATTATTTTAATAAGAATTCAATTTTTCTAAAAGCTCTGACTTTTGTCTCAATCCAACGATTTGATCAACTTTAACTCCATCTTTGAATATAATCATTGTTGGAATACTTCTAATTCCGTAATCTCCAGCTAAGTCTCCACTTTCATCTACATTCACTTTACAAATCTTTGCTGCAGTCTCTCCTGAAAGCTCTTCTAAGATAGGTGCTAGCATTTTGCAAGGTCCACACCAGTCAGCCCAGAAGTCAACTAATACTAATCCTTTTGATTCAATTACTTCACTTTTAAAGTTTGAATTATTTAAACTTAAAACCTTTCCCATTTTTTCCTCCTTAGTATGGAAAATATTCCTTCAAATATATTTGTACTTTAACATAGAC
>NZ_DBGBQB010000204.1:0-15001 GCF_048470075.1 Cetobacterium sp. | reverse complement strand
TATGAGATTTAATGATTATGAATATTTTCAACCCAAATTTGAAGAGGATAAGAAACTTTTTTTATCCCTAATTGAAAAGATAAAAACTGATATAACCTTTACAAAAACCCTTGAAAACATTCACTCTTTTAATGTTTTAAGAGGAAATATTGAAACGTTATTCGCTATCGTTAACATACGATATACAACAAATACAAGTAATAGCTACTACAAAGGGGAAAAAATTTTTTGGGATAAACACTGGCCTCTATATCAAAGTATTTTCTTAGAGTTTGAATTCAATATATTGAACTCACCCTTTAAAGATAAGATTGAACATCAGTTTGGTAAGCAATATTTTGTTCTCTTAGAGTTGAATCAAAAATCATTTTCCAAAGAGATACTTTTAGATATTCAAAATGAGAATAAACTTGTAACGGAGTATATGGACCTATTAGCTTCTGCTAAAATATCATATGAGGATAGTACATATAATCTGTCTGAAATATCATACTTTGGATTTTCACCTGATAGGGAAGTTAGAAAAAAATCCAATGAGGCTAAATACGAGTTTTTCAAAAAATATGAGAGTAGAATAGATGATATATTCGATAATCTTGTTAAAATAAGGGATCAGATGGCCAAAAAACTCGGTTTTGAAAACTATATAGAGCTTGGTTATATTAGAATGAAACGAAATGGGTATGGTCTATCTGAAGTTAAAAATTTTAGGGAAAATGTATTGAAATATATTGTTCCTTTTGCAAGTAATTTATATGAAAAACAAAAAAATAGATTGGGTTTTGAAACTCTCAATTACTATGATGAAAATACTGTTTTCTCTAACAACAATCTATCTACCTCACTCTCCTTTAATGAAACAATGGATGCATTTGAAGAGATATTTAATGAAATCTCCCTTCAAACAGCTAGTCTATTTGGATTTTTGACAAAAAGAAATCTACTAGATTTAAAAACTCGAAAAAGTAAAGCCTTAGGTGGATATTGTTCATATATCTGGAATCATGGAGCCCCTTTTATATTTGCTAATTTTAATAATACCTACAATGATATTAGAACTTTCTCACATGAGATGGGACATGCCTTACATGCCTATCTCTCTAAATGGATAGATATACCAAGTTATAGATGTACTCTTGAAAGTGCTGAAGTACACTCTATGGGAATGGAACTTTTTGTTTTGCCTTGGATTGATAAAATCTATGGGAAAAATAGTGAAAAATACAAATTTGTGATTTTATCTTCAGCTATAAAATTTATACCATATGCTGCCACTATAGATGAGTTTCAAGAAAAAATATATGAGAATCCAAATCTAACTCCAAAGGAGAGAAAAGAGTTATGGAGAGCAATTGAAAAAAAATATCTACCACATAGAGATTACTCTGAATCGAGTTTTTTAGAGGCTGGAAATTGGTGGTTTCAACAGATTCACATATTTAAAATACCTTTTTACTATATAGATTATGCTCTTGCTGAAGTATCTAGTTTACAATTTGTAAGTAGAATGGAAACGAACTATGCTGAGGCTTTAAAAGATTATTTAGGAATCTGTAATGTAGGAGGACTGTATTCATTTTTAAATCTTTTACAAAAGGCTAACTTAAAATCACCTTTTGAAGAGGAAACTATAAAATCAGTTATGACAGAGATTAAAGAGGAGTTAAATGCTTTAGAATTAAGCATTTAATTTATAAAAAATTTCAAGGAGATGTTTTATGAAAAAACTAAGCTTAATATTAAGTGGATTAGTATTACTTTCAACTTTAAGTTTTGGTGCTAACAAAGTTTTAAAGTTAGCGGATAATCATGCTGAAGATTATCCCACTGTACTAGGGGATAAAGAGTTTGCACGTTTAGTTGAGGAAAGAAGTAATGGTAAAATTAGAGTGGATATCTATGCTGGTGGACAGTTAGGCTCAGAGGAAAATACAATAGAGCAGGTCCAGTTTGGAGCGATAGATATGGTTAGAACAAGCATAAGTCCTTTAACAAGATACAGTGATAAATTTAATGTTCTAATGCTTCCATATCTATACAGCAGTGACACTCATATGTTTAAAGTTTTAGATGGAAATATTGGGCTTGAATATCTAAATCTATTAAAGGATATCAATATCACTGGACTTGCTTGGTTTGATTCTGGAGCTAGAAACTTCTATAACTCTAAAAAACTTATTAAAAAACCCGAAGATATGAGGGGATTAAAAATAAGAGTTCAAGAGAGTGAATTGATGATGGAATTGATTAACGCTCTTGGAGCGTCCCCAACACCTATGTCATTTGGAGAAGTATATGGCGCTTTACAAACAGGAGTGATTGATGGTGCTGAAAATAATACTCCTTCCTATGATTCGACTAGTCATTTTGAAGTAGCAAAGTTTTACACAATAGATGAACATACTCGAATTCCAGAGATGCTTATCATAAATACCGATACTTTAAACTCATTATCTCCTGAAGAGCAAAGTATTATAAGACTTTCAGCTTTTGATGCAGCTAAAAAACAAAGAGAGTTCTGGAAGGAGAGAGAAAATATATCAATGAAGAAAATAAAAAGTAATAAAAATGTTGAAATATATAAGTTTACAGATAATGATAAAAAAGTCTTCCAAGATAAGGTAAAGCCTTTATATGAAGCTTTTGCAAAGCCATATTTAAAAGATGTTGAAAGGATTATAAATGAAAAATAAGTATGATATTTTTTCAGATTTTTTGGAGAGAGTGGTTGAGATAGTTGGAATAACCCTGTTGGTACTAATGGTTATTATTATAGGAGTCCAAGTATTTTGTAGATACTTTCTTAATTTTACTCCCAGTTGGTCCGAAGATCTCTCTCTCCTATTTATGATTTGGTTTTCTTTCTTAGGGATAGCTTTGGGAGTTAAAAGAGATACTCATCTGAGTATAGAGTTTTTCTTTAATCGACTTTCAAAAAATTTTCAAAGATTTATTACTGATTTCAATTACATATTGATACTCTTTTTTAGTTATATCCTATTTACTCGTGGGATTATTTTAGTAAGAATGACACTTAACTCCAAAATGCCATCTCTTAAAGTGCCTACATCGGTTTTATATATAGTTATTCCAATAATGAGTGTTATTATAATAATTTTTTTAATTCAAAAGTTTATAAAAAATTTTTACGGGGGTGATTGATGGGTGCACTCATTTTAATAGGTTCGCTCCTTTTATTCTTGATAATAAAGTTACCCATAGCTTTCTCATTGGGACTTTCCTCTATTATAACGGCAATGTATATGAATATTCCTGCTATTGTTATAGCTCAGAAAATGGTTGAAGGTGTAAGAAGTTTTTCACTATTAGCTATTCCATTTTTTATATTAGCAGGAGAGATTATGGGGCAAGGAGGGATATCAAAAAGATTAATTGACTTTTCCAATGTTATAGTAGGAAGAGTACGTGGTGGATTGGCTATGGTTAATATACTTTCTAGCATGTTTTTTGGAGGCATATCCGGTTCATCAGTAGCAGATACATCTTCAATAGGAACTATAATGATTCCTATGATGGAGGAAAAAGGCTATGATAAAGAGTTTTCCGTAAATGTAACAATAACCTCTTCAACTCAGGGAGTTATAATTCCACCTAGTCATAATATGATAATATATTCAGTTGCTGCTGGTGGAGTTTCCATAGGAAAGCTATTTTTAGGTGGTATCATACCTGGAATATTACTTGGAATTACTCTAATGATTTTAAGTTATTTTTTAGCTATTAAGAAAAATTATCCACAAGGGGATAGAATTTCTTTAAAGGATAGTCTTAAAATTGTAAAAGATAGTTTTTTAGGTTTGATGACAGCAATTATAATTATGGGAGGAGTTGTTCTAGGTATTTTTACTGCTACTGAATCTGCTGCTATTGCCGCTATATATGCCTTTATTATAACTTATTTTGTATATAGAGAGATGAGTATGAAGGAGTTTAAACAGGTTTTGGTCAATACATTAAAAACTTTAGCCATGGTTATGTCTATAATATCTACTTCCAGTGCTTTTGCTTATATGATGTCCTATTTAAAAGTACCACAAACTATAACTAATTACCTTCTTTCAATAACGGACAATAAATTTTTTATATTGATATTAATAAATTTAATTTTATTAGCACTTGGAATGATAATGGATATGGCACCATTGATCTTAATAACAACTCCAATACTTCTCCCAGTTGTAACAAAAGTAGGAATGGATCCTGTGCAATTTGGTGTGGTCATGATGCTGAATTTAGGAATTGGTCTAATTACTCCCCCTGTGGGTTCCACACTTTTTGTGGGATGTTCCATTGCAGGTATCTCTATTGAAAAAATTGCAAAGTCATTAAAACCTTTTTATATAATGCTTTTTGTATACCTCCTATGCCTTACATTTATACCACAGCTTACACTGTGGCTACCAAATCTGGTTATGAATGGATGACTTGAGAGTGAGGGAGTTATTTACAATAATTCCTATACCAATTCCAATAAAAAAGTAGGGAGAGTTTTCCCTACTTTAATATGATATTTTGAATAGATTCAGCAATGTTATCAATAGAGAATTTTGCTGATTTAAAACTAGGTTTAAATTTAGGTTTATAGTTATTTGAAAATGCAGATGGCTCTTTGGGAATTTTAAAAACATTTGTATCCAGTACCCCATTGTTATTTTCATCTACAAATATAGTAAATGCGTATTCTCCTTGGGGAATATCCTTTATAACAAGTGAAGTGTTATTGTCCTTTAATTCAAATTTAATATTTTTAAAGGCCTTAGATGTATTTAAAAAACTATCACTGTTTTCATACAGACTTAAATATGCTACACCTTTTAAGTCTTTATTTTGAATATCAATTTTTAAGGAGTTTCCAAAACTAACAGTTGCTAATAAAAAGGAAAAAATAATAATATTTTTCATAAACTCTATACCTCCAACTTATTGTATTTTATAGACTATCATCTCCCACATATAAAAGTCAAACAAAAAATATGTGTATAAAATATTTTGTTATAAAAAGTATTGTGGTTTGCGAATTTATTATTAATTAAAAGAGGAGGATTTAATGAACAAAATATTGAAAACAATTAAATATTTTTTATTTTTACTATTCATAGTAACAACACTATTTGCCAAAATCACAGAGATTGATATTATCAGTTTTAATGATTTTCATGGAAATGTTGCAGAGGACACTAGAGAGAAAGGGAAAAATATAGGAATGGCCAAAATGGTTGGATACATTAATGCCGCTAGAGAACTTAATCCCAATACAATAGTGGTTAGCGGAGGTGATAACTATCAAGGAACAGCCATATCAAATCTAACATTTGGAGCACCAGTTAGTCAGATGATGAAAGCCATGAGATTAACAGTATCTGCTGTTGGAAACCACGAGTTTGATTGGGGTAGTGATAGAATCGAAAAATGGGCAGAGGATGGAGATTTTGAATATATCGCTGCCAATATATATGACAAGACAACAGATAAGCCAGTTACTTGGGCTAAACCCTACAAAATAGTTGAGGTGGATGGAGTGAAGGTTGGAATGATAGGTCTTGCAACAGAGCAAACTAAATTTCAAACAAAAGCTGAATTTATTCAAAATATAGAGTTTAAGCCTGTGGAAGAAGCTGCTGCTTATTGGGTTAATTTCCTAAAAAATGGAGAGGCACCTGAAGGGAAACCAGATGTCATAGTTGCCATAACTCATATTCCAAGTGATCAAAATGATGATAAAACCGTGTTGGGAGAGGAACTTGATAGGTTAACTAGAGTCGAAGGTATAGATGCCATTGTAACAGGACACTCTCACAGAACAGTTGCTGGAACTATGAATGGGAAACCAGTTGTTCAAGCCTATCAGTATGGTAGAGCTTTAGGAACTCTTCATATAGTTGTAGAGGATGGAAAAATACTTGAGATAACTCCAACTGTAAATATGGTTTCCAACAATAAATCAGATATAATTCCAGATGAAGAGATGGTTAAAATCTTAGCTGCTCAATCTGAAGAGATGAGTGATATATTAGATGAGAAATTGGGAGTTTTAAGTGAGGATTTAACGCACAGTAGAGAGGGCTCTTTAACAGAGCTTGGATACTGGGCTACTGATGTTATGAGAAAATATACAAATGCTCAAATCGGTCTAACTAATGGTGGGGGATTGAGAAGAACTCTTTATAAAGGTGATATTACTATGGGAGACCTCTATGAAATTATGCCTTTTGATAACCAAGTTGTAGTTGTAAAAGTTACTGGAGCACACTTAAAACAACTTATAGACCACGGTATAGGAGCTGATTATATGACAGATGGACAGTTCGCCGGGTTAAAAGTAGTATATGACCCCACTAAGGAGTATGAACATAGAATTGTTAACATCTCTTTGGAGAACGGTATGCCAATAGATGATGATGAGATATATACAGTTGCAACAAATGATTTTATTGTGGGCGGTGGAGATAGATATGACTTTAAAAATGCCGTGGAGACAAATGATTTATTTGTTCCTATTAGAGATGTTTTAGTTGAAGATATTAAGGCGAATAATGGAATAACTATCCCTGATATAAGTGAAGTATTAATAAGTATGGAAGCAGATACAAAGGCTATTCAAACTTTAGAAGAATCTAAGAGTAGTGTGGAAGAGAATAGAGCTCCTACAGTATACATAGTTAAAAAAGGTGATAATTTAAGTAAAATAGCTGAAAAAAACAGCACTACTGTCAACAATATAATAAAAATTAATAACTTTAAAAATCCAAATATTATACAGATAGGAGAGCAAATCCTAATCCCGGCGATGTAAGGACTAGAATATGAAACGAATACTTCTAATTTTATTTTTACTCAGTACAGTTGTTTTAGGAGAGAGAGACAGCTTAAAGAATTTAAAGAATTTAAAGAATTTTTATAAAGAGGAGATTTTAGATAGGGAATATAAGGTTGTTAAAGGGAAAGTTATAGACATCTCCTATGATGACACTAATGAAGTTAGAAATATCTCAATAGAGAGTGACATTAGATATCAACACTTAGAAATCAAGCTATTAAATGGAGATTTTAAAGGGAATACCTATACTTTAAGAAACACAATTGATCAAATAAATCCATATAAATTAATTTTAAAAAAGGGAGAAAATATACTTCTATATCAGTATGAAGATAATGGTAAACTGACAGGTCTTAAAATTTTTGAGCGTTCTAAGGAAAAATCTCTATATTTTTTAACAGGTATTTTTATGTTATTTATGCTATTGATAGGTGGCAAAAAAGGATTAAAATCCTTTATAACCCTTGTTTTAACGCTGATTATTGTAATATTTTTTCTGATACCACTACTTCTTAAAGGTTTCTCCCCCATTCCTATTACAATTATCTCAGCAACAATAATTACAATTTTAACTCTATTTATAGTTAGTGGTATAAATAGAAAAACTTTTGCTGGTGTAGTTGGTACAGTTTTGGGCACTTTAATGGCTGGATTACTGGCTATGGGCATTGGAAACTATAGTAATCTTGTAGGTATGGGTTCTGAGGATATGCAAGCATTAGTCTATGGTTCAAATGGGTCTTTCTTAAACTATAGAGGCATACTGTTTTCAGGGGTAATTATAGGTGCTTTAGGTGCTGTTATGGATGTGGCAATATCCATAGCTTCATCTATGTGGGAGATAGAAACTATATATCCTGAAATTACAACTAAGCAACTTATAAAATCTGGAATGAATATTGGAAAAGATATAATGGGAGTTATGTCAAATACTTTAATACTAGCTTATGTTGGAAGTTCTTTATCATTAATAATGGTATTTTTCTCTTTTAAATTGAGCTTTCTTGAAATAGTTAATCTAGATATTGTAGCCACTGAAATAATAAGAAGTATAGCTGGAAGTATAGGCTTAGTGTTATCTATTCCTATTACAGTTTTAGTTACAGCTATGTTGAGACCAAAAAATATTAATAGCTAAAACCATGAAGTAGACTCTTTTTTAGAGTTTACTCTCATGGTTTTTTTGTTTTTTAAAAATATTATTCTTTTCTGATAGTGTTTGAATTTTGCTAAATTCAGTGATACACTGTATTAAAGAAGAAATAATTTAGGAGGAGCTTTATGAGGGTACTTCATACTTCTGATTGGCATTTAGGTAAAAAACTTGAAGGACAATCAAGAATATTAGAACAAAAATTATTTATTGATGCTTTAGAAAAAATTATACAAGAGGAGAGTATTGATTTAATCCTTTTGGCAGGAGATATCTATGATACATACAACCCTTCGGCAGAAGCTGAAAAACTATTCTTTGATAGCATAAAACAGCTCTCTTTAAATGGAGAGGTTGGTATTATAATAATCCCAGGAAACCATGACAATCCTCAAAGATTAACAGCAGTTTCTCACTTGGCTAAAGATTGTGGAGTTATAATCTACGATAGAGCATTTCAAGAGATAACTCCTGGAGAGTATGGAACGCTTAATATATACAGTTCTGTACCTGGTGGAATTTTTATAGAAAAAAACAATAAAAAAATATATATCTATAACCTTCCTTTCCCAAGTGAAACCACTTTAAATGAAACTTTTGATAATATAAAATTTAATGTTAGAATTAAAGAGATTTTGGAAGAGGGAGTGAAGCATAACCGGGAGGATATACCAACTGTTGTCATGACTCATATATATGTAGCCGGTTCTATGGGAGAGGGAGAGGTTGCTCTAGAGCTTGGAGGTTCAAGAGCTATTGCCGTAAATGATCTACCTAATGCTAACTATATAGCTTTGGGACATGTTCATAAGCCTATGTCTTTCACAAATAAAAAGGCTTACTATTGTGGTTCTCCTATTGAGTACAGAGTTACAGAAAATAGATTTGATAAAAAGGTTTTTGTAGTTGATATACTAAAAGATTCTACAATGGTCAAAGAGATACCTTTGGAAAACTATAAGCCTATTAAGGAGTACACTGTGGTTGGAGCTGAAGAAGCTATCGATAAGTCCTTAGCTCTTGTAGATGTAAATGAGTGGGTTTACTTAAATGTGGAATTGGAAGAACCTCTTACAAATTCACAGATTAGAAAAATTAAAAGTAATAAAAATATATTGGAGATTATCCCTATTATAAAGATAAAATCAAAAAAGATTGAAATTACGAATTATAACGAACAAACTTTAGAAGAGGCTTTTATAGAGTTCTTTAAGGAAGAAACTATGGGATTACCCCCAAATGAAAATATAACGAAACTTTTTTTAGAACTTTTAGAGGAGGGAGAAAGCAATGAGACCAATTAGACTAGAAATAACAGGATTACAAAGTTTTTCTAAAAAGCAGATAGTCGATTTTGATGCTTTAACCTCTCTTGGGCTTTTCGGTATTTTTGGGGAAACAGGAAGTGGAAAATCCACAATACTAGATGCTATGATTTTTGCTATTTTTGATGAAATTCCAAGAACTATGGGTAGTAAAGGTAAAAATATAAGACCATGTTTAAATCAAGATAGTGATATTTTAGAGGTGTATTTTAAATTTGCACTTGGAAAGGATATCTTTGAAATAACTAGATGCTATAAGAAAAAATTCTCCAGAAAAGGGGAGGAAAAATTTGAGCAGAGTAACCCTATTTTACTTCTAAATGGGGATGTTATTGCTGATACTGTAAAAAATGTAGAGAGTAAGATAGATGAATATTTTGGTATAAATGTAAGTGATTTTACTAGATCAGTTGTTCTTCCTCAAGGTAAGTTTAGCGAGTTTCTAAAACTAAAAGGTGCTGATAAAATGACCATGTTAGAAAATATCTTTGATTTGGAGAGATATGGAACTAAGATGTCTGAAAAAATAAAAATTAGAAATAATAAACTTAAAGAGGAGATAACATCTTTAGAAAATCAGATTAAGGGAAAGGGGAACTGTTCTCTAGAAACTATAGATAATATTAAAAATATACTGTCTGATAAAGAGAGAGAGTATGATAACCTGTTAACAGATAAAAAAACAATCACCATTAAATATGAGGAGTTAAAGGAGTTAAAAGCTCTATTTGAAAAGTTAAACTCATATAATAGTGAACTTGATAGAATTGATTTAGAGAGAGAGGACATTGAGTTATGTAAAAATATACTTGCTAAACATGAGAGCGCTATCTCTTTTAAAAGCACTATTGATGAAATAAAAGATATTAGAGAGAACATTCTGACTAACCAAAATAATCTTTTAAAATCAAAAAACTCTTTGGATACTCTAAACTCAGCCCTAGAAAATCTTAAGGAGCAGGAAAAAGAGAAACAGGTCGAATTAGATAAATTGATTTTAGAGTTGGATAACCTGAAAGTTGATTATGTGGAGTTAGATAATTTACGTAAAGGGGATCAGTATATTAGATCATTAAAATTTAAAGAAAAACTTTTGGGAGAAACTTTAAAGGATTCTAACTCAATCTCCTCTGATTTAAAATCTTTATATGAAAAATTGAAAATTGATAATCTATCTCTGGAAAATGAAAGTAACAATCTTCAAAACCTTGAGAAGATAGATAAAGATAAATTAATCTCTTTGGAAGATGAAATAAAGAGATTAAATACTGATATTAAACTACTAGAGGAAAAGCTAAAGGAAAAAAATAAGCTAGAAATTGAGATTAAAAAAGAAAGCGCTTTAAAAAGCTCAACATTATTGGAGTTAGAAAGTTATTTAAAAAAAATTGAGAATATTAATAAACAACATCTTGAAAGTAAAGCTTTTGAAATATCTAAAAATCTTATTCATGGAGAGTGTTGCCCTGTTTGTGGGTCAAAGGATCACCCAAATCCAGCCAAAGAGATTCAGAGTATAGACACATCTGTTTTAGATGAACTATCTAAAACAAAGGAGAAGTTAGAAAAAACTATAGTAGAAATAGATACAAAACTTAACTATCATCTTGAAAAATTAGCTGAATTAAATCAGGTAGATAATATAGATACTCTAAAAAATGAGCTTCAAGTTAAAGAGAACACTATAAATGATTTAAAAGTAAAAGAAAAAGAGATTTTAGAATATGAAAAAGAGTTAAATAATAAAATCTCTACTCTAAAATCAAATATAGTAAACTACTCATCTAATATAACTCAAAAAGAGAGTGATTTAAATAGAATAAAAGAAAAATCAACTCTATATGAAAATGAGATTTTAGAGGAGAGAGAAAAGATATCTGAGTTAAGATTAGAAAGTGATTCCTTGGAGTTTATAAGTGATAGAAAAGACCTACTGGAAAACATGGATAAAGAGTATCGTGAGGTTTCCAATAGAAAAGAAAATTTAGATATATCTCTTAGAGGTATAAGAGATAATATATTTAAAGATTTCAATAGTGTTCAAACTCTTTCCCTTGAAGTTATAAGTTTAGAGGAAAAAAACAATAACTTAAAAGATAGTTACAATGATAAAAAGGAGTGGTTAAAAACAGAGGCCACTTTAAAAGGATTTTTATCCACTGAGGATATATTAAACCATATACTAGATGATAATAAAATCATCTTATTAAAAGATAAAATATCCACATTTGAAAAAGATAGCATTAGATACCATAGTTTAAAAGATGAAGTTATAAAATCCATTGGAGATAGAGAGTTTAATGATGATACATGGCACGAACTAGAGAAAAATTTAGAATCATTAACACTTCAAGAAAAGAGACTATTTAAAGAGATTACCGAACATAGGGGCGAACTAAATAGACTTGAACAATTGGCTAAAGAAGCTAAAGAACTTTTTGAAAAAATAAGTGTACTAACTTTAAAACAAGATGATATTTTAACACTTCAGAAAAAGTTTGAAGGAAGAAAATTTGTTAAGTTTTTAGCTAGAAAGAGATTGGATTATATCGCTTATGAAGCCTCTAAAAGATTGCAAAAGATTACGCGAGGAAGATATATTTTAACGGTGGATAATAACTGTGATTTCAACATTGTAGATGCTTTTAATAGCAACTTTACCAGAGAGTGTTCAACTCTTTCAGGTGGAGAAACTTTCATTGTTTCTCTGGTTCTAGCTCTTGCGCTTTCAAGTCAACTACAATTAAAAGGTAAAATACAACTTGAATTTTTCTTTCTAGATGAAGGATTTGGAACTTTAGATGCCACTCTTTTAGATAGAGTTATTGAGATTTTAGAGGAGATTAGGTGGAAAGAAAAAATGAAAATAGGGATTATAAGTCATGTTGAGGATTTAAAAATAAGAATTCCTAGAAGATTAGAAGTCGCTCCTGCAATTCCTGGAGAATCAGGTAGCATAATAAAATTAATATAAAAAATGAATGTGAGGTTTTAATGAGAACAATTGGAGTATTTGATTCTGGAGTAGGGGGAGTTTCAGTGTTAAAAGAGGTTTTAAAAGAGTTTCCCTATGACAATATCATCTATTTTGGAGATAGCTTACACGCTCCTTATGGAGATAGAGAGATTGAAGAGATTCGTGCGCTCTGTCTGAAGGTCTCAGACTTCCTAGTTTATGAAAAAAAAGTAGATGCCATTGTTATAGCTTGTAATACAGCAACTGGTGCTGCTATGAACATAATGAAAGAGAGATATCAAATCCCCGTTGTAGGAGTTGTGGATAATGGCGTTAAAGAGGGAATGAGAGTAACTAAAAATAAAAATATTGGAGTTATTGCAACTCCAGCTACAATTAAAATGGATATCTATTTAAAAGAGTTTAGTAAATTTGATAGAGATTTAAAAATATCTCAAGTTAAATGCCCTCTTTTTGTCGGAATGATTGAAAAGGGGTGGGAAGATAATGCAATGAGTAATCAATTGATTAAAACTTATTTAGATAGTTTACCTAAAGATGTAGATACCCTTATTTTAGGTTGTACTCATTACCCTTTAATTGAAAAATATATAAAAAGATATTTTAGTGGCAGTATTGTAGATCCCGCTAAAGAGACTGCAAAATCTTTAAAAGTAATTATAGGAGAGGGAAAATACACGGAAGAAACAGATATAAAGTTTTTTGTCAGTGGTGATTCTCAAAAATTTAAAGAGGTAGCCCAAGAGTTTTTAGGGACTACTATTGATAAGGTTGAAAAAACCATTCTATAAAGGGAGGATTTTATGAAGAGGGTTCATTTATTTTTAGTTTTTATATTTACACTGAGTATTGCTGTTTTTTCAGCCACTATCAATATAGCACAGGAGGGGGATCCCAGAACTTTTGATCCCCACTTTGGAAATGATGGTTTCTCTTTAAGAGTAAACCGTTTAATATATTCAAGACTTTTAGAAAAAAATTCAAATATGGAAACAGTTTTGGGATTGGCTAAAAGTTATAAGTTTGTGGACAATAAGACCATAGATTTTACTTTAAAGGATAATGTTTTTTTTCAAAATGGAGATAAATTAACCTCTGAAGATGTTAAATTCTCATTTGAAAGAATGAAAAAATCTCCTAGAATTGCTGGAGTTTTACCCCCTATTAAGGAGATTATCATAAAAGATGACTATAATTTTCAAATGGTTCTAGAAAAACCATTCTCCTCTATAATAGACCAACTTACTCATCCTGCCCTAAGCATAGTGAGTAAAAATTATCTTTCAAAAGATTCTCACATTTTAATAGAGAAACCTATGGGAAGTGGTAAATATATTTTGGAAAAATGGGTTCCTGGAGAGGGTGTAGTATTGGAAAGATTTGAAAACTATTTTGGCACAAAACCAGATTATGAAAAGATAGATATTAAAACTATCCCTTTAGCAACTAATAGAACTATAGCTTTAGAAACAGGGGAAGCTGATATCGCTTTCTCGCTACCTCCACAAGATGAAAAAACTATCAATAGTAATCCAAATTTAAAGTTTATTTCTAAGCCATCATACTCTTACACATATATGGGACTAAACTTAAAAAAAGATGTTTTTAAAGATTCCAATATAAGAAAAGGGATTAATTTAGCTATTGATAAAGATACTATCCTAGATGTAGTTTTAAATGGAGAGGGGAAAGTTGCTACTTCTCCTGTTGCTAAGGGTGTAAAGGGATTCAATCCAAATTTAAAAAGTTTGGGTTATAATAAAGATGAAGCCTCTAAACTTTTAGCACCTTTAAAAGGTAAATCTTTAACTTTAGCAACTATGAGTAACAATATAGATATTCAAACTGCAGAGATTATTGCAGGTTATCTAAATGAAGTTGGAATAGAGGTTCAAATAACTGTTTTAGAACCAAGTATCTATTGGGTTAAAACTAATGGTGGAGAGTTTGATATGTTTATAGGTTCTTGGGGAAGTGTTACTGGAGATTCTGATTATGCGCTTTATCCAACTCATCACTCCAGCGCTTTTGGTGCTCCGGGAAATCGTACATTTTTCAATGATCAAAAAGTGGATAAACTTTTAGAGGAAGCTAGAGGTACTTTAAATGAAAGTAAAAGAGAGAAAATATATCAGCAAATCCAAGAGATTATTGTGAATAACAATAGTGAGGTAATGCTGTTTTATAGAGATTTAAATGGTGCACTTAATAAAAAAGTTCAAGGATTTGAGATGTATCCAATCCCTATACATGACTATTCCTTAGGAACTATTTATTAGACTGATGATTCAAATTAAAGGAAAGCATTTGACTTTATGGTATCTATGAGGTAATACATATGGTAATTAAGATAATAGAAGGGGTTGATACCATGATTATAGCTTATGAAAAATTAACTAACTCTTACAGAAATATTGTTAAAGAAAATCTATTCCACATTGGAGAGGGACTTATTCTAGATAGAGAGAATAATGTTTTACATAGATTTGAGAATATCAATGATATTACCTTAGATACTTTAAAAAAACTTAATAAACTTAGAGAGGAGATTGTTATAGTATATCCTTGCAATTTAAGAGATAGAAAAACAACTTTAGATGTATGTGTCGAATCCTATATAATAAGACATTATAACTTAGAAACTATATTTGATGCTATTCACGGATGCCAATGCACAAAGAGAAATATAAAGCTCCTATGGAATGTAG
>NZ_DBGBQB010000203.1:0-2562 GCF_048470075.1 Cetobacterium sp. | reverse complement strand
ATGTAGTAATCTATGAACTCTTCATTTAAAATATTATAGTTTTCCAATCCCTCTATTAAATCTGAACGATTTATAATCAATCTATCTTTAAAAATTTCATTGATATATTTTTTTATATCCTTTGCTGAAAAAATAGATATGTACTTATCAAAAAAAAGATGTAAACTATTTTTAGTGTAGTTCTCATAAGTTTCCAAAGCTTCTGTATGACTTTTTATGTAGTTTATATTATCCACATACTTTTTAAACTCATCAATAGGGATTACAGATCCTGAGATATAAAATATACTGTCTATATAAACTAGATATGGCTGTATCTTATAGATTGTTTTTAACTTTTCGTCTATTAAATTATTCATGTCTCTCCTCCTTTTTATCCCACATCTGTTACTTTATTCTACTAAATAGTATCTCTATTTCTTTTTTTTGAATAAAAATTTATAAAAAAGGTAATGATATCTCTACCATTACCTTTTACCAAGCTATCCAATTAAAGGTTGATACACGTTTAATAGTTCCTCTCCTAAAAACCTTTCTCCAACCTCTTTAAACTTTTTAATATCTCCTGTTACAAAATAATCTATATTTACTCTATCCTTTCTAATTTTTTTAACACCTGTTTTTAATGCCAATCTATTTAGTTCAAATAGAACATACATAGCTGTTTCCTCAGCAGGGTCTACTATTTTTTTATCTATAAGTTTTTCAATCTCCTCTCTTATTAAAGGATAATGAGTACATCCTAAAATCAAAGTATCTATCTCTTTTGGAAGTTGATCTATATAGCCTTTTAAAAGCTCTGTGTTTTTCTCATTGCTCTCCCATCCTCTTTCAATCATAGGACACAATAGTTCACATCCCTTTTGGAAAACCTCATATTTAGGGTTTAACTCTTTTATTACCTTTTTATAAACTCCACTTTTTGCAGTTAAAGGAGTTGATAAAACACCTATTTTTTTATTTTTGCTCTGTTTAATTGCCATTGTTGCTCCTGGGTGTACTACTCCTATTATTGGCACACTTGTAAAACGTTCCCTCAATACATCCAGTGCTGCTGCGGTTGCCGTATTACAAGCTATAACTATTATGTTGACTTGATTATCTATTAAAAACTCTCCAATTTTTAAACATAGCTCCTGAATCTCTTCTATACTTTTACTTCCATAAGGAGAATTTATACTATCACCATAATAAATTATATCCGCAAAGTCCACTTTTTCTTTTATTTTTTTTAAGACACTTAATCCGCCAACACCAGAGTCAAAAACACCTATTCTCACTTTGCTCCTCCTTTTTTAATCAGATTATTTTCCAAATATATTTATAAATACGGTTATTAAAGAAGCATTTGTAAAATCTATAAATAGCGCACCAACTAATGGTAATACAAAGAACGCTGTTGGAGATGGTCCATTAACTGCTGTAAACGACTCCATGTTTGCCATTGCATTTGGTGTTGCTCCCATTCCAAAACCACAATGCCCTGTTGAGATAACCGCTGCATCATAATCTTTTCCCATAATTCTGAATGTTACAAAGTAAGCGTATAATGCCATTACAACTGTTTGAACCAATAGAATAACTACCAATGGAATTGCTAATGCCGCCAACTCCCATAGCTTCATTGACATTAAAGCCATTGCTAAGAACAATTGAAGAGAGATATTCCCCACAACATTAATTGTATGTAGTGGTAACTCTGTATCTTTATTGTCAATAACGTTTCTTATAATAGCTGCAATTAACATTGGTCCAATATATGCTGGTAGAACTACTCCAATTTTTTTAGAAAGTGGTATTAATAACCCACCAATTCCCATTGAAATAACTATATACACAATAGCATGGAATAGGTTCTCCTCTGTTATCTGCTCTTTTACAACCTCTTTTGAATCCTCTTCAGGAATTAAGAAATCCTCCTCTTTGTGACCAACCAATCCATAACGTTGCATCAATCTTTTTGCAACTGGTCCTCCTATCATACATCCAGCAACTAAACCAAATGTCGCTGAAGCTATAGCAACAGACATAGCTCCAGTAGCTCCTGCTGCTTCAAGTACAGGACCAAATGCTCCTGATGTTCCATGTCCACCTGTAAGTGGTACTGACCCTGCTGCAATTCCAAGTAGTGGATTCAATCCAAAGAATTTAGCTAAACCAACACCTACAAGGTTTTGTATAATTACTAACAAACTTGCTACACACAAAAATATAAATACCTGTATTCCACCTTTTTTCAATAGTTTTAAACTTGCTAAAAATCCAATTGTAGTAAAGAATGCAATCATTAAAAGGTCTTTTAAGGCACCATCAAATGAGAATGTAAATGTTTGAGATAGTCTACCAATTAATGTAAATACTGAAAATATCACTCCTCCAATTACTGGCGCTGGAATAAAAAACTTTTCAAAAAAATTAACTTTCTTCTTAACCCATCTTCCAAGTAATAATAAAACAACTGCTACTGCTAAAGTTTCTGCCATGTTAAATTGATATTCAAACATAAAATCCCTCCTATATATTTTTGTACTACATCTTGGCACAAGTATACTTCCCAAAAAG
>NZ_DBGBQB010000202.1:0-4276 GCF_048470075.1 Cetobacterium sp. | reverse complement strand
ATTTATATCTATAGTTGCAAGTATATCAATAATTGTTGGTGGAATTGGTATTATGAATATAATGTTAGTGAACATTATTGAAAGAACTAACGAAATTGGTATTAGAAAGGCAATTGGTGCTACAAATCTTGATATATTAATTTTATTTCTATTAGAATCTATTACTTTAAGCTTTATAGGAAGTTTTATAGGGATTTTTTTAGGGATATGCTTGAGCTTAATAATTGGATATTTTATAGGAGTACAACCGATTTTTAATTATTTTTTTATTTTGTTTTTAATGTTAGTTTCCATTTTTATAGGAGTTGTGTTTGGTGTGTTTCCAGCTATAAAGGCATCTAAACTAGATCCAGTTGAAGCTTTGAGAAAATGAACTACCACCGCCCTAATAGAGGGCGGGGCTTCGTGGGAAGTATCTGACTCATGTCAGATATGTTAACCACGCTCTGCGGGTAGTTCCTACCCTGAATATATTACAAATTTCATAGTTTTAAAACATATGTCTGATGTCATCCACAAAATCAAGTTTTGCAGTCAACAGATATTGTATATCACTTTGAACATCAATGCTTGGTTTTCGCTCTTTTCAAAGTGGGTCGCATATTGTGAATATTTTACAGGACAACAGAATTACTTGTCTCAACTCCATATTTTCAGTTGTTAAAGTTCATAGAACCCATGCCTTTATGGCATAGTTTATTCTTTTATCACTACTGTTGATTTATAAATTTAACTGCATTTTCTCCAGCTATACGTCCAAATATAACTGCAGCACTATATGCAGCACTACTATTTGTTACCTCTCCAGCAGCAAACAGTCCAGGAACTACTTTTCCTTCCACATCTAAAACTTCAGTTTTTTCATTTGCTACTACTCCACCTCTAGTCATGTGTACAGCCGATTCAACTTGAACACCATAGAATGGTCCCTCTGTTCTGAACTCTCTTTTAAATGGTTTAGCTCTAAATGGATCTTGCTCCTCTCCACGTATCGCTCTATTAAATTGATCTCTTGTAGCCACTAACTTATCAGCTGGAACTCCAAGTTTTTGTGCTAACTCCTCTAAAGTGTCAGCTTTTACGTGATATCCTTTTGCTGTATGTTTTTGTAAACGGTAACTTGATTCATATAAAGCTTGATCATATATATAGAAAGCCTTACCTTCAGGCTGTGAAAGTATTGTTTGAGCAGCCTTAAATCTATCATTTTTAGAGATATTTTCATTTAAGAATCTATCACCATTTGCATTCACAAGCATAAATCCATCTCCACCACCAGTTAAATCTCTAGTAGTTCTAACTATAAATGGGAATAGATTTAGCTCATCTAAATTAGCTAACTGAATATTATTTTCTTCAAATACAGGTATGAAATCTCCTGTTGCTCCAAGCTGGTTTGATGTTTGTAACTTTTCAGTTCCAGGGGAGTATTTAGCCAATAACTCCTTATTTGCCGAGAATCCTCCAGTTGCCATAACCACTGCTTTAGCTTTTATATCATAGAAATTATTTCCATTTTGTACTTTAACTCCTTTGATTTCACCATTTTCTACTATAAAGTCTGTTCCCTTAGTTCCAGTTCTTATATCTATTCCTAAGCTCTTAGCCTTTGCTTCCATACCATCTTGTACTTCCTCACCAGCGTATGCGTCCTTCTCAGCCATATGCCCTCTTTTACCATAGTAGTGATTTAATTTTACTCCCATAGCTCTTAACCAAGAGTCCAGTTTTGAAGCTCCCTCTGCCTGTGCTCTAGTTCTTTCTGGAGTATCCATCCAGTTGGTATTGTCAGCTATTAATTTTTCAACTGAATCCTCTACTCCCGCATTTTTTTCAGCTTCTGAATTGATTAGATCATAGAAGTTCATATCATATTTTCCATTTCCACTTAATATATCTAATTTTTCAATTAGTATTATATTGTTTAATCCAGCTTCTTTTGCAGATATTGCTGCTGCAAGACCCGCTGGTCCAGCCCCAACTATAACTAAATCTGTAGATACTGGCTCTAAATATGCCACTGGTTGCTCTGGTCCTGCCGTTTTTATAGTTATTCTACCAAAGTCCTTTCCACCCTCTTTTAAAGCTGCAGCCACTGCTCTTTTAACTCCTAAAGATGTGTACGTTGCTCCAGATACACTGTCAACTATTGGAGATTGTGCTTTTAAAATTCTATCTTTTAAAATTGGAAATGCTCTTGACATTATATGTGAAGTTTCATTATCTGAAACTAATTCAAGATTTTCAATCTTATCTCCCTTTGTGATTACATTCACTTTAATCTCACCAGAAAAACCATTTCCTTTACCTATAATAGATTTTTCCTTTGCTCCGCAAGCCATTAACATTAAACTTGCTAAAAAAATTGCTACTTTACACCTGTTTACTTTCATTATTACCCCTTTTAATTTTCTTTGAATAAATATTCAAAGAAAATTTTAGCACATAATGATTTTTTTATCAATATTTTTAACTGTTTTTTTTAAATTTCATTCCTAAAGCTAGTAGTTTTTTAATAACTTTTCCAAATAAACAGATTTCATCTGTTTACTTGCCATAAGTTTATGTACAGGTGATAGTTTTAATATAGCTCCCAATATTGCAGCCATAGCTCTATGACTAAATAAAGCTTTATTATCAAATATTAACTCTTGAAGCATACCCTTTTCTATTGCCATTAAAACTGATCTGTGAACAGAGTTTATGGGAGTAATCACTCTTGTTTCACGAGGAACTAATAATATACAGCTTTTAGGACATGCTCTTCCACATACCCCACAACCTAAACATAGCTCCTCTTGGACTACATATCTATCCTCTACTCTCTTTATGGCATTTACTGGACAAACTTTCAAACATTTTCCACAGTTTATACAGCTATCATAATTCATCTTAGGTAAAAAATTTGTTGTTTCCACTGGGTGCATCATTCCAAATTTTTTAGCTGCCACTAAGGCTTCACAACAACAACTACAACAGTTACATATAAATGTAACTCCCTCTCTCACATTCTCTCCACATTGAACCAGATTACTGTCATATGCTTGCTGAAGAAGATCCATCCCTTCAATTTTGTCAACTCTTCTGGCATATCCATTATTTATCAATGAGTTTGCCACATTTCCAAAAGTCATACATATATCCATAGGGGCATCACATGCTTTTCCAACATGTTGCATCTTATGTCTACAGTAACACATACTTATCCCCATATGCTCCGATGTTTCTATTATATGAGAAGCTCTTTCATAGTCTAAAACTTGAACTAAGTTATCCAAAGTATTAGATGATAACCCCTTTTCTGAGGTTATCGATTTACTTAGGACATCCTCATTTACAAAAACTCTACCCAATTTTGTATCGGCACTATAGAAGAGATCCTTTATAAAATCCTCTTCCACATTCATGTATTGATATAGTAATTCTCCTAAAAGTTTTTGATCAATATCCCCTCTTGTTCTCATCATTGAAAACTCTATAAATCCAGCCATAGGAGGCGGTAATATATAAGTTTGAACACCCTTATGAACAGTATCTAATAAAATAGCTCTAGATGCCAAAGTATCCAATATATTTTTGGCATCCTTCTCTGACATTTTCCATATTGTCGCTGCTTTTTTCACTGTAAAAGGTTTTATTGGAAGTTGTGCCACTAATTCCGCTTCTCTTTCTGAAAATAGTATCGCTAATATATCATATAGAACTTTAGATGGTGGTGCTCCTTGAGGAAACCTATTCAGTCTCTCCTCCAAACTTTTATACGCTGATTTACCCACAATATGGCTCATGTTGTTTTCCTCCTAATTAATAACTATTATCGTTTTTTGACCTCTGTTAATAGTATAGATGTAAAGATCAATAATCCACCCATCATAACTTGAAAAGTCATCTTATCCCCTAAAAGTAACACAGAGAATATCGCTCCAAATATTATCTCTGTTGTTAAAATTAAAGAAACTTGACTAGGATTAATCTCTTTTTGAGCATATGTTTGAATTGAATAACAGATAAAAGTATTGAATAAAATTATATATACCAATGCTAAAATCTGCTTTAAATCATATGTTCTACTAAAGATTGTCGCTCCTTCAAATATTATATTCAGTAAAATTCCAATAATTCCTGCTGAAAACATTTGAAATCCATTAATTATAAATGGATTCTTATTTTTTATCCTACTTCCAATAACAACAATTTGAAGGGCAAAACAAATAGCACATATAAATGTTAAAATATCTCCAAAATTAATTGTTAAGTTTTTTTCAAAGGAGAGAAA
>NZ_DBGBQB010000201.1:0-7388 GCF_048470075.1 Cetobacterium sp. | reverse complement strand
CTGTAAGGGATTTTTTTTTTAAATAAAAAATTTGCCTAGCTATCTCTAAGAGTTGAGTATTTTTTTTAGGATTAGATATATTTTTCAAAGATACCTCCTTATGAATTTTCAGATAAAAATAGAGAATCAAGAAAAATTTCCACATCAACAATTATATAACCATTATTTTTTTTGAAATTTGATTCAGGATATTTTTTAAATTTTTTGTAAAGAGTTTGTTTTTCAAAAGGTACTATAAGTTCAAGCTCCTCTACTAGAATAAAACTACCAACATGTTCTTTAATTAAAGTTTTAATATAGATACTATCCTTCATAAGTTTCTCCCAAAATATTTATTTTATGCATCTGCATAATACTGATAATACGGGACAATAAATAGCAAGTCAAACTTTTTTTAAAAAATAGATGAAGAGTGGTATTTTTAAGGAAAAAATAAAAAAGTAGAAGAGTAGTATTTTGAATACTGTAATAAAAAAAAGTTTATGCTATTATTAAAATATCTCGAGATAATATAAAAAAATAGAAATGAAGGAGGTAGTAGATGAGTATGACAGTAGGTGGGGCAAAGGCAATACTAGAAGGAGTAATAATAAAAAAAGAGAAGAGTATTGAAAGAGAAAGTACATACCAAAAAGAGATGACAGATGATAGAGCAACACTATCATATATTGAAAAGTTACAAGCTGATGGAGAACCGTTACCAGATGGGAATCCATATGCATCATTTGTGGAGTGGAAAGAACAAATAGAGAAGGAGATTAAGGCTGGGCAGAGTTCTTTAGACAGAATATCTATTGAAAAAGCTGAACTTATGGCTTTTAATTATTTTGTAGAAAATGCTCCAGAAGTATAATTTCATTTAAAGGTCTAGATAAAATCTAGGCCTTGTTTTATTTTAAGAAAAAAAGAACTAAAAAAGTGCATTCTTGAAGAAAAAACAAATAGTTTTAGAAAATCTTCTACTTTAACTAGGTAGAAAAATATGGTATACTAATGTAACAAAAAAGAAAATTTTAAGACTTTATTAAAAAATATAAAAAATTGAAAATTTAAGTTATTTAATAAGATTTTAAAATATGAGAAAAGGAGAGAGGGGAAAATATGAAACACCAAGTTTCTACTGAGGTTAAGTATGATGATGAGATAGATTTAATGGAGCTACTACACATACTTGTAAAAGAGAAAAAAACTATTTTTATAACAATGTTAATAGTAACGCTATTATCTTTAGGAGGAGCACTTTATGAAAGAAATAAAGCTAAAAAGGTTTCAGCTATTTTTAGTGTTAGTGAAGGATATAAAGAGGAAAATCTTTTAGTAGCAAATGTATTGGAAAGAGTTTATAGAGAAAATAATGTAAGAAAAGCAAATGATATCTCTCTAGATGAGTTTCGTAGTAAGTTTAAAGTAACTGGAATTATCCCAAAAGAGATTGAGGATAAGAGAGCGTTTTTAGCAAAAAATGCAGAGACTTTAGCATATACTCCAACAAGCTAT
Organism: Cetobacterium sp.; assembly: GCF_048470075.1. GTDB lineage: Bacteria > Fusobacteriota > Fusobacteriia > Fusobacteriales > Fusobacteriaceae > Cetobacterium_A. Next base: position 5,891 of record NZ_DBGBQB010000201.1, on the reverse strand, counting down.
AGAGTGGATTTAAGAGTGGGGAGTATAGAGGAGAGTAAGCATGTTTTGGAAGATTACTATGTATATTTAAATGAATACTACAGAGCATTAAATGAATCTAGATATAGATTTAAACAGTTTGATTCAAATATTTTAGCTGATGAAAGATATAATTATGAGGATTATTTAAGAATACTCGATGAAAGAAAAGCATCTTTAAAAGAACTTATAGCAGGAAGAGAGATATCAAGAACCGATTATGTATCATATGGATTTGGATATAGAAGAATTCAAATAGCATTACAAAATCTGGAAAATATAAGAATAAGGGATTTAAGAAACTATCTTTTGGCAACAAATACAGTTAGAAATCCTGATAAGTTTAGAAGTGAGTATCTGAATAGAAAGATAGTTTTAGAGAATAGAATTAGAGAGAAAAAAGAGGAAGCAAAAAACTACAAAAGTCTTTTAGAAGATTATAAATTTGAGGATAGTAATGTAGTTGTTCCTAAAGGAGTGAAAGTTTTAATAGGTGATAATGAGAAAGAGAGATATTATATAGAACTTATGAATAGTTATTTAAAGGTAGAAAATGAACTATCTAATTTACAACAGCAATTAGATGAATTAATCTATATAAGTAAAAATTTTAAAATTGGAACAGAGGCAGAGAGAGTATATATTTTAGAAAGTTTAAAAAATATTGTAAAAGAATATAATAATATAGTATCAGAGGCTAACATTTTAGAGGCAAAGGAGAACTATATTAATAATGGGGCATTAATAAAATTGGCAGCTCCAATAGAGATTATTTCTAATTCAAAAGCTAAATTAATGTTAACAGTGGGGATAGTAATGGGGTTATTTTTGGGAATTATGATGGCATTTATAAAGAATTTTTATAACTCTTTTAAAAACTTCAAAAAAGGAGTTATGGTATTAGCACTATTTTCTTTTGTGAGTATAAGTGGTTATTCTAAAGAGGAAGTGACTTTACAGTTTACTCACAAGGAGATGAAATCTGGAGTAAATCCAGATAAAACACCTTTTAATTTAGAGGAGACTTTAGTAAAAGAGTTTTTAGTCAAAAGATTAAAATTGTCTATAGAGGAGTTAAAAAATGTAACAATAACTCCAATTTTTCCCAAAAGAAGCCTAGATGATGTAGAGAAAAGGATAAAAGATGGAGAGGCAGATTATCTGTATTTACCAACAGAGTATAGAGTAATTTTAAATTTAAAGGACAGTGTTGAGGAGAAAAAAATAAAAGAGAATATAATAAAGGAGTTTCCATTATTTTATATAAATTATTTTTTTCAAAACATGTCTTCGGAGTATGATTACTTAAAAAATTATAGTAGTTACAGAGAGGTTTTAAAAGCAATGGATAACCTAATGAATGGGTTATTAGCAGAGGTTAATCTTAGGAGAAAAAATGCAGAAACAAAAGAGATATTTTATGAATATAATAACTTAGAGGTGGAGTTAAATAAAATAAAAAATATAGGATACAGAGATATATTAAACTATATAAAATCTAATAATATAGTATCGAATATTGAACTTGAGAAAACTCTTTTAGATGGGGATAATAGATATATAGTTTTAGAGTTAGATTCTTTAAAAACTCAAGCAAAAATATACTCAAGTGTTTTAAAAGATTATGAAATTGGAGATAAAAAAGCCTCTGTTCTAGAAAATGGAGATATTAGTTTGAGTTCAGAAACTGGACTTAGAGAGAAGCAGTATATAGATATTTCTAAAACATATTTGAATAATTTAAATAGAGAGAATAGTTTAAAGATACAGCTTTCAGAGAACATAAGATTAATGAAAGAGATGAAAGAACCAACAAAAGAACAGAAATATAGAATTAGCAAAGAGTTGTTAGATATTCAAAATAATTTGAACAATATAATAACAAGAATGACTGGAATAGAGTTAAGGGATTATAGAAGAGAATATATTGGAAGTGTAAGAGCTTTCTAAGAGGGGGATAAAAAGTGTTTAGAGAGAATGTAATAACAGAGCTATTTTCTAATAAGAGAAATATAGTAAAGTTAATAATAGACCTAGGTACAGTATTTACTGGAATCTTTCTAGGCCTTTTGGTAAGATTTGAAGGAAAATGGGAAGAACATGTAGAAAGTAGCTATTTCATAGTATATGGAATAGCGTTTTTGTGTTTTTATTTAATAAGAAAAAATTCTATGAAAAGTTGGAGTTATACCAACTCTTTAGATGTGTTAAATCTTACAGCAACTAACTTTGTAGCTTTAATAGTAACTTTGGCTTACTATGCTGTGAGCAGACAGTAATATTCTAGAACTGTAGTTTTAGTTGGATTTTTATTAGTAACAGTGTTGCAACTTTTATGGAGATTTTTCTTTAGATTAAATAGATCATATAGAGTTATGCTAGGTAAAAGTAAACCAAAACCAAATACACTTGTATATGGTGCAGGAGAAGCTGGTGTAGCACTACTTCGTGATGGACTTACAAATCCAAATTATCCATATCATATTACGGCTATTATAGATGATGATAGACGTAAACGTGGAACATACATAAATGGTGTAAAAGTTTATGGAGATTTTTATGATTTAGAAAATGTTATAAAAGAGCAGAGTATAGAGACTGTAATAGTTGCTATACCAACTATAAAAAGAGAGAGAATAAAAGAGATAATAGATATTACTAAGTGCTGCAACAATGTAAAGGTAAAGATACTTCCAGGACTTGATGAGATACTACAGGATGAAAATATAGCAAATCAGGTACGTGATGTTAGCATAGAGGATCTTTTAGGAAGAGAGCAGATACTTGTTAATGGAGATAATATTAAAGAGATAATAGAAGATAAAACTGTATTTGTAACAGGAGGAGCTGGAAGTATAGGAAGTGAACTTGCTCGTCAAATAGCTAAATATAATCCTAAAAAACTAATAACAATAGATGTAAATGAAAATGATCTTTACTTCTTGGAATTAGAGTTAAAAAGAACATTTAAAAATTTAGATTTACAAAGTGAGATTTGCAATATTAGAGAACAGGATAAGGTAGAGTTATTATTTCAAAAATATAAACCCAATATAGTTTTCCATGCAGCTGCTCATAAGCATGTACCACTTATGGAACATAATCCAGAGGAAGCTATAAAGAATAATATATTTGGAACAAAAAAAGTAGCTGAGATGGCGATTAAATATGGTGTGGATAGATTTGTATTAATATCTACAGATAAAGCTGTTAATCCAACTAATGTGATGGGAGCGACTAAAAGAGCTTGTGAGATAGTTGTGGAGACAATGAATAAAAAGAGCATTACAAAGTTTATGGCAGTACGTTTTGGGAATGTACTTGGAAGTAATGGATCAGTTATACCAATATTTAAAAAACTTATTAGTGAAGGAAAAAATTTGACACTTACTCATCCAGATATTACAAGATATTTTATGACTATACCTGAGGCAGCTCAGCTTGTTATAGAGGCTGGAGCTATTGGAAAAGGTGGAGAGCTATTTATTTTAGATATGGGAGAGCCTGTAAAAATAATTGATTTAGCTAAAACTATGATAAAACTTTCTAATGCCAATGTAGATATTGATATAGTAGGGCTTCGTCCAGGAGAAAAACTTTATGAAGAGTTACTTTATGATGTAAATGCAGCAATAAAAACAGAGAATAATAAGATATTTATAACACATATAGATGAAACAGATGTAGACTTAGATGAGCATTTAGAAAAATTGAGTGAGGCTGTTAAAAATCCTAAAAAAGAGGAGATAAAAGAGCTGATGAAAAAATTTGTAGTAACATATAAAGAACCACCTCAAGAGAAAAAGGTAATCTAATGGAAAAATTATTATAATTGGTGCTGGTGGTCATGGAAGAGTTGTTATAAATTCTAAGAGCAAACTTGGAAACAGTGTAATAGTAAATATAGGAAGTGTTATAGAATATGACTGTATATTAGAAGATTATTCTCACCTATTATATGGAGTTCTTTTGGGAAGTGGAGTGAAAGTAAAAAAGAAAGTATATATAGATATAGGAGAATGTGTAAAAAGAGGTATAACAGTGGAAAGGGATATAAGATGAAAAGGTTATTTGATATAGTAGTATCACTTGTTGGTTTAATAGTATTTGCTCCCGTGATGCTAATAGTTGCAATAGTGGTAAAAGTAACATCCCCAGGACCAGTATTTTTTTCTCAAAAAAGACTAACTAAAGGGATGAAGGAGTTTAGTATTTATAAGTTCCGTAGCATGGTAAGCAATGAGTTTAGAGAGAAAAATACAGTACAGATTAAAGGGAGTTCTAGTGAGATTACACCAATTGGAAAGTTTATGAGAAAAACTAAAATAGATGAACTTCCACAATTTTGGAATATTTTAAAGGGAGATATGAGTTTTATAGGTCCAAGACCTGAACTTCCAAGACGTTTAAAATATTATAATGATAGACAAAAAGAGATATTTTCAGTGAGGAGTGGAATATCTTCTCCAGCAAGTATAGTATTTTCAGATGAAGAGTATTTAATGAATCAAGTACAAGACCCGGAAAAATTTTACATAGAACAGATAATGCCATATAAAATAGAATTGAATTTGTATTATATTAACCACCAAAGTTTTTTATATGATATTTGGCTAATAGTAGCGACACTACTTAAAATAGTTAATAGAGTAAAAAATGAGGATGTTGTTAAAGATAAAATACTTTTATCTGAGAAAGAAGAGATGGTAAAAAAGATAGGAGTTGAATATTAATGAAAAAGAAAACTCTTATGATAACTGGTGCTACCGGATTTATAGGTAGTAACTTTATAAAAAAATATCAAAGTGAGTATAATATAGTTCCTGTCTGTTTAATAGAAAATAAACCTGAAGATTTAGATTATACAGAAGTGGATACAATACTTCACTTGGCGGCAATAGTTCATCAGATGAAGGGAGCTCCAGAAGAAAAATATTTTGAAGTGAATACAGAACTTACTAAAAGATTAGCAACAGTGGCTAAAGAAAAAGGTGTAAAACATTTTGCATTTTATTCGACAGTAGCTGTTTGGGGGACACATGGATATTTTGAGTATGATAAAGTAATAACCTTAAAAACACCGCTTAATCCAGTAACACCATATGCTAAAAGTAAGTATAATGCTGAAGAGATTTTAAATGATTTGAGGGATAAAAAATTTAAGATATCTATAATTAGGCCACCAATGGTATATGGAGAAAATTGTCCTGGTAATATGAAAAGATTGGAAAAATTAGTGGATTTATTACCAGTTTTACCATTTGGAAATGATGAGAATAAAAGAACAATAGTTCATATTGATAAATTATTAAATGAAACAAACCAGATAATTCAAAATGAAAATGAAGGAATATTTATTCCTAGGAATGACAAAGATATGTCAATAAAAGAAATATTAGAATATGTATTTAAAGAAAAAAATAAAAAAAGAATATTGATAAAGTTTCCTAAAGTTGGAATAAGATTACTCCATAAAATAAAACCGAGAGTAATTGAAAGTCTGTATGGGAGTTTAGTATTAAAAAAAAATAATACAGGAGAACAAATGAATGATATATTAGTGTCTATTGTTACAGTTGCTTATAATAGTTCTAAAACAATAGAGAAAACAATAGAAAGTGTATTGAATCAAAGTTATAAAAACATTGAATATATAATAGTTGATGGAGAGTCAAAAGATAACACATTAGAAATTATAAAAAAATTTCAAAAAAATTTTGAAAATAGAGGAATAAAGTATAAATTTATAAGTGAAAAAGACAATGGAATTTATGATGCTATGAATAAGGGAATATCAATGTGTCAAGGAGAGCTAGTAGGAATGATAAATAGCGATGATTGGTATGAATTAGATGCTGTTCAAAATATAGTAG
>NZ_DBGBQB010000200.1:0-6445 GCF_048470075.1 Cetobacterium sp. | reverse complement strand
TTACATACACCAAGTATAATACATTTGAAAAATAATGATGAGGTGAGTTTATTATGTCTAATATAAAAATATTTGGTTCACTACTTTTTGCAACATTTTTAATGGGATGTGGTTCTTCTGAAAAACCAACTAAAAACAATGAAAAAAATAGTGCAAAGGAGATCACTGTTTATACAGCTCTTGAAAATGAACAGATTCCTGAGTATCTAGAATCTTTTAAAAAACAATATCCAAATATAAAACTTAATATTGTTAGAGAATCCACTGGAGTTATCGTATCTAGAATTTTAGCAGAGAAGAGTAATCCTCAGGCAGATGTTATTTGGGGAACTGCAGCTACTGGACTTTTAGCCTTAGATGACGCCAATCTTTTAAAGGAATACTCTCCAAAAGATATTGAAAAAATAAACCCTAAATTTAAAGATAACACAGGAAAAGATCCTAAATGGGTTGGAAATAATGCTTGGATGACAGCTATCTCTGTAAATACTATTGAGATGAAAAAACTCGGATTAGATGAACCTAAAACTTTTTCCGATCTTATTAAACCACAATATAAAGGTTTAATCTCTATGGCAAACCCTGCATCATCTGGTACTGGATTTTTAACTGTTTCCGCTTTAATTCAACTATTTGGAGAGGAGAAAGCTTGGGAATATATGAAAAATCTGGATAGTAATATAGGAGTATATACTCACTCTGGTTCTAAACCAGCTAAAACTGCTGCATCAGGAGAGTATCCTATTGGAATATCCTATGGGTATCCTGGAATTAAGATAAAAAATGATGGAGCTCCTATTAATGTTCACTTCCCAGTTGAGGGTTCTGGATGGGATTCAGAAGCCAATGCTCTAATAAATAAAAAAGATATAAAAGATGAGGCTAAAATATTTTTAGATTGGGCTATATCTGAGGACGCTATGAAGATGTATGCAAAATCATATGGTATTGTTTCTAGAGATATCCAAGTTGCTCCACCTAAAGGCTTTCCTGAAAATCCTATCACTCAATTGATAGCTAATGATTTCTCTTGGGCAGCTGCTAATAAAGAGCGTATTCTTAAACACTGGGAAACTAACTTTGGGGCAAAAACAGAAAATAAATAAAAGGGGGAGTAATGAGTTATCTAAAAATAAATAATATAAAAAAAACTTTTGGAAAGTTTATAGCACTAAATAATATAAATTTTGAAATAGAAAAAGGGGAGTTTATCTGTTTCTTAGGTCCATCTGGTTGTGGAAAGACAACACTTCTTAGAATTATTGCTGGACTTGAAAATGTAGACAGTGGAGCTATATTTTTAAAAGATGAAAATATCACAAAAAAACACCCCTCTAAAAGAAATATGTCTATTGTGTTTCAATCCTATGCTCTTTTCCCCAATTTAACAGTTGGAGAAAATATAGCCTATGGAATGAAAAATAAAAGAATACCTAGACATATTATTCAAAAAAAAGTTGATGAATCTCTTGAATTAGTAGGTTTAAGAGGAAGAGAGGACAAATATCCAAATGAGCTTTCAGGTGGTCAACAGCAAAGAGTAGCTTTAGCAAGGGCGATAGCTTACTCCCCTGACATTCTTTTACTAGATGAGCCTCTTTCAGCTTTAGATGCTAAAGTTAGGGAGAAATTAAGAAATGATATTAAAGATCTTCAAAAAAAACTTGGAATCACAACGATTATGGTAACTCATGATCAGGAAGAGGCACTATCTATGTCAGATAGAATTATAGTTATGGACAATGCTAAGGTTGTACAAATTGGAACTCCTCAAGAGATATATGAGAAACCAGCTAACAATTTCATAGGAGATTTTATTGGTAAAGTTAACAAATTTGAAATCAATGGAAATAAAATTTTGGCTAGACCTGAAGATATCTCCTTAGCTGATGAAAACTGTGACAATTTTTTCGCTGGTACACTTGACTCATGGGAGTATATGGGGTCTTATTATAGATTGAAAGTCAATAAAAAAGGGTTTCAAATTGAAGTTGATGTTTGTAGAAATAAAATTAAAGATATATCCCTAAAAAAGGATCAACATATCTTTCTAAAGGTTGAAAGAACCATAGATGGAGGGATGGAATGGAATTAACTCTCAATAAATCTGAAAAACTTTTCTCTGAAAAAGTTAGAGACCTAATTGTTTTGGGGATAGTTTGCTTCTTTATTGTCGCTTTAGCCTTTCCCTTAATAACCTTAGGAATAAAGGCTACTCAGGACAACAGTGGCAACTACATTGGAACTACCAACTTTATACAGTATCTCACAAGTCCTGGAGTTTTAAACTCATTTTTTAACACAGTAAAAATTGCCAGTTTATCCATGAGTATCACCTTAATTTTAGGATTTCTTTACTCATATGGAATAGCTAGATCACAGATTAGAGGAAAAAATATTCTAAAGTTTTTAATTCTTTTACCTATATTTGCTCCCACTATGTTACATGGTATATCTCTTATCTATCTTTTTGGGAGGATGGGAGTTATAACAACTGGATTTTTTGGTAAGTTCCCATACCTAGCAACAGATATAAATCTTTATGGAGCAACTGGAATTGTTATAAGTGAGGTTATCTACACTTTGCCACAAGCTTACCTTATCATATCAATGGCTCTTGCCAACAGTGATTATAGACTATATTAGGCTGCTAAAACCCTTGGTACAAGTAAAATAAAACAATTTTTTACGATAACTCTACCCTCTTGTAAATACGCTGTTTTTTCCACAGCTACCGTATCTTTTATTCTTGCTTTTACAGACTTTGGAGCTCCAAAAGTTGTTGGAGGAAACTACAATGTCTTAGCAACAGATATATATAAGCAGGTTATTGGACAACAAAATCTTGGAAGAGGAGCTGTTGTAAGCATACTCCTTCTTATCCCAGCAATTATCTCCTTCTTTTTAGAAAAATCTTTAGAGAAAAAACAAAGAGATACTTTTAACGCTAAATCAATGAATTATAGAGTTGAACACTCCAGATTTAGAGATACCTTTTTCTATATCTTTTGTTGGTTAATTGGAGTGAGCATTCTAGGATTATTTTTGATTGCTGCTGTAGCTTCATTTATAAAAATGTGGCCCTATAACTTTGAAATCACTTTAAATAACTATAAGTTTTTTGATTTTAATGGTGGAGCATTGCAATTTTATAAAAACTCAGTAACTATAGCTTTTATCTCTGCAACTTTGGGAACAGTAATAGCTTATCTTGGAGCGTATATCTGTTTAAAAACTGAGAGTTTAACATCTGTAAGAAATACTATTAAGTTCTTTGCCATTGTACCTCTAGCTTTGCCTGGAATGGTTTTAGGTTTAGGGTATATTTTTTTCTTCAATATGAACTATATTCAAATCCCAATTATTGGATGGGTGAGCAACCCTTTTAACACTTTATATGGAACTCTTTGGATTTTAGTTTTAGTTAATATAGTACATTTTTTCTCTGTGGCTTTTATGACAGCTTCTACATCTTTAAAAAAATTGGATAAAGAGTTTGAAATAGTTTCTCTTTCAATGGGTATACCTTGGCATAAAACATTTTTCAATGTGACACTACCTCTAACAAAGCACACTATTGGAGAGATTTTTATCTACTATTTTGTAAACTGTATGACCACAGTATCAGCAGCTGTTTTTCTTTACACTTCAAAAACAACTCTGGCCTCTATTGCCATGATTAACTTAGATGAGGTTGGAGATCAAGCCAAAGCTGCTGCTATGGGAGTTTTAATAGTTATAACAAACCTTTTTATAAAGGCTATATATGAAATAATTAAAAAAAGATATTTTGGGAGGAATAGATAATGAAAAAAGAGATTAAAGCGGTTATATTTGATTGGGCAGGTACTACAGTGGACTATGGATGTTTTGCTCCTTTGGAGGTATTTGTTGAAGTTTTTAAAGAGGTGGGGATTGAAATCACTTATGAGGAAGCTAGAAAACCTATGGGAATGCTAAAAATTGACCATATTAAAGCTCTGTTAAAAATGGATAGAATCAATTCACTTTGGATAGAAAAATATGGAAGAGATTACAATGAAAATGATATTAACTCATTATATAATAGATTTGAAGAGGTACTTTTTGCATCTTTAGAAAATTTTGCTGAGCCTGTTCCTGGAATTTTAAATCTTCAAAATCAATTGAGAGAAAAGGGAATCAAAATTGGAAGTACAACAGGTTACACTAAGGAGATGCTTGATATTGTCGCATCTAAAGCTAAAGTATTTGGATACTCTCCTGATTTTAGAATAACTTCAACTGAAGTTCCAGCTGGTAGACCATATCCATATATGATCTATCAAAATATGGTCAACTTAGCTATTCCAAATAGACACTCTGTTATAAAAATTGGAGATACTACTGTGGATATGAAAGAGGGAAAGAGTGCTGGTGTTTGGACTGTTGGAATCTTAAAGGGAGGAAGTGAATTGGGACTTTCTCAAAATGAGGTTGAAACTATGAACCCAGTGGAGCTAAGAGCCCTGATGGATGAAACTGCTAAAAGACTTTACTGTGCTGGAGCTGATTATGTTATTGAAGAGGTCAAGGATCTTATCCATATAATAGATATAATTAATGAAAAAATGAATTTAGAAAATATTTTTTAGTAAATAATTAGATAATATAAAAAAATTTGAAGGAGAATTAAATGATCACTAATACCTTAACTGATAAACCGTACATTCTTTTAACACCAGGACCTCTAACTACATCTTCAGAAGTTAAATCTGCAATGCTTAAAGATTGGTGTACTTGGGATAATGAATATAACTCTCTGGTTCAAGATATGAGAGAAAGAGTTTTAAATATTGCTGAAGCTAAAGATGACTATACTATGATTCCTATGCAGGGTAGTGGAACTTTCTCTGTTGAAGCTGTTTTAACAACTGTTATAGGGGAGCATGAAAAGGTTTTAATCCTTTCAAATGGAGCCTATGGAGACAGAATGAAAACTATTTGTGACACTGCAAAAGTTTCAAATTCAATATATAAAATTGATCAAACACAAAGTTATGACTTAGATTATCTTGAAGATATTTTAAAGTCTGATTCTACAATTACTCACTTATCTGTTGTACACTGTGAAACAACATCTGGAATTTTAAATCCAATTAAAGAGATTGGAATACTTGCTAAAAAATACAATAAAATCTTTATTGTAGATGCTATGTCAAGTTTTGGAGGAATACATTTTAGTGTTCCTGAGTATCAAATTGATTTTTTAGTCAGTTCATCTAATAAGTGTATTCAGGGAGTTCCTGGATTTGGTTTTATTGTTGCTAAAAAATCTGAACTTTTAAAATGCCAAGGAAAAGCTCGTTCTCACTCTTTAGATATATATGATCAATGGCAAGTTATGGAAAGTGGAAATGGAAAATGGAGATTCACTTCTCCCACTCATGTTGTTAGAGCTTTTTATCAAGCGTTGTTGGAATTGGAAGCTGAAGGCGGTGTAAAGGCCAGAGAACTTAGATATAAGCAAAACCAGGATAAACTTGTTAAAGGTATGGATAAACTTGGTTTTAAAGCTATCATATCCACGGAGAAACAATCCCCTATCATAACTACATTTTATGCTCCCAATCATCCTGAATATAAGTTTGAAACTTTCTATTCTAAGTTAAAAGAACATGGATTTGTTATATATCCTGGTAAATTAACCAAGGAGGAAAGTTTTAGAATCGGTAATATTGGTGAGGTCTATTTAGATGATATTGAAACTTTAATAGACTCAATTGGAAACTCTATGTTTTGGAGATAGATATATGTTAATGGAAAAGCGTCGAAAACTTATTTTGGAAGAGATAAATATTAAGAATATAGTCTATGTAAAAAAACTTGCAAAAAAATATAGTGTTACTACGGAAACTATTAGAAAAGATTTAGAGGATATAATCCTAGAGAATCGAGATATAAAAAAAGTTTATGGAGGGGCCTTGAAAAGCTCCTCCAATGCAATTGATGAAAGTTATACTCTAAGGAATGAGCTCTTTTCTGATGAAAAAGATATTTTAGCTCAAAAAGCTGCTACTCTTATTGAGGATAATGACTGTATCTTTTTAGATGCAGGAACTACAGTTGTTAAATTGATTCCATATCTAAAAAATAGAAAAAATCTTAAGATTGTAACGGTTTCATTCTCTGTTGTTATTGAGTTTTTTAAATTTTTTAAAACTTTTGAAAACTCCCATAAGATATTTTTTATCGGTGGAGAGGTCAAATTAAATCTACTTTCAACTTCTGGAACTAAAGCTGTTTTTTCTATTAAAGATTATCTCTTTAATAAAGCTTTTTTAACCCTTGATGGACTTTCTTTGGAAAAGGGTATTACATCCCACGATTGTGATGAAGCTTTTGTTACATCTGAAGTTTTAAAAAACTCCACACAAAATATTTTTTTAGTTACAAATGATAAGCTAAATACTTCAAAATTCTATAA
>NZ_DBGBQB010000199.1:0-3936 GCF_048470075.1 Cetobacterium sp. | reverse complement strand
GGTATATATTTTACTTTGAAGTTAAATTTTATTCAAATTAGAAAATTTAAAGAGGGAGTAAAGCATGTAACAGGATCAATAAATTTAAATGGAAAAGCAGCAGATAAAAATGGTATGTCATCATTTCAAGCTTTAGCTACTGCTGTGGCAGCACAGGTGGGAACAGGAAACTTAGCAGGAGCGGCAACAGCAATAGCTTCAGGAGGACCAGGAGCAATATTTTGGATGTGGGCTAGTGCATTTTTCGGAATGGCAACAGTCTATGTAGAAGCAATTTTAGGACAGGTTTTTAAGAAAAGAGTAGATGGTCAAATAACAGGAGGACCAGCATATTATATTGAAAACTCTATAAAAAATAAAAAAATTGCAAAGGGATTATCATACTTTTTCGCAGTAGCATGTATAGCAGCCTTAGGACTTATGGGAAATGCGGTTCAAGCAAATTCGATATCTGCTGCTTTTAACAAAGCTTTTGGAGTTTCCTCTGCACTTGTAGGAGTTATCGTATCAGTTTTGGCTGGATTTGTATTTTTCGGAGGAATAAAAAGAATAGCCTCTGTAACTGAAAAAATAGTACCAATAATGGCAGGACTATATATAGTGGCATGTATTGTAATAATAACAATAAATTATCAAGAGATAATTCCAGCAATAACATCTATATTTGTCTCAGCTTTCAATCCTCAAGCAGCACTGGGAGGTGCTATGGGAATAACAGTAAAGCAAGCGGTTAGATATGGAGTGGCAAGAGGGTTATTTTCCAATGAAGCAGGTATGGGATCAACACCACATGCCCATGCTATAGCAAAGGTTACACACCCTGGAGAGCAAGGGATCGTAGCTGTAATAACTGTTTTTATAGATACATTTATAGTTCTAACAGGAACAGCACTTGTAATTTTAACATCAAAAATATCTTTGACATCTGGAGCTGGAATTGTATTAACTCAGGGAGCATTCAGTGAGACATTGGGAATATTTGGAGATACATTTATTGCTATCTGTCTACTGTTCTTTGCGTTCTCAACAATTATAGGATGGTATTTCTTTGGAGAAGCAAATGTTAGATATATATTTAAAAGTAAAAAATCAGTGAATATATATAGAGCTATTGTTATGATTATGATTGTTCTTGGATCAATGATGAAGGTTGAACTTGTATGGGAGTTAGCTGATATGTTCAATGGAATGATGGTTTTACCTAACCTAATTGCTCTTTTATCACTAGGAAAATATGCAAGAACGGCTATGAAAGAGTATGATCAAATATCTGATGAAGAGGTCAAAGAAATTATAGTTTAAAAATTGAGTGAAAAATGAGAAAAAAGTGATTAAAATTGGTATTAATTGTATTTTTTTATTGACACAAAATAGTAGTATACAGTATAATTTACATGAGATTATTTTATTAAGAAGGGTGGAATATATGAAAAAATTTTTAATATCAATGTTAGTAATTTTATCAGCAGTAGCTTTTGGAGCTGAGGTAAAAGAAGGAACTGGATTAGGATATGCAGATGATATAAAAGTAGCAGTAACAATGGATGGAGACAAAATTGTTGCAATTGAAGTAAAAGAGAATAGCGACACTCCAGGAATTGCAAATCCAGCAATTGAGCAATTAACAAAGAAGGTTATAGAAGCACAATCATCTCAAGTAGATACAGTAGCAGGAGCTACATATACATCTGAGGGATTCTTAGAAGCAGTAAATAACGCAACAGGAAAGTAATTGATTAATTAATATGAAGCTGAGATTAAAATCTCAGCTTTTTTTTATAAAAAATTCAGGGGAGAGAGCATGAAAAGAAGTACAATAGCAATTTTAGGTACAATAGCATTATCAGTTTTAAGTTTTTCACAAGAAGGAATGGGAAGAAATAATAAAAAAAGTAGAGTGGATTACTCTAAAGAAAATTTAGTAGGTGTGGATACATATAGTTTTCATGAAGAGGAAAGATTAAAAAATAGCGGTTCAACAGGGTATCTAGAAATAGGGATGGATACAATGATCTTTGAAAGATCAGTAGATGAAAAAAACAGAGTAGAGCCATATCTAGGATTTGAATTTTTCCCTTTTGAAAATTCAAATTTTTATATAGATGGAAAAACATCATATAGACATGAGTACAATAGTTCAGAAAAAAGATATGATAAAACTATGGTAGAACTTTATGGAGGGTCTGTATATAGAAATGGAAAGTTTTTCTTAAACTATAAGATTGGAATTAGGCAAGATGAACTGAAGCGTACAAAAATTCAACATTCAACAGCACTTAGATTTATACCAAAGGCAACATATGATTTTACAGATAGATTTGGGTGGTATTTAAAAGGAGCTGTAGGGTATGCAAAAGTTAAAGGGGATGAGAGAGATCAAATAACTCAAACATTTAATTTACCATTTCAAAATGAAAGCTATGTGAATAAAATAGAAACGGGATTAAGCTATAGAATAGAGAAAACAAAGCTATCCCTAGGTGTTGTAAATAAATCTAAAGAGGAATATGCTGGTGAGAATATTAGATGGTCTTATTTGGCTAAAATTGATCATAATCTATATACAACAAATGCATTACAGGTAAGACCTTATGTTTGGGGATTTTTAAATCCTGAGGTTGAAACAGGGGGAAATAAAAATAAAACAACTTTTCATAATGAATTAGGGACAATGATTGGAACAAGAGCTATATGGAAACCAATGCCTGATTTTTCAATAACAGCTGATATAGTATATTTAGCTCAATATAAGAATGTTTCAAATAATGGACAATCTTCAGGGGGAAATAGTGGTAGATCAATAGGGAAACCTGGTTCTGGTGGAGGAAATGGAAATGGTGGTGGAGCTGGTTCTGGTGGAGGAAATGGCTCAGGAAGTGGAACTGGTTCTGGAGGTTCTGGAAGTGGAACTGGTGGAGGATCAAAAAAAATAAAAAGATCTATAGAGGAATCAGTAATAATAAGATTAGGATTTAAAAAGTATTTTTAAAAATGAAGAAATATTTGATATAATAACCTTAACAAAATACAAGAGGTGTTAATTTATGAAAAGGTTATTAATTGTTGAGGATGAAAAAGAATTGGCTCTCTCTTTAGAGAGTCATTTTTTTAATCTGAATATAGATATAAAGATTGCTTTGGATGGAGAGAAAGGAATAGAACTTTTTGAAAGATTCAAACCAGATTTAGTGCTTTTAGATGTCAATTTGCCGCTAAAAAATGGATGGGAAGTTTGTGAATATATTAGAAAAAAATCTGAAACTCCAATAATTATGATGACAGCAAGAGATTCTGAATTAGATGAGATTCATGGCTTAGAGATAGGAGCTGATGACTATATTACAAAGCCATTTAGCATAAATGTTCTTTCGACTAAAATAAAAAAATATTTAAAACTTAACATTCAAAAAGAGTATATATATAAAGAGATAGAGTATTCTTTTAAAGATGAGATACTAAAAATTAAGAACGAGAGAATAAATCTTTCAACAAGAGAGAAAAATCTATTAGAATACTTTATAAAAAATAGAAATAAACCCTTAAGTAGAAATAATATTTTGTTGGAGATTTGGGGAATAGACAATGAGTTTGATGAGAGAGCATCAGATACTCTTGTAAAAAGATTAAGGAAAAAGTTACACGGTTATGAGGAATTAATTGGAACAGTTAGAGGGGTGGGATATATTTTTGAAGAGAGATAGTTTATCAAAAAAAATTTTTATATATTCAGCACTGATTATAGTAATTGCAATGAGTGTAAGCTATATAATAAGTATATTTTTTTTAGAATATCACTTTATTTCAGAGAGAAAAGAGGAGTTTCCTAAAATAGCTAAAGAGATTGAATACTTGATATCCACCAACAGAGATTTAGAGGGATACATAAAAAATTTAAAAGAAAAAAAAGATATAACAGTTTTAATTATGGCTGAAGAT
>NZ_DBGBQB010000198.1:0-3076 GCF_048470075.1 Cetobacterium sp. | reverse complement strand
GTATTACCTGCTCTTTATACTGTTTAGGAGATATTCCATAGTATCTTTTGAACTTCATTCCAAAATAATTAACATCTTCAAATCCAATCTGTTCGGCTATCTCATAGTTTTTTAACTCCGTTGTTAAAAGAAGTATCTTTGCTTTTTCCATTCTTTTCTGTAAAAGATAGTCTTGAAACGGTATGCCAAATATTTTTTTAAACATAACACTTAAATACCCCTGACTTAAACCTAACTTTTCAGATAAAACAACCAAAGAAAATTGACTATCACTGTAACTATTTTCCATTATATTTTGAATAAGTTCTCTATAATCATTTCTTGATTCCTCTTCATCCACTGCCTCTCTTTTTAAAATTCGTTGCAAAAGCCTTTCTGTTTCCATATTTTTCTTATCTATCTGTAATAGATAAACAAGTTTTGCAACAATTTCAGAAACATCACTTTTAGATATTGGTTTTAATATATAATCCTCCACACCAATTTTTATAGCCGTTTGGGCATAATCAAAGTAATTATACCCAGTTATAATGGCTATTTTAGTATTTGGAGCTATCTGTTTTATTTTTTTAGCAGCAGTAAGCCCATCTATTTTAGGCATATTTATATCCAAAAGAACTATCTCTGGGCGAACCTCTTCAAATATTTGAATAGCCTCCTCACCTGTCTCTGCCTCAAATATCTCTTTAATCTCCAAGCTAGACAGGTCTATTAAATTCCGAATCCCTCTTCGCATCAATGGTTCATCATCTGCTATCAATAATTTAAACACATACTCTCCCTCCAACTTTTCTATATTATTTAACTGATGGTATTAAATATCCATACCCCTTCTCTTTCATTTTTTCCACAGGTATAAACTCTAAAGATGCACTATTTATACAGTATCTCTTGCCACCTCTATCCCTTGGCCCATCTTCAAATACATGTCCTAAATGAGCCTTTCCACTTCTACTTCTAACCTCTATTCTCTCCATATTATAGCTGTTATCCCTATGATAAGTTACCACCTCTGGCACTATTGGTTTTGTAAAACTAGGCCATCCACACGCTGAGTCATACTTATCCTTTGATGAAAATAGAGGTTCTCCACTTGTTATATCCACATATATTCCATCTTCAAAGAAGTTCCAATACTCATTTCTAAAGGCTCTTTCAGTATCTGCGTTTTGAGTGACTCCATATTGCTGTTCATTCAATTTTGATTTTAACATATCATCTGACAATCTAGGATATTTTTTTTCATCTACTATTATCTCATTGGCTTTAGAAAGATCTATATGACAGTACCCATTTGGATTTTTTTTCAAATAATCCTGATGATATTCCTCTGCTAAATAGAACCCTTTTAAAGGTTGAAGTTCCACCACAATCTTTTTAGTATAGTTCTTTTGCTGTGCTGTAATCTCTTTTTCCACAATCTCTCTATCTCTCTCATCCACATAGTAAACCCCTGTTCTATATTGTGTTCCTCTATCATTTCCCTGTTTATTTACACTAGTTGGATCAATTATTTTAAAATAATACTTCAATAGTGTCTCTAAACTAATCTCATTGGAGTCATACTTCACACGAACTGTTTCTGCATGTCCAGTCCCTCTATATATAACATCTTCATAGCTTGGATTAATAGTGTTTCCATTGGCATACCCTGAGACTACCTCCTCTATTCCATGAATTCTTTCCATATAGGCCTCTACACCCCAAAAACATCCACCTGCTAAGTATATCTCTTTAATATTTTTCTCACTTTGCCCTTTAACTACGTCCTTTTTCTCTATTTTTGTACTACCTGATTTATCATCTATATTACTCTCTATTTTTGTTATATTCAATGCATTTTTTTCCACATTTTTCTCAGTTTTTTCTATATTTGACACAAATATTTTCTCTATCTCACTCTTTGATAGATGCCCTGGAATAACTCTTTCCACTGTACCCTCTCCATTTAAAATTGCAGATGTAGGATACACTCTCACATTAACTAGATTTAAACTATCCCCTTTCTCATCTAAAAGAACCTTAATATTTTTGTATTCCAGTGATTTATACCATTTTTTAAACTCTTCACTACTTTTCTCCCCTTTTTTTCCTGGAGATACTATTGTTACAATCTCATACTCTCTGTCCTTTGCACTTAGTTTATCCAGCTCCTCCAAACCAGAAAGGCATATAGGACACCAAGAAGCCCAAAACTTCACATATATTGCCTTTCCACTAGCTCCAAATGTATACTCTATGCCATCTATATCCTTCAGTTTAATATTTGAAAAATCTTTCTCCTTTCCATAACTTAAACTATATCCCAAAATAAGTAGAGATATCCAAAGTATTTTTTTTAATATTTTCATAATATTTACCTCCTAATTTTTATCATAAAAATAGATTTAAATTATCAGTTAAAAGTAAAATCCCCATACCTACTATTAAGACTCCTCCTAACTTTTTTAATAAATTAAGATGTTTTCTTATCCCTATCAATTTTTTTTCCAGATATCTATATGAATATGAAAATATAACAAAGGGAGTAGCTAGTCCCAAAACGTATATAAACATCATCATTGCACCATAAATTGGGCTTCCTCCCCCACTGGATATAAATAAAATTGATGTTAAAATTGGACCTACACATGGTGTCCATCCCAAACTAAATGTAAATCCCAAAAAAAATGTTCCTATGAATCCATCTTTTTCTGCCACTTCTAAATTCATTAACTTTGTTCTCTCTAAAAGAGGTATTTTAATAATATCCATTTGAATAATTCCAAAACAAATCACCAAAATACCACTGATTATTCTAAATGTATCACTCATTAAAATCTCACCGATAATACCTGCTCCAAAGCCAAGTAAGACAAAGCTCATTGAAAGCCCCAATACAAAGACCAGAGTTTTTAGTATGGACCTCTCTCCTCCTCTACTTAACATCCCGATATACACTGGAAGTAGAGGAAATATACAAGGTGAAAAAAATGACAACAACCCTGCAAAGTAAACAACCCCTATAAATAACTCATTAGTAATCACTCTATCACGCTCCTGTAAAATAACTTTTTTAATTTTATCTCCCTTTTAC
>NZ_DBGBQB010000197.1:0-2805 GCF_048470075.1 Cetobacterium sp. | reverse complement strand
CCCTTCAATATTTTAGTATAATATATAACAAAATTAAGTTAAAGTCAATTTAACTAGATGTAAAAAAATGGTTAAAAAAATTTGACAATCAATTAAAAATAAGGTAATAAAGACCATAATATAATTAAATTGACTTTAATCAGAAATAAGGAGGAGTTTATATGGCATTTTTTTCAAAGGTAGAAAAGATTAAATTTGAGGGAAAAGATAGTAAAAATTTACTGTCATTTAGATACTATAATCCTGAAGAGATTGTGTTGGGAAAAAAAATGAAAGATCATTTGAAATTTGCAATGTCTTATTGGCATACTTTAACGGCTGGTGGAAATGACCCTTTTGGAGATGCTACTTTAATTAGAGAGTGGGATAGTTTATCACCTATGGAAAAAGCGAAAGCTAGAGTAAAAGCTGGATTTGAGTTTATGGAGAAACTTGGACTGGAATACTTTTGTTTTCATGATAAGGATATAGCTCCAGAAGCTGAGACTTTAGAAGAATATTTTAAAAACCTAGATGAGATAGTTGATTTAATAGAAGTTGAGATGAAAAGAACAGGGATAAAGTTACTTTGGGGAACATCAAATATGTTTTCTAATCCAAGATTTTTACATGGAGCAGGAACAAGTTGTAATGCTGACATCTTTGCGTGGGCAGCGGCACAGGTGAAAAATGCACTGGATATAACAAAGAGACTAGATGGACAAGGATATGTGTTTTGGGGAGGAAGAGAGGGGTACGAGACTCTTTTAAACACGGATATGAAACTGGAGTTAGATAACCTTGCAAGACTTTTAAATTTAGCCACAGAGTATGCTGATGAGATAGGATTTAAAGGGCAGTTTTATATAGAACCTAAACCAAAAGAGCCTACAAAACATCAATATGATTTTGATGTTGCAACAGTTATGAATTTCTTAAGAACATATAACCTAGATAAAAAATTTAAGATGAACATAGAGGCAAATCACGCAACATTGGCAGGACATACATTCCAACATGAGCTTCGTTTGGCAAGAATAAATGGAATGTTTGGTAGTATAGATGCAAATAAAGGGGACTTACTACTGGGATGGGATACAGATCAGTTTCCAACAGATGTGTATGATGCGACATTGGCAATGTATGAAACACTTATGGCTGGAGGCTTTACAACAGGTGGATTGAATTTTGATGCAAAAGTAAGAAGAGCATCAACAGATACTTTAGATTTATTTTATGCTTATATTGGAGGAATGGATACTTTTGCTAAAGGGTTAAAAGTAGCTGCTAAACTGATAGAAGATAGAGTATTTGAAAACTTTATTGAAAAAAGATATGAGAGTTATACAAGAGGCATTGGAAAGGATATAGTTGAAGGAAAGGTGACATTAAAGGAGTTAGCAGAGTATGCTTTGACACTAAAAGACGTAAAAAATGAGTCTGGAAGACAGGAGATGTTAGAAAATATTTTAAATAACTATATTTATTAAAAAAAGGGGAGATTGTTATGAAAAAAAAGATTTTATCATTAGGAATTTTTTTATTAGCAGGAGCTATGCTTAACACATCTTTAGAAGCTGCAAAAATGAAGATAGGTATGACTGTAGATGATTTGAGATTAGAAAGATGGCAAAGAGACAGAGATATATTTACAGAGGAAGCAAATAAATTGGGAGCAGAAGTTGTAGCGGTATCAGCAAATGGGGATTCTGATAAGCAGATGAGAGATGCAGAAAATTTAATATCTCAAGGAATTGATTTGTTGGTGGTTATTCCTAATAATGGAGATGTTATGGGAGCTATTGTTGATCAAGCTCATCAAGATGGAATAAAGGTTTTAGCTTATGATAGATTACTAACAAATTCAGATGTTGATGCCTATATATCTTTTGATAATGAAAAAGTGGGAGAGTTACAAGGAAAAGCTATTGTAGAAGCAATGCCAAAAGGAAGATATTTTATGATGGGGGGATCTCCAACTGATAATAATGCAAAAATGTTTAGAGCTGGACAAATGAAAGCTATTCAACCATACGTTGACAGTGGAGAAATAATAATCGTAGGAGATCAATGGGTAAAGGATTGGTTGCCAGAGGAAGCTATGAAAATAATGGAAAATGCTTTGACAGCGAATGATAATAAGATAGACGCGGTAGTAGCTTCAAATGATAGTACAGCAGGTGGGGCAATTCAGGCATTAGCAGCTCAAAATATGGCAGGTAAAGTACCAATTTCAGGGCAAGATGCAGATTTAGCTGCAGTGAAAAGAGTAGCTGAAGGAACTCAAACAGTAACAGTTTATAAACCCATCCCTAAGTTGGCTAAAGAGGCAGCGAACCTATCTGTAAAGATGATAAAAAATGAAAATTTAGGTACAACTACAACAGTAAATAACGGTCAAAAAGATGTGCCAGCAGTTTTATTAGAGCCAATTGCAGTAACAAAAGACAACATAAAAGAAACAATAGTAAAAGATGGGTTCCACACAGAAAAAGATATCTATGGAAAATAAAAATAAGGAGTGATAACCTTGAAAAAAAATATATTGGAAATGAAAAATATAACTAAGGAGTTTTCAGGGGTTAAAGCTCTAGACAATTTAAGTCTAACCGTGAAAGAGGGAGATATTCTCTCTCTTTGCGGTGAAAATGGAGCTGGGAAATCAACTTTAATGAAAGTTTTAAGTGGTATCTATCCTCACGGTACTTTTACAGGGGAGATTTTGTTCAATGGAGAGAGAATAAAGAATAATAATATAAGAGATTCAGAAAACCTAGGAATTGCCATAATACATCAGGAGTTAAATTTAATACAAGAGTTGAGTAT
>NZ_DBGBQB010000196.1:0-8891 GCF_048470075.1 Cetobacterium sp. | reverse complement strand
ATATAGACATGATAACTATATTGTTATATTATATATTGTAAAAATACAGCAGAAGGGAGAGAAGGATGAAAATAGAACATAGAGAAACTTTAAATAAAAGTCTTAAAATATCTATCTCTGTTTTTTGGTGCGTTTTTCTACTGAGAGTGTTGTTAAATGTAAATCCATTTTATGCTGCCATAGCAGCTGTTTCATGTCTTCAGGGAACTATAAAAGATTCTTTTAGAGTTGGAGTAGAAAGAGTCATAGGAACTATTTTTGGTGGGGTTGTGGGACTCTTTGCAATCTATTTTATAACAACAGAATCCACAGATTTTAAGGGAAGTTTTGTTATGGCCTTTTCTATGGTTGTAATTATCCTAGGATGTACATATATATTGAGAAAACCAGCTTCAAATACAATAGCATGTATAGTATTTTTAGGAATCACTACGAATATGGAGGGAAGAGACCCCTATTTTTGGGCAGGAAAAAGAATTTTAACAACAATCATAGGAGTTATAATAGCTTTAGTTTGTAACTGGATATTAAGTGGTGAATATAAAAAGCTAAAAAAAAATAAAAGGTAGAATAAAAAATGCTGAGATATCTTTCTCAGCATTTTTCATTATTTCATTACTTTGTTACTTACAAGACCAATTCCATCTCCAAAAGGTAATAGAACAAAGTCATGATTCCTATAGAGGTAAGTTATAAACTCATCAAGCCTTCTAACAATAGTTTTAAATCTCTTGGGATACTCTTTATATAGATAACCTCTAAACATTATGTTATCTATAAAAATCATACCATTTTCGCTAAGTCTTTCAAATGAGTCATTGAAAAACTCCATATAGTGACCTTTAGATGCATCAATAAAAACAAAATCGAATTTTTCATCAAGTTTTTTAATCTCCTCGACACCATCGCCTAAAATAGGATTAATGGAATCTAATAGATCTCCCTTTTTAAAGTTTTCAAGAGCTTGATTATATCTAACCTCATCAATCTCAATGGTAGTAAGTTTACCTCCATTTTTTTTGGCAATTCTTCCCATAATAGTTCCAGAGTATCCAATTGCTGTACCAATTTCAAGTATATTCTTAAAGTTATGAGTAGAAACTAAAAACTCAAGGTATTTAGCGACCTCTTTTGTAACAATAGGCACATTGTGCTCTAAAGCAAAAGCTTCCATCTCCAGTATTAGAGGGTCTTTTTCCTCTATTTTACCAATGATATATCCATTGGCATCTTTTAATTCATCTAACATTATTCAAAATCCTTTCGTAGTTTAATAATATAAAAATTATCTAAAATCTCCTCAGTATAGTCAATTAAAAATCCTCCAACAGAGTCGAAATGTCCATTTACATTTTCAGGAAGAGAGATTTTTAAAACAGAGAAATTTTTATGGTTATCTAAAAATTTAGTGATATTATCAGTATTTTCTTCAGAGAATATTGTACAAGTACTATATACAATCTCTCCTCCAACTTTTAAAACAGAGGAAGCCGATTCTAAAATCTCATATTGAAGAGTAGAGAGTTCATGAACATTGGCCATATTTTTATTATAGAGAGCTTCAGGTTTTTTTCTAAGAACTCCATAGCCGCTGCAAGGAGCATCAACAAGAATTTTGTCAAATTTTAAACCCTGCTCTTTAAGTTTACGAGCATCTAATTTAATAGCCTTAACATTGGTAATTCCAAGCTTTTTTAGGTTCTCTTCAATTATTTTTATTTTATGTTGGTGAATATCCAAAGCATATATTTCACCAGTATTCTCCATAAGTTCGCTTAAAACTGCAGTTTTACTTCCAGGAGCACTACAAGTATCCACTACTTTTTCTCCAGGTAGAGGGTTTAAAATTTTAGCAGCCAAATATGATGAACCATCTTGAGCTATAATTTTTCCATCTTTAAATTCAGAAGTGTGTAAAATAACTCCAGAATCAATGTAGTAAACAGTATCCACTCTCTTTATAATATCAATTTTTAAAGTTTTTAAAAGTGCTTCAAACTCCTCCTCTGAATATTTAAGTTTATTGACCCTAACACTCATATAGGGTATTTTTTTTAATGAGATTAAAACAGCTTCAGCCTTCTCATTGTACTCTTTTTTTATCTTATCATAAAACCACTTTGGATAAGAGTATAGAATATCCAGCTTGTCCTCTTCTCTAAGTTTTTTTATCTCTTCATCTCTATCTCTTAAATAGCTTCTAAGAACACCATTTACAAATTTGCTAACAGGGATTCCAAACTTCTTTTTAGTTAATTCAGTTGCTTCCCAAGCCACACCTTTATCATCACTATTCATAAAAGTGGATTGATAAATAGAGATTTTTAATAAATTTTTAATCCAATTTTTTTTGATAGCCTTTGTTCTTTTTTCCAATTGGTAGTTTAAGTAGATATCATTTCTAATAACTCCATAGAAAACCTCAGTAATAAATCCACGTTCCCCTTTACTTAGATTATTTTTTGAAAAATAATCATTTAAAAGTATATTGGAATATTTTCCTTTTTCAAATTCATTTAAAACTTCTATAACTCTTTGTTTTATATTCAATATAATCTCTCCTAACTATACAACTTTATATAATTCATCACTTTGTGGAGGGGCAATCTCTAACCTCTCACCATTTTTAATAAGTACCTTTTCCTTTGAAACAGTAAACTCTCCAATATCAAAAGCGGCAATATTATTCTCTTTTAATTTTTCAAGTAGATCTGTTACACTATTTTTATCAACAACTATAAGCATAGTTCCACTGGATATAAGTTTTAGGGGATCTATCTTAAAATATTTACAAATCTCTTTTGTACATTGATGGATAAATATCTTATCATAGTAAATCTCTAGTCCTAGATTATAAAAACGACTAGATTCCCATAGAGCACCTAAAAGTCCACCTTCAGTGACATCATGCATACCTTTTGAAAATTTATTGGCTATAATCCCATCTTTAACAACACTGGTAGAATCAAGTAAAGACTTAGCCTGATTTAAAAGTTCTGGGGAGATAACTTCAAGGAGTTCCTCCTCTTTTTCAAAGGCTATGATTCCAGTTCCCTCAATTCCAATACCTTTAGTAATAACTAATCGATCTCCAGCTTCAATAGTTTCCCTTTTTTTAAAATCTATTTTTTTGCCGATACCAATTGAAGTGGCAGATATAACTATTTTATTAACTGCTGCTGTAATCTCTGTATGACCACCAATAATAGAAACCTTTAACTTGTCAGCTTCCTCTTGTGCCTCTTTCATAATCTCAGCAATCTCCTCTTTTTTAGTGTGAGGAGGAGCTAAAATAGTTAGCATTATTCCAATGGGTGAAACTCCTTCAGTGGCAATATCGTTACAATTAATATTGATAGCTAATTTACCTAATCCACTATTAGAACCAGTAATTGGATCAGTGGATAAATAAACTATATCCTCTCCCACTTCTATAGCGGCACAATCACTGCCAATCTCTCCAAAAGATAGTATTCTATTATTATTATTTTTAATATTATTAAAAATTAAATCTTCTAAGTCTGAAATAGTAAGTTTACCAATTTTCATATTTATCCCTCACCTGTAGTAGAATTTTATAATATATTATACTATATTTTATAAAAATAAAAAACCCTTACTTAAATTATAAGTAAGGGTTGGAAAAAATTTAAAATAATCCTGTAATAGTACCATTTTCATCAATATCAATAAGCTCAGCGGCAGGAACTTTAGGAAGTCCAGGCATATCGATAATTCCACCGGCCATAGCAATAATAAATCCAGCTCCAGCAGCCAATTTAATAGTGTCAATTTCAACTATAAAGTTAGTGGGTCTACCTAAAAGATTAGCTTTATCAGAGATTGATTTTTGAGTTTTTGACATACAGATTGGAAGCTCACCATATCCAAGCTCTTCCAATTGCTTAATTGTTTTATTGGCAGCTCCAGAGAAAGTAACTCCATCAGCGCCATATATCTCTTTACATATCTTTGAAATTTTATCCTTTATAGGTAGATTTAAATCATATAAAGGTTTATATGTTTCCTTATTCTCTTCCAGTTTTTGAAGAACAAGTTTTGCAAGCTCCTCTCCACCTTCTCCACCTTTAGCCCAAACTTCACATAGAGCAACAGGTGCATCTAGGCTTTCACAATGAGCTTTAATTAAATCGATTTCAGTCTCAGTGTCAGTAACAAATTTATTGATTGCTACAACAACAGGTAGATTGAATTTCTTCATATTTTCAATATGTTTATCTAGGTTTGCTAAACCTAACTTTAAAGCATCTAAATTCTCCTCATTTAAAACTTTAGCTCCACCGTGGTGTTTAAGAGCTCTAACAGTGGCAACTATAACAACACAGTTTGGATTTAATCCACCTTTTCTACATTTAATATCTAAAAACTTTTCAGCTCCTAAGTCAGCTGCAAAACCAGCTTCTGTAACAGCAACATCTGAAAGTTTTAGAGCCAATTTAGTAGCAAGAAGTGAGTTACACCCATGGGCAATATTGGCAAAAGGTCCACCATGAATTATAACAGGAGTATTTTCAAGAGTTTGTACTAAGTTTGGTTTTATGGCTTCTTTTAAAAGTGCTGTAACCGCACCAGATATTTTTAAATCATTTATTGTAAGAGGTTTATCGTTGTAATCATATCCAAATACAATCTTCCCAATATTTTCTTTTAACTCTTTTAAGGAGTTTGAAAGACAAAGTGTTGCCATAATTTCAGAAGCAACAGTTATTTGAAAAGAGTCCTGTCTTGGGTATCCGTTTGCTTTACCTCCAAGACCTATAACAATATTTCTAAGATTTCTATCATTCATATCCACTACTCTTTTCCAAGTTATCTTAGTATTGTCAATATTTAAAAGATTACCTTGAGTGATATGGTTGTCAATACACGCAGAAACAAGATTGTGAGCGACACCAATAGCATGGAAATCACCAGTAAAGTGTAGATTTATATCTTCCATAGGAATAACTTGAGAGTATCCTCCACCAGTAGCCCCACCTTTCATTCCAAAAACAGGTCCTAGGGATGGTTCTCTAAGAGCTGCAACAGAAGATATTCCCAATCTGTTTAAAGCTTGAGTTAGACCTACAGTTACAGTGGATTTACCTTCTCCAGCAGGTGTTGGAGTAATAGCAGTAACAAGAACTAATTTCCCCTCTTTTTTGTCAGAAAGCTCATCCAATAGAGAAAGATTAAGTTTAGCCTTATATTTTCCATAAGTGTCATAATAATCCTCACCAATGTTTAGCTTAGAAGCTATATCAGAAATTTTTAATAGATTTGCTTCCTGTGCGATTTGTATATCAGTTTTCATAGACCCCTCCTAAATGAATAATTGTTCCAAGGTAAGTTTAATTTTAACCTTTTCATCACTACAATTGTACCTCAAAATAATGAAAAAATAAAGGTTAATAAACATAAAAATAAAAATTGATTTTTTTAAATATTAGAGGTATATAAAATATAAAAGATTATTGTTTTGTAGGTGTATTCCTATATTTAGGGCAAAATATTATTTGATTTTTAGGACAAGGGGGTACCATGATTGACAGAGAGGATATCTTATTAGCTAAACAGGGAGATGTCGATTCCATAGAAAAAATAGTGACAGAGTATAGAAATCTTATATATATAAGAAATAAGAGACTGTTTCTTAAAGGAGCTGAACGAGAGGATTTAGTTCAGGAGGGAATGATAGGGTTGATGAAGGCTATAAAATCTTTTGATGAAAATAAAAGTGCTTGTTTTAGCACATTTGCGTCAATTTGTATAAAACGACAAATTATAACAGCTGTAAAAAATTATAATTCTGAGAGAAATAAAAATTTAAACAGTGCTATGCAAGGAGAGGTATACTCAGAGTTAGAGGAGTTGATTAGGTACAATGACCCGTCTTTAAAATATCATACTCCAGAACAGATAGTAATAGGAAAAGAGTTAATGAAACTTTTAAAAAAATATTTAAAGGATAATTTAAGCAGATTAGAAAGAGAAGTTTTTACCTATATGGTAAAAGGGTATGGATATTTAGAGATTGCCAAGAAATTACGAAAAGATCCCAAGGCAATAGATAACTCTATGCAGCGTATAAAGAAAAAAGTTCATATTTTTTTAAAAAAATATAATAAAAGTTGACAGAAGTAGTGGAAATTGAATATAATATGTGAAATTTATATTTTAACTAAAGGGAGAAAGTAATGATATTAGAAACAATAAAGAGTCAAAAGATAACTTTTGAGCAAAAAGTTGTAGCTCTAGCAAGATTAGCTGAAGGAAGTATTGAGGTTTTAAATAAAAGCGATGCTTTAAAAAAATATATTGAAGATGGAATAATATGTGATTTATTTGAAGGAAATGCTCCTTATAGACCAAGATACATAGTGCCAGATTACGATATATTTATGGAGCAAGGAAGTAAGTTTTTAAATATTGAGAAACCAACAAATATTTGGGAAGCTGTACATGGGTTATTAATTCTTTATAAACATGTTCCATCAATAACAACGATGCCTGTTTATTTAGGAAATATTGATTATTTACTAGAACCTTTTATAAAAGATGAAAATGAAGCGTATTTAGCTATAAAACTATTTTTAAAACATATAGATTCAACTATAACAGATTCGTTTTGTCATGCCAATATAGGACCAAAAGAGACAAAAGCAGGTTTCTTAATTTTAAAAGCTATGAGAGAGTTAGAATTACCAACACCAAACTTAACTATTAAATACAGTGAAGAAACAACTGACAAAATATCAATAGAAGCTATAAAAACAGCTCTAGTAACGGCTAAACCAAGTTTTGCTAACGATAAGATTTTTAGAGAAGATTTTAAAGGTGAATATGGAATTGTTAGTTGTTACAATGGATTAAAAGTTGGAGGTGGAGCGAATACTTTAGTTAGAGTGAGATTAGGAGCTCTATCGAAGTTGGCTAGCTCAAAAGAGGAGTTTTTAGAGAAAGTTTTACCAGAAGTTTCAAAAGAGATGTTAGATTATATAGATGAAAGATCTAGATTTATTATAGAGGAAAGTGGATTTTATGAGAGTAGCTTCCTAATAAAAGAGGGGCTTTTAGAGAAAGAAAAATTCACAGGACTATTTGGATTTGTAGGATTGGCTGAATGTGTTAATAACCTTTTAGGAGCTACTGAGAAAAAAGATAGATTTGGATATTCTGAGGAAGCTAATAGGTTAGCTTTAGAGATAGTTTCAACAATGCATAAACTTGTAGCAAATCATAGAACAAAATATGCGGGAGAGTTCTTTGGAAATACTCATCTATTACATTCACAAGTAGGAATTGATACAGATAGAAATGAGAGTCCGGGATGTAGAATTCCAGTTGGTGAAGAGCCAGAAATTTTTGAGCACATAGTTCAATCAGCACCATTTCACCAGTATTGCCCAAGTGGAATAGGAGATATCTTTGTGTTTGATGAGACATATAAATCCAATCCAGAAGCTATTTTAGATATAATAAAGGGAGCTTTTGAAACTGATATGAGATTCTTCTCTCTATACAGTGATACATGCGATGTAGTTAGAGTAACTGGTTACCTTGTGAAAAAATCTGAGATTGAAAAGTTAGATAAAGGGGAGCAGGTTTTAAGAGACACTACTATTTTAGGAAAAGGTGCTAGAGATAATGCTAAAGCATTGGGAAGAAAATTAAGAAGTGAGTAAAATGATTCTAACAGGGAAAATAAATAAAATTATAAAGTTTTCAAATGTTGATGGTCCAGGAAATAGAATGGCCATATTTTTTCAAGGTTGTAATTTTAATTGCGATTATTGTCATAATCCTGAAACTATAAATATTTGTAAAAAATGTTATGGCTGTATCCAAAAGTGCCCTACAAAAGCTTTAAATAAAAGTGAAGAAGGGGATGTTATCTGGAATGAGAAACTGTGCTGTGAATGTGATGAGTGCATAAAAACCTGTAATTTTGATGCTTCACCTAAAGTTAAAGATTACACTGTGGATGAGCTATTAGAAAATATAGCTAAAGTAAAAAGTTTTATAAAAGGGATTACAGTTAGTGGAGGAGAAAGCACACTACACTACAAGTTTATAACAAAACTTTTTATTGAAGTGAAAAAAAGATGGCCAAATTTAACCTGTTTTGTTGACACCAATGGAGGGGTTAATTTAAAAGATGAAAAGTATAAAGAGTTTGTAGAGAATACAGATGCATTTATGTTAGATGTAAAGGTATGGGAAAAAAATCAACATCTAAAACTGACAGATCAAAGTGTTGAAATGGTAATTGAAAATCTGTATTTTTTAAGGGATATAGGAAAACTATTTGAAGTCAGAACTGTTGTTGTGTCGGAAAGATTAGATAATAGATTAACTGTTGAAAATGTTTCTAAAGCTATATCAGGTAGAGATATTAGATATAAAATTATAAAATATAGACACTATGGGGTTAGAGATGATAGAAAAGAGCATCTTTTTTCACCTACAGATAGTGAGCTAAAAGAGTTGGAAGAGTTGGCTAAAAAAAATGGAGTAAAAAACATCCTGATAATATAGGGCGTTTCAGATTGTAAATAAAAGGCTATCAAAATATTATATTTGATAGCCTTTTATAATATTAAAATTTGTATTCTAATCCTAATGAATATGTTGGTGATAGTTTATATTTCATAAAATTTTGCATCTCCTCTTGCGTATCTCTATATTCAAACTCTTGAACGCCTATTCCAAATATAAGATTTAATTCTTTCGAATTTTTTTGATAAAGAGTATAAGAGTTTAATAGATTTATGCTCCACCATTTTCGGACACTATCAAAGGGGATAGCAGATTTTATATTTAAAATCAGTAGCAGTGAACTCTAAAATAGGTGTTATTTCAATATTATTAGTTTTAAAAATATCATATCC
>NZ_DBGBQB010000195.1:0-9507 GCF_048470075.1 Cetobacterium sp. | reverse complement strand
TTTTATATTATGTTTTCTTTTAACTCAACTACTATTTGCTACAATTTATATACCTAAAAATACAAAAGAGGAAAAAATTTTAGAGAGTTATAGAGAGAGAGAATTAATTTTAGGTTTAAAAATATCGGAATTTGATAATATAATAATAGATTCACAGTCACTAAATGGTATTATAGAGGATCTATTGAAAAACTATTTGGGACTTAATATCAAAGTTATAAAGGGAAATTGGAATGAGATACTATCTATGTATAATAAAAAAGAGATAGATATTATAGGATCAATAACCCAGAGTGAAGAGAGAAAAGAAAATAGTATATTTAGCTTGCCTCTATATGATGATTCAATATATTTAGCATCAACTGACAATACAAAATTTGATCCAAAAGATTTAAAAAGTTTAGAAGGAAAAGATATATTTATTACGAAAGACTCTATCTATAAGGGGTACTTAAAAAAGTTTTTAAGAGGTAATGATATAAAAGTTAATCTGATAGAAGTAGAGGATAGTCTTTCTAAAAAGGATGAGATATTTTTAACTACTAAATACAATATATATGCTTGGGAAAATGTCATTAAAATAGGTTATTTACCTGACGCAACCATAGGGCTAAAGAAAAACTTAGGAGACTTAGCTGATATCATAAATAACGCCCTTTTAGAAAAGTATCAAGGAAAGATTGTACAGCACCTTCAAAAACAAGCTAATATAATATATAAAAATAACTTTTTAAACTCATTGTCACAGGAGGAGAGGGCATATTTGACAACCCTTTCCCAAGTGACAATCGCTTTAGAACCAAATTACACATTGAGTTACTATTCAAAAAATTTAAAAAGATATATAGGAGTTATCCCATTTTTTATTGAGAAACTTTCCAAAAGAACAGGTATAAATTTTAAAATAATAAATGATAAGAATAACAATTGGAATAATATATATACAGATTTTTTAAAAAAGAAGATTAGAATAGTTCCCCTTCCTGAAAATAATGAGTGGAGTGATGAGATTGTTTTTACACAACCAATATATAGTCCAACACTCTATAAAGTTTCTAGTTTTTTCTCACACAATACAAAAATTGGAGTTGTAAAGGGATCTATAGAGGAGAGTTTTGCTCAAGAGTACTATTTAAAAGATGATATTCTATTTTTTAAAAGTTATGATGAGTTAGAAATAGCTCTAAATAACTATAAAATAAATGCAGCATTTTTATTTGATATCAATAAAATGGATACAAGTAAATTTAGAGTTGATGAGTTTATGAAGATTCCAATCTCTTTTGGTTTACATAAGAGTGATGAGATGTTAAAAGAGATAATAGATAAGGGTATTAAATATGGTGTTGATTTAAAAAGAATAAAAGAGGAAGCAGATATAATAAAAAAGCAGGAAGCTTTTAATGAATATCAAAAGTTCCAATTCACCAATAAAATTCTATATTTTTTATTAGCTATATCTGTAGCATTGGGACTGAGTTCTATATATAGGATGTTAGTGAGCCATAAGATAACTAAGGAACTAAAAAAAGATTTAACTACAGGGCTCTCTAATAGAGGTGAATTTTTAAACTTTATGGAGAGTGAAAGGGATATAAAAGGTTATGCAATAGCGATAGATATAGATAACTTTAAAGAGATTAATGACAAGTATGGAGAGAGTACTGGAGACTATATTTTAAGAGTAGTTGGACAGTATTTAAAAAATATATTTATAGATCAAAATATATATAGAGTTTCAGGAGATGAGTTTAATATCTTTAGTAAAGAGGAGTTTCTACTTGAAAGGTTGGAACAGTTAAAAAAGGAGTTACACTCTTTAAAATTAAGTTATCAGGTTGATTTAAGTATAGGATTTTATAAAAATAGTGACAAAAGTTTAGAGACCGCTTTTAAATATGCCAGTATGGCCATGGAGGAAGCGAAAAAAAATAGTGACTTTAGCTATATAGGTGCAACTCCAGATTTGATTAAAAGAAAGGAGAGAGAGTACTCAATAAAATCTCTTTTAAGAAATAGAGAGTTGGATGGATTATATGGGGTATATCAACCTAAATTTAATATAAAAAATAAAAAAATTATAGGGGGAGAGAGCCTTGCAAGATGGAGTGATAAAAAGTTAGGAACTGTATATCCATCTGAGTTTATACCAATAGCTGAAGAGATCAACTTAATATATCTAATTGACTATAAGATAGCTAAAGAGAGTATAAAATTTGTAAAAAAATTAAAAAATATGGGTTTAATAGATAGTAGTTTTAGAATCTCATTTAATCTGTCTATGAAGTCTTTGGAAAGAGATGATATAGTGGATTATATAAGGGGATTACTAGATAAAAATGGAGTATCTGGAAAAAGTATTGAGATAGAGATAACAGAATCAATATTTTCAACAAATTTGAAAAAAACATTGATAAAGATAAAAGAGCTAAAAAACATGAATATAGCTTTGGCTATGGACGACTTTACAGCTGGACACTCAACAGTGAGTTTATTACCACTGCTACCTTTAGATATAGTTAAATTTGATAAAGGGGTTTTAGATGCAGTGGGAACCAAAGATGACTTAGTTGCATCAAATATATATATGGCTTTAATAGGGCTTGTAAAAGATTTAAATCTTAAAATTGTATCAGAGGGAATAGAAACAGAGGCTCAACTAAATTTTTTAGAGAGTGTGGATGTGGAAGTAGGACAGGGATATATTTTTAGCAAACCTATAGAAGACCTAGAGTTTATAAAAAAACTAGCAGAAAAAAATACAGGTCCTCAATAGGAACCTGTATTTTTTATATATTGGGGAATTTATTGAAAAAGTTAAATCTTTATTGTGCTGGTTTTGTTTCTGGAGTAGTTGTAGCTGGAACAGTCTCTTGAACTTGCTCTTCAACAGTTTCTTCAACAGCTTGAACAGGGGCTTTACCTGCAGCCTCCTCAGCAGCTTTAACCTCTGCTGGAGTAGCTGGAGTAACTTCCTCTACAACAGTTTCTTCAATAGCTTCAACTGGTTGACTTGCGTTATCAGTAGCCTGAGTGCTAGAAGTTTCAGCAGGTTGTGCAAGATCAGTAGTTTGAACCGGTGGATTTGGATCATTAGGAACAGCGTCTTGTTTTTCTCCACAAGCTACCATTGCTAAAGATAAAGCTAACATAGCTAATAATTTTTTCATAATAAATCTCTCCTTTTAAAATAAAGTTATTTTTACAATCTATTATACTAAGAAAAAAAACTGTTCCTTCAAAAAAACAAAAAAAAAATTGACCTGCGGTTCAAAAAGTATTTACTTTTTGAAAAAATGTGCTATACTAAAAATGAACAAAAGATAAATAAGTGTAAAAAAACGGAGGTGTTCCCATGAAGCTGTCTAGCTATCTATCGGAAAAAGTAATTATTCCAAACATTAAGGGAAATAATATCAACGAATTGGTGGAAAATCTTTTAGATCAACTTGTTGAAAATAACAAAACATTGAAAAATGAAAAAACGCTTATGAAAAAGGCTGTTTTAAAAAGAGAGGAGGAAGCATCCACATATTTAGGTTATGGAATTGCTATTCCCCACGCAAGATTAGAGCATTACGATGATATTTTGGTAGCGATTGGATTTCCAGAAAAGCCTGTGATGGTAAAAACTCTTGATAACAAAGAGGAGGAACTAAAAATTGTTATTTTAGTTGTTGCTGATGTTTTAAAGGGTAAAAAAATATTGAAAATTATGTCAGGTATATCCAAGTTAGCTATAAAAAACAGAGTTGTCTTAGATAGAATAATAGAGGAGAGAGACCCTGTTGAAACTATAAAAATATTGGAAGCTGCCAATATTGAAGTGGATCATAACATTACAGCTGAAGACTTAATGACTAATGTACCAAAACCGGTGAAAGAAACTAATACACTAGAGGACATTGCAAAAATAATAATAATGGAAAAGGTAACAGGAATTCCTGTGGTAGATAAGAATAATAACTTTTTGGGAGAGATAACTGAAAGAGAGCTTATAGCTTTTGGAATGCCTAAATATACGACTATTTTAAATGACTTAAACTTCATGACTGTTGGAGAGCCATTTGAAAACTATCTAATCAATGAGAAAACAACAACTATCGAAGAACTTTACAGAAGAGAGGGTGTTGTAACAGTGGATAGAGAGGCTTCATTAATGGAGGTATCATATCTATTTATGAACCGTGGTGTTACTAGAATATATGTTGTTGAAAGTGGAAAGTATCTTGGAATTATTTTAAGATCAGATATTATAAGAAAAATATTACATATATAAGAAGGAAGTGAAGGTTTATGTTAAGCTTAATATTAGGGCTTGGTATTTTTATAGCAGTGTTCTATTGTATAATAACGGAGAAAGTACCTGGAGCATGGGCAACAATGCTAGGTGGATTAGCTATGTCTATGGTAGGTATATTCAATGAGGAACAAGCATTGCATGCTATAGCAAGTAGATTAGAGATTTTATTTTTATTAATTGGTATGATGATAATAGTTCATCTTATATCTGAAACAGGTGTGTTCCAGTGGTTTGCCATAACACTAGCAAAGTTTGTTAGAGGAGAGCCATTTTTACTTATAGTTTTCTTAGCTATAGTAACAGCAGTGTGTTCAGCATTTTTAGATAATGTAACAACAATTTTACTGATGGCACCAATATCAATATTACTAGCGGGGGAGTTAAAATTAAATCCATTCCCATTTGTAATAACTGAGATAATGGCAGCAAATATAGGTGGTACAGCAACATTGATTGGTGACCCAACACAACTGATCATAGGGCATGAGAGTGGATTAGGATTCAATGAGTTCCTATTTAATACTTCACCAGTTGCAATACTTTCAATGATTATACTATTGGCAAACGTTTACTTTATCTATGGGAAGGATTTTCATGTTTCAACAGAGTTAAAAGCTAGAATTATGGAGATGAACCCAAGTAGAAGTTTAAAGGATAAAAAACTTTTAAGAGAAGCGGGAACAATATTTGCACTAGTTATTCTTGGATTTGTATTAAATAACTTTATAAATAAAGGTCTTGCAATAATAGCTTTAAGTGGAGCATTTTTACTTGTAACATTAGCAAAGAAAAAACCAGCAGATATATTTAAGCACGTAGAGTGGGATACTCTATTCTTCTTTATTGGATTATTTATGATGGTACTTGGAATTGAAAAAATTCATGTAATAGACATAGTAAGTGATAAAATGATCGCATTAACTAAAGGAAACTTTGAATTTGCAACAATGTCTGTTATGACTTTATCAGCACTATTTACATCAGTAATAGGAAACGTTGCCAATGCAGCAACAGTTTCAAAAATTATAGATGTTATGGCTCCTACATTTAAAGGAGTTCATACAGATGCACTTTGGTGGGCACTATCTTTTGGTTCATGTTTAGGTGGAAACATCTCTATTCTTGGTTCTGCAACAAACGTGGTAGCAGTTGGAGTAGCAGGAAAATCAGGATGTAAAATAGATTTTGTGAAGTTTTTAAAGTTTGGAGCATTAATAGCTATACAAACTTTAGTAGTGGCAGGAATCTATTTAAAATTAAGATATATGTAAAAGAATAAAATAATTAAAATCCCCTCTAGTAAATGAGGTAACAAAGGTATATAATAACTGAGCAAGTTATTTTGTTACAATTTACGGAGGGATTTTTTTATGAAAAAAAATATGAGTTCAAAGAGTGGTGGGGCTGTTTTAGGTGCCGCTTTTTTAATGGCGATGTCCGCAGTAGGACCAGGCTTTTTAACTCAAGCATCAATTTTTACAGAGCAGTTTAAGGAAAATTTTGCATTTTCAATTTTGGTATCAATAGTTATAACTGTAATAGTTCAATTGAATATCTCTAGAATTATTGGAGTTTCAGGATTAAGGGGACAGGATTTAGCCAATAGAATTATACCGGGATTGGGGTATTTAATAGCTCTTTTAATAGTATTAGGTGGATTTGCTTTTAATATAGGAAATGTAGGTGGAGCAGCCCTAGGTTTAAATGTACTATTTGGACTTGATCTTACATACTCCGCACTGTTAGCTGGTGGAGTGGGAGCCCTAATTTTTATATCTAAAGATGCAGGAAGAATTATTGATAAGTTCACTAAAATTTTGGGTATAGTGATGATTTTAGTTATATCATATGTTGCCTTAGAGAGTGACCCCCCTGTATTGAATGCAGCTTATAGTGCTATATTTCCAGAATCTTATGGGGATTTAAGTTTCTCATTATTGACTTTACTTGGAGGAACTATTGGGGGATATATAATTTTTGCAGGAGGACATAAGCTATTAGATGCAGATATAAAAGGAAAAGAAAATTTAAATAATATAGATAAAAGTTTACTAATAGGAGTGAGCATAGCCTCGATTATAAGGATAGTTTTATTTTTAGCTGTCTTAGGAGTAGTATCAGCAGGAGCTACATTAAATCCAGAGAATCCGCCAGCTTCAGCTTTTATGCAAGGGGCAGGAGTTGTAGGATACAAAATATTTGGTGTGGTAATACTGGCTTCATCTCTAGGAACTATAGTGGGTGCAGCTTATACCTCAATCTCATTTTTAAAGACACTTTTTCCCTTTGTTTTTCAACATGAAAAGGGATTTATAATAGGATTCATACTACTTTCAACACTAGTTATGGCAAGTGTTGGAAAACCAGTTTCACTACTGATATTAGCAGGAGCTTTAAACGGTTTAATTTTACCAATAACTCTAGGGATTACACTACTTGCTTCTAGAAAAAAGGAGATAGTAGGGGATTATAAACACTCAGTTATCCTTACACTTTTTGGAATAGCTATAGTTGTTATTATGGGATATGAAGGAGTGATATCCCTTGGAAATATAGTGTCCATATTGTAATAAAAAAGGGGCTAGTTATCTAGCTCCTTTTATTATATCTAAAAAATATTTATGCACTTTTAAATCTGATGTAAGCTCAGGATGAAAGGAGGTAACCAGCATGTTTTTTTCTCTAGCTGCAACTATGTTAGAATCTACTCTTGCTAGAATCTCTACATTGGGACCAACACTCTCAATATATGGAGCTCTAATAAAAACCATATTCACTTTGGAATCAATACCTTTAAAATTTTCCTCAGTTGAGAAACTATCATTTTGTCTTCCATAGGCATTTCTTTTTACGGTGATATCCATAGTAGCCAGGTGTTTTCTATGGTCATTGCTAAGATGTTTTGCTAAAAGAATCATTCCAGCACAAGTTCCATAAGTGGGAAGCCCATTAGCAATAAGGGTTTCAATGGGAATGAGTAACCCTAAATCAATTAATAGTTTCCCAATAGCTGTACTTTCTCCACCAGGAAGAATAAGCCCCTCAAGATCTTTTAAGTCATCAATATTTTTTATAAGAATGGGTTCAACCCCTAATTTTTTTAAAGAGTTAACATGCTCAATAAAAGCTCCTTGAAGAGCTAGAACACCAACTTTCATACTACCACCCTCTGTCAGACATCTTATTTTTCTCATCTAGAGAATAGACATTTATACCAACCATAGGTTCTCCTAAGTCTTGGGATATCTCTGCCAATATTTTAGGATTATTAAAGTTTGTAACAGCTTTAACAATGGCAGCAGCTCTTTTAGAAGGGTCTCCAGATTTAAAAATACCAGAACCTACAAATACACCGTCACATCCAAGTTGCATCATCATTGCTGCATCAGCAGGAGTTGCAATTCCTCCAGCGGCAAAGTTAACAACAGGGAGTTTTCCATTTTCATGTATATATTTTACTAGATCATAGGATGCACCAATCTCCTTGGATATATTGAAAAGTTCATCAGATGAAGCACCTTGGATTTTTCTAATCTCCTCATTCATGGCTCTCATATGTTTAACTGCTTCTATAACATCTCCAGTACCAGGTTCACCCTTAGTTCTAATCATACTAGCGCCCTCTGATATACGTCTTAAAGCTTCACCTAAATTTTTAGCTCCACAGACAAAAGGAGTTTTAAAGTTTGTTTTATCAATATGATATCTGTTATCAGCAGGGGAAAGAACCTCACTTTCATCAATATAATCTATATCTAAAGCCTCTAAAATCTGAGCTTCAACAAAGTGCCCAATTCTAACCTTTGCCATAACAGGTATAGATACAGCATTTTGAATCTCTTTAATCATTTTAGGATCAGAAGCTCTAGCAACACCGCCGTTAGCTCTAATATCAGCTGGGACTCTTTCCAATGCCATAACGGCACATGCTCCAGCTTTTTCCGCAATAATTGCTTCTTCAGGATTGGTAACATCCATAATAACTCCACCTTTTAGCATTTGAGCCAAATTTTTATTTAGTTCATATCTTAACATAATAAACCCCCCTTTTAAAGTGTTGTGATTATATTGAGATTATATATTTTTATTAAAAGAAAAAGCAATGCGATTTTGCCAAGTGTATTGATACACTTTTAACTTTGAGTTTGGAATATTTTAAAACTTCCACGATTTTCAATATATGTACCAAATACAATGTAGTTTTCATCTCTATAGAAAAGTGTATCTCCCTCTTTAAACTCCTTTATAATTTTTAAAAATTTAAAGTTTAAAGAGTAGTAAAAATTATAGCTAATCATTATGTTGTAGATAGTCTTAGTAAAAGCTGGAACATCCTTATAAAGAGATATTTTCTCTTTAATAAGAGTGTGGTTATTAAGTTGTAAAATCTCCTCTATATTCTCCCCTCTTCGTTTTAAATAGTTTATCAGTTCCTGATCAGAGAGTAGCAAATTGTTTTCCTTTAAAAATAGAATAGCTCTTTTGCACTGTATAAATCCAATCTCATTGATACAGGAGTTAATGCTTTCCCAAACTTTTTTATAGTCTTCAATATGATTTTTAATAAGTTGAATCAGATAGTTTGTTTCAGCACTTTTCTCAATAAGAGAGTTGTTCTTTAGAATAAACTCCAGTGCTGTAACCTTATTATTTTTAGATTCCCCCTTTTTTATCTTATTATAGATAAGTGTATAGTTTGAATAGGTATTAATATTTTCTACTAAAGGTTTTATCAGAGCTTTTTCAAAATCAAAAAAACGATCATAGGCATCCTCTTTAACATTAAAAATCTCTTTTAGCTCCTCAATGGTCAAGGTTAGATTTATGTTTTCAGAATTATTTTTTAAAACTAAGTTAAAAAAGTTGTGTGAGGATTTTTTTCTGAAGTAGAAGAAAGTTTTTAGTGATAAAAAGCTTTCAATACTATTGTTTTTAAAGGCATTGGTAACCATGGGTGGAATGGAGACATAGAAGATATCTTCAACTTGCTTAAAAAAGTTGATATATGGGAAGATGGTAAAACACTCTTTACTATCTTGATCCGTATATGAATAGGAGATATACTTACTCATTAGTCCCTGTAATCCAGACAGAATATCTAAAGAGGATAATCTCTTAAAATCATTGGTAGTAAGGGTAACACTTCCATCTAACTCCTTCTCCAACTTATCTAATATGTTTAAAAAAATAGTATTTTCTAATCT
>NZ_DBGBQB010000194.1:0-2097 GCF_048470075.1 Cetobacterium sp. | reverse complement strand
CTCTTTTGCTACCAATAGCTCCTTTTTCTAAAGAGTTTGAATCTTTCACATATTTTACACTTAAAGCAGTATTATGATAATTTATATGCTTAATTTCTCCTAAAGAATCTATAAACTTTTTACTTTGTTCAAATCCTTGAGGATGTGAGTATATCTCTTTAATATCCTCTAACCGAGCATCTTTATTTCCTATCAGATTTTGAATTATCCTTATACAAACCTCTCCCACTATGAAAAGGTTATATTTTTCTAAAAGGTCATAAACTAAATTTATTGATCCTGTTGTAGAGTTTTCAATTGGTAAAACTCCACATTCGACCTCTCCATTCTTCACAGCAATAAAAACATCTTCAAATGTTTTATAATTTTGTGCTCCAATCCCTTCCCCAAAATACTGAATCATAGCCTCTTGACTAAATGCGCCTTCTACCCCTTGATAACCAACTTTAATCTTTTCTATCATTACTTTACCTCTTTATCCACTTTATAAAATCTGTGCATTCCACTTGGATGTGGTTCAAAATTTGATATATTTTTATTAACTCCAGCAATAACTTTTCTTGTAAATGAGATTGCCATAACTCCATCCTCTTGAATTATTTGGCAAACCTCTTGATAATACGCTTCTCTTTTTTTATCATCAGTCTCCTCTTTAGCTAAAGTTAAAAGTTCATTAACTTTCGGATTTGAATAGAAAAATCTATTTCCAGCAGCTCCTATAAATTTTTCATTGAAAACAGTTAACGCTTCCTCTCCATCACCAGTTGGCGATGTTTTTCCCAAATGAAAAAGTTGATGCTTTCCATTAGATGTTTCACTTATAAAAGTTCCCCACTCTAAAGGATTTATAGTTAAATTTATTCCAATATCCTTTAATTGTGCTTGAATTATTTGAGAAATCTGCATACTATCACTATTACTATGAATTGTTATAGATAGATTTAAATCCTCCTTATTTTCAACTTTATCCAAATACTCCTTAGCCTTATCTATATCTTGACTATACTTCACTCTATTCTCTGTATAGCCAAACATATTCTTAGCTAAAGGTGAATTTATACTTTCAGCATATGTTCCTAAAACTGTTCCCAATATCTCATCTGAATTTAAGGCATAAATTATTGCTTTTCTTAAATTTTCATCTTTTAACTTTGAATCCTTCATATTAAATCCAATAAACTCTATTGCTAATGGATCTATTGTCATTAATTCTAATTTCGAATTTTTTAAAACTTGCTCTGCATCAATAGGGGAAACAGCATAAGCTACATCAATCTCTCCTGTTTCTAATCCAATAACTCTATTTGTAGCCTCTGGGATACTCCTAAAAACTAACTTATCAATATTTGGCTTTTTAAAAGTATGTTCTTTATTACTTTTTAAAACAATTTTATCTCCCGTTACCCACTCTTCTAAGATAAAAGGTCCTGTTCCAACGGGGTTTTGACCAAAACTATTACCATATTCATTAACAGCCTTTTCACTCACAATTGAAGCTCCAGGATCAGCTAAAAACTTTAAAAGTGTCTTCGTTGGATATTTTGTATTTATATCAAAAGTTTTATTATCTACCTTTTCAACACTTTCAATACTTTCACCAATTGCTCCAACTATTTTAGAATTTTTAACTCTATTTAAAGAGAATATCACATCTTCAACTTTTAAAGGTTCCTCATTATGAAATTTAATTCCATCTTTTAATTTAAATCTAATTTTTGTAGAAGTGATATACTCCCAACTTTCAGCTAAACCATCTTTTAACTCCATATTTTTATCAACTTCTACCAAAGTATCGTATACTTGAATCATAACTTCAAGTGATCGTTTATCATTAGTACCTTGAGGATCCAAACTTTTAGCTGCACCTACTTGAGCTGCAATAACCTCTTTTTTAGATTCAACTTTTTCTTTTTTACTACAAGATGTGACTAAAATCATTACTATAATTAAATATAATAAACTCAATTTTTTTTTCATATTTTTTCTCTCCTTTTTAATGCCTAAAAAGACACTAACTCTTTATCTATTCCCAATATGATATCATTTTTTCAAAAGTGTTTCTAGATAACTTTTTTTTTAAACTTTTGTTCGTAATAC
>NZ_DBGBQB010000193.1:0-2460 GCF_048470075.1 Cetobacterium sp. | reverse complement strand
AATCTATTTTTTACCATTTCTATCCCCCATATTTTTTCCTATAATTTTTTCTTAAAAATAATATTTTTTTAATTAATATAGAATTTTTATTTAAATTTAAATTTAAATTTGCATTTTAATGAAAAAGTATTTTTATATCAAAACTTTTTGGGATGATATATATGATAATCTAAAATTCAATAATTGGGTTTTGCATATATAAAATCTAATTAAATTATTTGGGAGGGATTTAATGAATTTTAAAGGAGCAGTTGGATTAAGTTTTTTTCTTTTAGCATCATCACTTCTTGCTAATACCAAGGAGGTACTTCCAGCTTCAGTGGAAGAGGCTGCAGCTGAGATTATAGTCGAGGAAGTTGTAGTTGCTGATAGCGTAGCTATAACTCCTGCTGAAGAGGTGGCTGCATTTAAACCATCTGGAGATTTCAGTCTACAACTAAAATACTATGGAAGGACTGAAGGGAGCGAACCTGGAGAAAAGAAGTGGAACAATAATAATGACTCTATGAGAGCACAATATTATGTTAATTTACAAGCCACTGAAAAAGTTAAGTTGCAACTTAGATTAAGAGATTATCAAGCTTTAAATGAGGAAAAAGAAGGGGATTTTGGTAGCGATAAGCGTTTTAGACTTTACTATTCACACACTGATAAGATAACATCATTCTTTGAATACAGAGGTGCGACACGTTTTATAATGAAAAGTTATAACTTAGTAGATTATTCAAAGGTAGCTTAATCTATTAAAGAACTTTATTTCCGAAAGATAAAATGATAGGGTAACGCCTTGAAGTATCTTCTCTAATCTCCGACATGCATTGATTATCACTTCATAATCAGTGTATGAAGCTCGGTAAAGTCAGCTGAAAATTTTCTCAAATTATCAATTGTTAGCCCATTAAAAGTGATTATTTTAAAATTGATTGTATCGTGTGATATACACATATCATATATGTATGTATTTAATGATATTTATATGAGAGGATTGATAGGCTGGGAGTGGAGCTCTATATGGTGAGTATGCAAGCTTTTTGCTCGCTGACAAAGTTATGAATTAAAGAGTCTAAAATTCAAAGATATAGTGATATATCTAATGTGTTACCCCCCCCTCGTGTGGCACATTGTAAGTGAGGATTAGTAAAAATCTCTGTTATGAAAATCCTTGTATTGTTATAGGCAATACCAAGCTTACAGGCTCATAATAACCACCTAAGTAGAGTTATAAACATAGGAAATAAGGAACGTGGAAAGCAGAGTACAGTTTAAAGCAGAAGTGATGCGACTGGTAGATATAAGTTTTTAAAACGAAACTCTTTTAACTCTGTGAGAGTAGGGGCACAGTACCAATGAACCCATGATAATAAGTGGTGGAGGGATAGCCCCCAGTCAAAAATTTTAAATTTCTATAGGTTTTTATGCTAACTTTCCTATATTGATTTAAAAGATTTGATGGAACGCCGTGTGCGGTGAAAGTCGCACGCACGGTGTGGAGCAGGGGAAAAGATGGCGATAATATCAAAATCTTACCTATTGCTATAACTGATTAATGATGTAAAAAGATTCCATTATGATGCTAGATTCGAATTAAAAGATTATATAGGTATGCCTTTTGTAAAAAACTTTATTTTAGCTCCAGGGTTTAGACATGTTATGTCCAAAGATAATGGTGGAAACTATTATAACTGGGTTCACACTAACTTCTATACTTTTATAGATCTTCCTTTTGGAATCGGATTTGAAAATAATATGTATAACTTTTTGAAGTTCTATAATCATGATTTCCAAAGAGGTCCTAATCAAACTAAAGATAAAGAGTTCCAAATTGTATGGGAATCATATCTTTATAAAACTTTTGATCTTTACAAAGCGGATAAATATAATTTTACTTTAAACTTTGAGGGTGGATATGACGCTTATTCA
The DNA here is from genome assembly GCF_048470075.1 of Cetobacterium sp. Taxonomy (GTDB): domain Bacteria; phylum Fusobacteriota; class Fusobacteriia; order Fusobacteriales; family Fusobacteriaceae; genus Cetobacterium_A. The sequence goes on along the minus strand of NZ_DBGBQB010000193.1, from coordinate 540 downwards.
TTCAGCCAATATGGACGTTATAGTAAAAATGAAGAAACTGGGATAGAAACTTTTGCTGAGAAAAACTCCTACTCTTTATATGCACTATTTGATATATCTATGAATTATCAATTGACTGACGCTATCTCGTTGACATCAGGTATTGCTGCAGAGTATAGAAACTGGGATATTGAAGATGAAGGTAAGGCTAAAAATTGGAGATGGCAACCTCAAGTATTTGCAATGTTAAAAACAAAGTTTTAGTTAATTTAGCAGGAAATTGTATAGAAATATTGAAAATTAATAAAAAATTTATAGGAGAATACCAGCTTTTAGTTGGTATTCTTTATTTTTTATTTTTAAATTCTTACGAAAACTTTTTATCTGGAGGCTTTTACATGAAAAAAAAATTTTTTACTTTTTTAGGTTTTCTATTCTTAATTTTCGGAATCATTGGAGCATTTTTACCAATAATTCCAACAGTTCCATTTATCCTTATTGCCGCTTACTTTTTTGAGAAAAGTTCAGATAAATTTTATAACTGGTTACTCACTAATAGAT
>NZ_DBGBQB010000192.1:0-1872 GCF_048470075.1 Cetobacterium sp. | reverse complement strand
CATAGTAATAGCCCCCTTTTATTAATATAACTATTTTTTTAAAATGTTCCAAGATTTTGAAAATTGCCTATTTTTAAATAGTTCAGGAAGTCCAGATATCTGTTTTAATCTTAAAACTTCATCTTTACTCATTCCCAGTTCCTTAATTATATTTTCATCCTCCCACCCACGCTCAATTAACTCTTTTACTAAATCAACCATAAGAGTAACCTCATGTTTTCCACGGGCTCTATTATGTCGAATTGTAGAGGCCATTCTATCTTTTATATTACTGTTATTATTCCCTAAAACGGTTATGGGGATATGCCCATATGTCCTTTTTTTTATAGTTTCTAGTGCCCCGACTTTAGCTCTATGAAATCCATCTACAATCTCATATTTTCCATCCACTTTTATAGTAACAATGGGTTGAGTATATCCATCATGAAGAATACTGTGTTTCAAAAGTTTATATTCAGGAGGAGCAACTTTATTTGGGTTGTAGGAATTAGGGAGAATATCTTCAACTTTTTTCCACAGAACACAATCTACAGGCTCATCTTTAAATGGACTGAGATCCTTTAAAAAAAGTTTGATTTCATTTAAAATAGATACCTGTTCATCTAATGATAACTCCGTATATAGTTTTTTTACTTCAGTTAGATAATTAAAGATTTCAAAGATTGAAAGCATAACTTCATCCATATATTCTCCTATTCACCATAAATTTTCTTTAATTTCATCAGCTTTTCATATTCATTTTTATTTTGACAAAAACTTAGACCATAGCAATAGAAATCGTTTCTCAATATAACTTTACAGATTCTTCTCCAACTAGGGGCTTTTCTTTGAGCTTCTAGCTTTTTATCTGCAATCTCTTCCACCAAGTCTGTTTTAAAAAAACCTGAGTCCTCATATTCAAAATTAATACCTCCTAACTTTTTATGCCACCATTTTAAAAAGGTATTGATTTTTTTTAAATAGTGCATCTTTAGATATTTAGGCATAGATTCGAGCAGGAAAAGGGTATACTCCTTATAGGTGTAACCCTCTGGAACAAGGGCCTCTCTATTACCAAGTATCTTATCTCCTCTATAGATAGCACCAAAATTTGCCCCAGAGACTCTTCTTACAATTTTAAACCATGTTTCAGGTTCTATCTCATGGAATAGATTTAAACTCTTTCTTTGGTTGTCTCCATAGGGCTGACACAGTCTCATTGTATTTATGGACTCCCCATGGTAGAAGAATAGATCATAAACCCTATTGTATAAAAAGTTAAACTTTCCAACAGCAGCCCATATATCTTCAACTCTCCAATCATATATAGGATAAAAATTATATAGATTTGTAGATTTTACTAAGTTAACCTTTGTGGACCACTGTATATCATCTTTATAGTAACTTTTAACCTCTCTAGAAATTGTTGAAAATCTTTTTAAACTCTCATCACTTCTGATACCAACAAGACAAGCTACTCTGTTATTTTCACTTTTTTTTGCTAGCCACTCTCCAAAGTAGAGTGTGAGCTCTTCAAACTCCATACCTTTTTTGAACCATGTCCATTCCTCTGGAATGTTATCCTCAGTTATAATATGGGGGCTATTAGGGAGCTCTCTTATCCAGAGTTCTTTTTTATTTTTATCCCACGGAATCCATTTTGGAGAGAAAACAGATACAGCATTTCTAAGGGATATTGGTAAACATAACCAGTATGGCTCTAGCTCAGTATTTTTAAAGGTTTCAGAGATATAATCAATGGTTTCTTTATACTGAGCTTCCATATCTATAAAAAATACCTTTAAAGGGAGTAAATCCATTTTTCTAGCAATATTCAATGACAGGTTTAACATTACTCCACTATCTTTTCCCCCTGAGAAAGATAGATATACG
>NZ_DBGBQB010000191.1:0-1831 GCF_048470075.1 Cetobacterium sp. | reverse complement strand
ACATATACTTATCTTTATTTTCGGATTTTCTCTAGATATGAACAGGAGATTTGAAGTGGATAATATTGGAAATGATTTTTCCTCCCCCTCTATTTCTGTCAGTTTCAATTCAGTTCAGACTTCTCTTGAGAAAGAGTCTGAAGAATCAGCTTTAGAGGATGAACAACAAGAAAATACTATGGAAGAAAAAATAGATGAGAAAGTGAAAGAGGTAATAGAGGAAAAGACAGAGGTAAAGGCACAAGAACCTGAGATTAAAGAGAAAAAGATGGAGGTTATAAAAAAAGAGGAGAAAAAACCTGTAAAACCTAAAAAAGTTTTAGAAAAGAAAAAAACTGAACCTAATAAAACTGTTAAGCAACCTCAAAATAATAGTTCAGCACCCAGCGATAATAGTGATTTAATTGAACTATCTCATGGGGTGTTTGCCGCTAAAAACCAGGGAGTTCAAGGTCTTAAATACTCATTTATACAGCAACCAGACCCCGAGTATCCTTTAGCTGCCAAAAGAATCTCCTATAATAAAGAGGTTTCTATTAAAGTGAGATTCCTTGTAGGTCTAAATGGGAAAATTGAGGAGATTAAATTTTATAATGAAAAAGATAGTTTAGGCTTTCAAAAAGAAGTTGAAAAAACTCTAAATAAATGGAGATTGACTCCTGTAACTTTAAATAATAAAACAATAAAACTATATTTTTATAAAGAGTTTAAATTTAATCAAAAATAATGGGAGGATTTTAATTTTATGAAAATACTTATAACATATTCGTCAAAAACTGGGAATACAGAAAAAATAGCTCAAGCTATTCATAAAAGTATTCCAACAGCTGATCTTTTACCTATTTCAGAGATAGTTGACTTAAACTATGACCTAATTTTTATAGGGGGTTGGATAGATAGAGCTAACTTTGATCAAACAGCGTTGACTCTAGCACAGCAAATATTTGATAAAGACGTGGCATACTTCTTTACACTGGGCGCATATCCACACTCTGAACACGCTAAAGAGTGCATTCACAACATTGAAACTCTATTAAACAACAATAACAACAATATTATTGGTGGATATTTCTGCCAGGGAGCAATCGATCCAAAACTTATCTCTTGGTTTTCAACTCTTCCATCAGATCATAGAATGGCTCCAAATGATGAAAGAAAACAGAGATGGGAGGACGCTAAATCCCATCCAGATCACTTAGACCTAAGTAGAGCAACTCAATTTGGACTAGATATAATCTCTAAGTATAGATAAGGAAAATAGGGAGGAGTTTAAATTTAACTCCTCCCTATCTTTTATTTTTTATAGATTTTTAAAACTTTCTAAACACTCTTTAATCAACTCTTTTTTCTCATCCCTTGGAACGTATACTGCAAATATCTCCTTTTCATCCTCTCCAAAGAATTTTATTGAGTAACTCTCTCTTCCAAACATAATATCTTTTACCAAGAAAATCTCTTTTATCTTTCCAACACTTAAATGTCCGCCTATTGTTGAGTCTTTATCATGAAAATTCAAAAATCCATGTGCATAAAATCCTTTTGGAAATTTGTCTTGAATCTCCAATACAAATGCTGGAGTAATAACTAATAAAAATACTTTTTCCCATCCCCTCAAAATTTCAAATAGTCCATCTATTTTTTCAACATCATATTTTCTTACAGTTGGGGCCTCTCTTAAAATCTCAATCATTGGAACATCCAACTCTTTTGCCACTCTACTTAAAGATACCTTTTCATCTTTTAAAAGTATCTCATTTATTTTATCCTTCATAAACTCCTCCTACATATTATTATGTAATGAGAATATATTATATTTTGAAAACTTTGTCAA
>NZ_DBGBQB010000190.1:0-13755 GCF_048470075.1 Cetobacterium sp. | reverse complement strand
ATATAAATATATTCTGAATAAACTAAAAAATCCTTTATAAGAATGATATAATAATATATAAAAAGAGAGGAGGAAAAGATGAGAAAAGTTATATTTTTAGACAGAGATGGAACTATAAATGTAGAAAAATCTTATTTACATAAGTGGGAAGATTTTGAATTTGAAATAAATGCAGTTGAGGGGTTAAAAAAGTTAAAAGAGATGGGTTATGAGTTTATTGTTGTGACAAATCAATCTGGAATCGCTAGAGGTTACTATAGTGAAGAGGATTTAGTAAAATTAAACAATGAGATGACAAAAAAATTAAAAGAGTTTGGAATCGATATTTTAGAATGTTTCTATTGTCCACATCATCCAGAGAAGGGTATAGGAAAATACAAGGTTGATTGCAACTGTAGAAAACCTAATCCAGGGATGCTGTTGGAAGGAATAGAAAAGTATGGTGTGGACATAGAGAACTCTTTTATGATTGGAGATAAAAAGGGGGATTTAGAGGCAGGTAAAAAAGCTGGATTAAAATCTATTTTAGTTTTAACTGGTTATGGAAAAAAAGTGGAGGAAGAGATCAGAGGAAAGTATGCTGTTGCAAAGGATCTTTTAGATGTCGCTAATATATTAAAAAAATAAAAAAACTGGATTATTTCCAGTTTTTTTATATGAAGAATTTGATTAAAACAACGGCTATAACAATTTGACTCAATCCAACTAAAAGACCATAAAGAGAGGCCTTAGGTCCTTGTTTAACCAGTTCACTAATATTTACTCTCATACCTATACCAGCAAGGGCAACAATTTCGAACTTAGATGAGATCAGTTTAAAAGTTTTAGATATCTCAGGTGGGATTAAACCAAAGCTAAAAAGGATACAAAGAATAAAAAAGCCAATAATATACCATGGAACAGATATATTATTTTTCTTTTTACTATATGCCTCCTCCTCTAAAGCAAATTCAGTATCCATCTCTATCTCTTTATTATGAAACTCTTTAGAAAGCCATATTACAACTATGACTAAAAATACAATTCTTACAATTTTAAAGATAGTTGCCATTTCAAGAACCTGATGATTAACCATACTTCCAGCAGCTATAACCTGCCCAACTGATTGTAAGATACCACCTAAAAGAGCTGAGGTATGTAGTGTTTCAAAGTTATATAAAAAGCCAGCAATGGGGATTAAAGCAAACATAAGTAGAGTTCCTGTCAAGTTAACAATAGTTATAGATATCCCTTTGTCATTATCCTCTGCATTTATAACAGGGGAACTAGCACCGATAGCTGAAGATCCACAAACTGCATTTCCACTGGCCATAAGAGCTCTAAAATGCTTAGAAAAACCAAGTTTTTTACCAATGAACATAGTTAGAGTAATTGTTAAAGCCATCTGTAAAAGTATAAATGCAATACCAGAAAAACCTAGTTGTAAAATAGTATTTATGCTAAGTGTACCACCTAATAAAACAATTGAATATGAAAGTAAGTCGCTCTCAGAAAATTTAGAACCAGGAGCAAAAATAGTTGATTTAGCAAAAGTATTTCCAGCTATTAAACCTAAGAAAATAGCAAGGGGAGCTCCACCGATACTTGGGATAAATTTCCCAAGAAAAACTCCGAGTTGTGCAATCAAAATACAAAGTAGTAGCCCAGGGATTATTTTCTTAGCAGAATTAAATATACGCAAAATAAAAAACCTCCTAAAATATATTGTTAAACTATTTACAATATAACATATTTTTTAGTGAATTAATAGCTTTTTTTGAATCATCGGTCAAAAATTTATGACATGGTCTATAAATTGACTAATAAATCTAATTATGGTAATATATTGAATAACAAATAAGCACAAAAAAGCTAGGAAGGACGTAAGAATGTTTGGAGATTTATTAAAGAAAATTTTCGGTACAAGAAATGACAGAGAGGTCAAGAGAATTAAAAAATTAGTAGCAATGATAAACTCATTAGAACCTGAAATAGAGAAGCTTTCAGATGATGAGTTAAAGGGGAAAACTTACGAATTTAGAGAAAGATTGGAAAAGGGAGAAACATTAGACGATGTTCTAGTTGAAGCTTTTGCAGTGGTTAGAGAAGCATCGAAGAGAGTTCACGGAATGAGACACTATGATGTGCAATTAATTGGTGGAATAGTACTTCATGAGGGTAAAATAACAGAGATGAAAACTGGAGAAGGTAAAACATTGGTTGCCACAGCCCCAGTTTATTTAAATGCGTTAAGTGGAAAGGGAGTTCACGTTATAACTGTCAATGATTATCTGGCGCAAAGAGATAGGGAGTTAATGGGAAGAGTTTATGAGTTCCTGGGATTAACTTCAGGAGTAATTGTAAATGGAATGGAAAATGCAGCAAGAAAAGCGGCCTATGAAGCTGATATAACTTATGGTACAAACTCTGAGTTTGGATTTGACTATTTGAGAGACAATATGGTCAACAAAGTTGAGGATAAGGTTCAAAGACCATTAAACTTCTGTATAGTGGATGAGGTTGACTCAATACTTATAGATGAGGCTAGAACACCGCTTATTATATCAGGAGCGGCTTCAGAGACTACAAAATGGTATGCTGTATTCTGTCAGGTGGCTTTTAGATTGGATAGAAGTTTTGAGACAGAGAAGATAAAGGATGCTAAAACAAAGAAAGAGATGAATATCCCTGATGAGCAGTGGGGAGACTATGAAGTAGATGAAAAAGCTAGAAATATAGTTTTAACAGAGAAAGGTATCAAAAAAGTAGAGCAACTACTGAATATAGATAATCTATACTCACCAGAGCACGTTGAATTAACTCACTATTTAAATCAAGCCCTAAAGGCAAAAGAGCTGTTCATAAAGGATAGAGACTACTTAATCAGAGAGGGAGAGGTAGTTATAATAGATGAGTTTACAGGTAGAGCTATGGAAGGTAGAAGATACTCTGATGGACTTCACCAGGCTATAGAAGCAAAAGAGGGTGTAAATGTTGCAGGAGAGAATCAAACGCTAGCTTCGATAACTCTTCAAAACTACTTTAGAATGTATGATAAATTGGCAGGTATGACAGGTACAGCTGAAACAGAAGCAGCGGAGTTTATGCATACATATGGTTTAGAGGTAATTGTAATACCAACAAATAAACCTGTTCAAAGAGTTGATTTCCCAGATTTAGTTTATAAAACTAAAAAGGAAAAAACAGATGCTATTATAAAGAGAATAGAGGAGCTTTATGCTAAAGGGCAACCAGTTTTAGTGGGTACAGTATCCATAAAAAGTTCAGAGGAGCTATCAGAACTATTAAAGGCTAAGGGAATACCTCACAATGTGCTAAATGCTAAACTTCATGCTAAGGAAGCTGAGATAGTGGCTCAAGCAGGTAGATATAAAGCGGTAACAATAGCTACAAATATGGCTGGTAGAGGTACTGATATCATGCTAGGTGGAAACCCAGAGTTTAGAGCGATTGCAGAGATAGGAAGTAGAGATGCAGGAAACTATCCTGTGATCTTGGATAAATATAAGGCTGAATGTGAAGATGAGAAACAGAAGGTAATCGAAGCTGGAGGACTATTTATTTTAGGTACAGAGAGACATGAGTCTAGAAGAATAGATAATCAGCTAAGAGGAAGAGCTGGAAGACAGGGAGACCCTGGTGCATCAGAGTTCTATCTATGTTTAGAGGATGATTTAATGAGACTATTTGGATCAGAGAGAATTCAAGGGGTTATGGAAAAACTTGGATTACCTGAGGGAGAGTCAATTCAACATAGAATGATAAATAAAGCCATTGAAAATGCTCAAAAGAAAGTTGAATCTAGAAACTTTGGAATCAGAAAAAATCTTCTTGAGTTTGACGATGTAATGAATAAACAAAGAGAAGCTATCTATGCTAGTAGAAATGAAGCTTTAGAAAAAGAGGATTTAAAAGAGACAATTTTAGGAATGCTAAAATCAAGTATCTCTGATATAGTTGTAGAAAGATTTGTTGGAGAGTTTAAAGATGAGTGGGATATAGTTGGAGTTAAAGATATTCTTCTTGAGAAATATGGTTATGAGATAACTGATATGGAAGAGTATAAAGCTCTAACAGTAGAGGAGTATGTAGATAAGATATATGGAGATATAGAAAAAGAGTATAAGAGAAAAGAGGAAGAGATATCCCCTGAAATCATGAGAAAAGTTGAAAAATATGTTTTATTTGAAGTGGTAGATGCGAGATGGAGAGAACATTTAAAAGCATTAGATGCCCTTAGAGAGGGGATTTACCTGAGATCTTATGGACAAAAGGATCCACTTGTAGAGTATAAGATAATATCTGGAGATATGTATTCAAGAATGTTATCAACAATTAAGACAGAAGCTACATCTTATATGTTTAAAGTTGTTGTTAAAAATCCAGAGGAGGAAGTTGTAGAGCCTGGGGTAGAAGAGGAGCTAGATTTTAATTCCCCTTGTAAATGTGGAAGTGGAAAAATATACGGAAAATGTTGTGGAAGAGTGTAGGGAGGAAAAATGAAAAAAACTGTAGTTCTAGTTGCAATGTTAGCTGCATTAACAGCGTGTAGCTCACTGAATAAAAACAATGTTAATTTACAAGAGAAGTATAAAGTTGATACAGTTGCCATGAAAAATTGGGAAGAAACTTTCAGCACAGTTATAGTGGGAGAGTCAGAGCTTGAGGACTGGTATGGAGCAGATCAACCTATAAGTTTCTTAGCTAGAAATCAAAAGTTAGATCAAAAGCAGGTTAAGTTTTTAGATTCGTTAAAAACAAAAGGGGAGATTACAGAGGCCGATCAGGAAGAGTTTAACTCTATTTTAGAAAAAACTGTAAAAAAACTTCCAAGAGAGTATTATTTAAAAGATGAGAATTTTAAAGATCCAGCGGGATTAGCAAAATATATGGTGGCTCAATCATATGTTAGAATGGATAACCCATCGAATCATATAGCTAATGAGGTTGCAACAAAAGAGGAGTGGGCTGAAATAGTTGAGTTCTCTAAAAAGAGTGACCTATCAGAAAAAGAGATAAAAAGATTTAGAAAACTTTTAAATAAGTTTATAAAAAGAGGGGAGTTCTTTGATTCAAAATCATGGTATTTTGTAGAGGTATCTCCAAGAGTTATAGAGGTAAATAATATCTATAAGAAAACAGATAAGACAAAGTTAGAGAAGAATAATATAAATGCAAAGGCTTTATACCTTGCTTATTCAGAGTATTTTTCAAAATTAGAAAAGTGGGATGACTAAAAAACTGTGGCGCCTTTAGAGATAAAGGTGCCATTTTTACTTAAGGGAGGAGTCTTATGAAGGATTTAAGTGAGAGGTATGATCTCCACACTCATACAACATATTCAGATGGAACATTTACCGTAGAGGAGCTTTTAAAAAGAGCAAAGTATATAGGTTTAAAAGGTATAGCAGTAACAGATCACGATACTATGGAGGGGATCTCTGAAGGAAGGGAGATAGCTCAAAAGTTAGATTTAGAATTTATACCTGGAATAGAGTTTTCATGTTCATATGAGGGATATGAAATTCATATTTTAGGGTATTTTTTAAAAGAAAAATCAGAAAAATTAGCGTCAAAACTAATAGAGTTAAAGATAGCCAGAAAAGAGAGAAATGAAAAAATTATTAAAAAATTAAATGGTTTAGGGTTAAAAATAACCATGGAAGAGGTGGAGAAAGAAGCCACTGGAACCATAGTTAGTAGAGCCCATATCTGTAATGTTATGATGAATAAAGGGTTTGTTTATTCAAAAGGGGAAGCTTTTAAACAATATTTAGGTAGAAATGGCGTGGCATATGTGGAAAAGGGAAGCTCAAATCCTATAGAGATTATCAAACTTATAAAAGAGTGCAACGGGATATCAGCTTTGGCTCATCCCAGTCTAATTTGTGATTCTAGAGAGAGAACTGAGAGAATACTGGATATTTTAATAGAAGCTGGATTAGATGGTTTAGAGGTGGAGTATAGTTCATATACATCCAAAGAAACAAAGTATTATAGAAAATTAGCCACTGAAAAGGGATTATTAAAAGTTGGTGGATCTGATTTTCATGGTGGAAATAGAGTTGGTGTTGATATAGCTCATGCATCTATTGCCGAAGAGGATATAAAAGATTTATTAAAGAGAAAAAGCGAGGAGGAATAAAGGATGATTATAGTAACAGGAGCAGCTGGTTTTATAGGAAGTGCTTACATTTGGAAATTAAATGAGATGGGAATAAATAATATATTAGCTGTGGATAAATTGAGAACAGAGGAGAAATGGCTAAATTTAAGAAAGAGAGATTATGCTGACTGGTGTGATAGAGATGAACTTTTTGCATGGCTTGAAAATGAGGAGAATGCGAGCAAGGTAACAGCAGTTTTACATATGGGAGCTATATCTGCAACAACAGAGAAAGATGGAGATCTTCTAATGAAGAATAACTATGAGTATTCTAAAAAACTTTGGGACTTCTGTGCAGATAGGGATATAGTGTATGTTTATGCTTCTTCAGCAGCTACTTATGGAGCAGGAGAGCAGGGGTATAGCGATGAAGGAACACCAGAGGAGTTAAAAAAATTAATGCCACTAAACAAATATGGATACTCTAAAAAGTTTTTTGATGATTGGGCATTTAAACAGGAAAAAGCACCAAAACAGTGGATAGGGGCTAAGTTTTTCAATGTATATGGACCACAGGAGTACCATAAAGGAAGAATGGCTTCAATGGTATTCCACACATTTAACCAGTTTAATGAAAATGGTGGAGTAAAGTTATTTAAATCTCATAAAGAGGGATATAGAGATGGGGAGCAGTTAAGAGACTTTATCTACATTAAAGATGTTGTGGATATGCTATACTTCTGTATGTTCAATGAGGTTCCATCAGGAGTTTATAACATAGGAACAGGAGAGGCAAGAAGTTTCCATGATCTATCTATGGAAACTATGAAAAATGCAAGTGGAAACTTTGAATTAAAAACAGAGGAAGTAATAGAGTTTGTTCCAATGCCAGAGGATTTAAGAGGAAGATACCAGTATTTCACTCAGGCTTCTATGAGAAAATTGAGAGAGGCTGGTTATGAAAAGGAGTTCTACTCATTAGAGGATGGTGTAGCAGATTACGTAACATATCTTAAAAAAGACGATAGCTATCTATAGGAGGAGATGAGATGAACCCATTTTTACTAGTTATTATACTGGGAATTGTAGAGGGAATGACAGAGTTTGTTCCTGTAAGTAGCACAGGGCATATGATATTGGTGGAGAGATTTATAAACTCTCCACTGGTATCTAAAAATTTTATGGATAACTTTTTAGTTATTATTCAATTTGGAGCTATTTTATCAGTTGTGGCATACTTTTGGAAAGACTTAACACCATTTGTAAAGACAAAAGAGGAGTTTAAAGATAAATTTTCTCTGTGGGCAAAGATAATAGTTGGAGTTTTACCAGCTGGAGTTATAGGGTTATTGGCAGATGACTATATATCTGAATTTTTTATGGATAACACTACAATAGTTGCTAGTATGTTGATTCTTTATGGAATTATATTCATTTTAGTTGAGAGAAAGAACCTAAAAGGAAGAGTTACCTCAATAAAAGAGATGACATATAGATTAGCTTTTACAATAGGATTTTTTCAGTGCTTGGCTATGATTCCTGGAACTTCTCGTTCAGGAGCAACAATAGTGGGAGCTTTACTCTTAGGAGTTTCTAGAGCAGTAGCGGCAGAGTATTCATTTTTCTTGGCGATACCTACTATGGCAGGGGCAACACTATTGAAACTTGTGAAAAATGGGCTTAATTTTACAACATTGGAATGGCAGCTTTTAATAGTTGGGTCAGTTATCTCTTTTGTGGTGGCATATATAGTTATTAAATGGTTTATGGGATATATCAAAAAGAGAACTTTTGTGGCTTTTGGAGTATATAGAATCATAATTGGAATTTTAGTTTTATTATTAATGAAATAGGAAGTGGTGTATTTAAGTGTCAGTAGTTACTAACTTTCCTCTAAGTGAAAGAAGTTTAGAGGAGTTTGTAAGAATCTTATTACCTAAAGAGGTCGGTAAGGATATAAAAGGTGAAGTGAGTTATAAAGATAATAAGATTCTTGTAAGAGTTGAGATAGATGGAAAAGAAGCTCTTATGGAAGAGGAAAATTTTGAGCATATAATAGAGGATCAGAACTTAATCATGTTAAAAGGGGGACTTTTAAAAGCACTTAATAAAAACTATCCCTGGGGAAGTTTAATAGGTGTAAGACCCACTAAAATGACTAGAAGACTTATGCAAATGGGATTTTCAAAAGAAAGAGTAAAAAAACTTTTAAACAATATGTATTTGGCCAGTTTGGAAAAGATAGAACTTCTGATGAGAGTTATTGAAACAGAGGAGAAACTATTGAATAAGGACGCTATGAATATGTATATTGGAATACCATTTTGTCCATCGAAATGTAGGTATTGTTCCTTTGCCTCATATGAGATAAAAAGTAGTCTTGGAAGGTTCTATCCAAAGTTTGTAGAAACTCTTTTAGAGGAGATTGAACTTGTGGGAGAGCTCTCAAAAGATAAAGGATATAAGTATGAATCTCTGTATATAGGAGGAGGAACACCGAGTATATTAACAGAGGAAGACACTGAAAGACTTTTAAAAGCTGTTCATACGCATATGGATCTTTCAAATTTAAAAGAGTTTACTTTTGAAGCTGGAAGAGAGGATGCAATAACAAGAGAGAAGTTGGAGATATTAAAAAAATATGGTGTAGATAGGGTGAGTTTAAACCCTCAAACTTTTAAAGAGGAAACTTTAAAGGCGTTGAATAGAACTTTTAATAGAGAGCATTTTGATGAAGTTTATAGAGATATAAAAGAGTTGGGCTTTATTTTAAATATGGATTTGATATTGGGGTTACCAGGAGAAAGTATAGAGGATATACTAAATACCTTAAAAGAGCTGGAAAAATATGATATAGAAAATTTAACAATTCACTCTTTAGCAAAGAAAAAAGGTTCACCTTTATACCATGAGGATTTTGAGGAGTCTGAAGTGGAAAGAGTTAAAGTTGAAACTGCAATAGCTAAATTGGTAAAGAAAAAGGGTATGGAACCATACTATATGTATCGTCAAAAAAACAGCTTAGATTGGGGTGAGAATGTAGGTTACTCCATTCCTGGAGCTGAATCTAGATTTAATATAGAGATGATAGAGGAGAATCAGCAAACTATGGGACTGGGTGGTGGAGCTATAAGTAAAGCTATACATAAGGAAACTGAGTATATAGACCAGATAGAGAGATTGGTAAATCCTAAAGACCCAGCACTATATATTGCCGAGATGAGAATGAGACACAATAAAAAAATAGAGTTTTTCTCTAAGGAGAGATAGTATGAAAAAGTTTGTTTTTTCAATTTTACTTTTGATAATCTCAACATTTTCCTATAGTTCAGTAAAAAGTGAATTTAAAGTTATAAAAAGTAAAAACACATTAGACTCTCAAAATATGCTGTTGGATATAAATAAAACCAGTAAAGATGAGATGTTAAAAAGTGGAATTTCTAAAAATTATGTTGATAAAATAATAGAGTATAGGGATATAACAGGTGGTTATACACACTTGAGTGATATGGTTAGAATATCTGGTATTGGAAGAAAAACTTATGAAAAGTTAAAACTTAAATTTGAAGAACCTAAGGGTGTTCAACTAAAAAGATTTAATATAAATAAAGTTGATGATAAAACTTTAACATACTATGGTTTTAGTAAAAAAGAAATACAATCTATTAGAAAATACCATGAAATTGGTATTATCAGAAATAATATAGAGTTAAAAAAGATTATTTCTATAAAAAAATATGAAGAGTTAAGAGATTATATTGAATATTAGAGGTGAAAAAAATGAGTAGATTAATTAGAGGAGTAAGTAAAAATGCAAGATTTGTTCTTGTAGATACAAAAGATATCGTTCAAGAGGCTTTGGATATCCATAAGTGTAGCCCTACAGCGATAGCTGCTTTTGGAAGACTTCTGTCAGCCGCTGAGATGATGGGAGCTACATTAAAAGGTGAGGATGTTTTGACACTTAGAACGACAACAGATGGACCACTATCAACAATGGTGGCCACTGTGGATAGGGATGGAGTAAAAGGTTATATGTCAAATCCTGAAGCGGATTTACCAACAAAAGCTAATGGACAACCTGATGTACAGGGCTTAGTTGGACGTGGAACTTTACATGTGATTAAAGATTTAGGACTTAAAGACCCATATGTTGGAGTTTCAACAATTGAAAGTGGAGAGATAGCTTATGATATAGCATACTACTATGTAACATCTGAGCAAACTCCAACGGTTATAGCCCTAGGAGTAGATTTAGAAAATGAAGGGACAGTGAGATCAGCTGGAGGATATATGATTCAGCTTTTACCTGGAGCAGAGGAGAAGTTCATTGTTGAGTTAGAGAATAAAATTGCAGCAATTAGAAGTGTATCTGAGCTATTTAGAGGTGGAATGGATCTAGAGAGAATTTTACACCTTCTATATGAGGATATGAGTGATGAAAATCATGAAAAGTTAGTTGAACCTTATGAGATCTTAGACTCTAAAGAGATAAAATATAACTGTAATTGTGATAGAGAAAAATTCTATAAAGGTGTTATCACTCTAGGAAAAGAGCAGTTAGAAGAGATTTTAGCCGAAAGAGGAGAGATAGAAGCTGAGTGTCATTTCTGTGGAAAAAGATATTCATTTAAAAGAGAGGATTTAGGTGAGATATTGTGATTAAATTAATAGGGGTATTAATTATTCTAATAGGATTTATAATCAAATTAGATACGATAGCTGTTGTTTTAATAGCTGGGATAGCAACAGGACTTGTTGCAGGAATTGACTTTGTTGAGGTTTTAAATATTTTAGGAACAGCTTTTGTTCAAACTAGATATATGACTCTTTTACTATTGACACTGGCTGTAGTTGGAATATTGGAAAGAAACGGTTTAAGAGAGAGAGCATCAATCTGTATATCAAAATTAAAGGGTGCAACAGCTGGAAAAGTATTATCAATATATGTAACTGTTAGAATGTTAGCCGCAGTTTTATCTATGAGACTAGGTGGACATGTTCAGTTTATAAGACCACTTATTTATCCTATGGCAAAGGGTGCTATTGAAAAGGATGGGAAGGTTTCTGAAGAGTTAGATGAGGATTTAAAAGGTATTACAAATGCCTCTGAAAACTATGGTAACTTCTTTGGACAAAACGTTTTCGTAGCTTCATCTGGAGTTTTATTGATAGTTGGAACTTTACAGGAGCTAGGTGTTAAAGTTGAGGCCTATGATGTGGCAAAGGCATCGATTCCAGTGGCAGTTATAACTTTATTATTGGCATATTTCCAATACTATCGTCTAGATAGAAAGATAAAAAAGCTAAGGGCAAAGTAGGAGGATAAAATTAATGGATACAAAGATATTATTAGAGTTTATGTATATACTTTGCGGAATAGTTTTATTAATAAGTGGAGTATACTCATTTTTAGATAAAAATAATCCTAAAAGAGTTGGATCAGCAGCTTTTTGGATAATATTTGGATTTTTATTTATAGGTGGACCCTATGTAAGTCCGGCAATAGTTGGTGGATTACTACTGGTGATGGGAGCTTTAAGTGCAACAAAATCCGTTTCACTGGCTCTATTTACAACAAGTTCAGAGGAGTTTAGGGAGAAACAGGCAAAAAAGATTGGAAATATGCTATTTGTACCAGCTGGATTAATTGGAGTTGTAGCATTTTCAATAGCTCAGTTTACAAAACTAGGTGGATTAATAGGACTTGGAATAGGAGCGATAGTTGCATTGATTGTAACTATGGTAGTAACAAAGGAAAAAGTTGATAAGATTCCTTATGATTCAAGTAGAATCTTACAACAGATGGGACCTACAGTTATTCTACCTCAACTTTTAGGTTCTTTGGGATCAGTTTTTGCCAAAGCTGGAGTTGGAACTGTAATTGCAGGAATAATGGGAAGTGTTGTTCCAGAGGGAAATATTTTAGCAGGTGTAACTGTTTACTGTTTGGCTATGGCAATATTCACAATGATTATGGGAAATGGATTTGCAGCATTTGCAGTAATAACAGCTGGAATAGGATATCCTTTCGTTATTGCTCAAGGGGGTAACCCAGCTATAGTTGGAGCTCTTGGATTAACAGCTGGATTTTGTGGAACACTATTGACTCCAATGGGAGCCAACTTTAATATAGTTCCAGCATCTATATTGGAGATGAAAAATAAAAATGGTGTAATATTGAAGCAAGTGGGTGTAGCTGTACCTCTTCTTGCAATACATATTGTACTTATGTATTTCTTAGCATTTTAATTTTTAGGAGGTAGCATAATGAAAGTTTTAATTACAGGATTTGATCCATTTGGAGGAGAAAGTATAAATCCAGCATGGGAAGCTGTAAAAGCGATGGAAAATAGCTTAGATGGAATAGAGGTAATAAAGTTACAGATACCAACAGTTTTTAAAAAATCTGCAGAGAAGCTATTTGCAGGTATAGAGGAGCATAGACCAGATGTGGTAATATGTATTGGACAAGCTGGTGGAAGATATGATATATCAGTAGAGAGAGTGGCTATTAACATGGATGACGGTAGAATTCCAGATAATGAGGGGTATCAACCGATAGACACTCCTGTGTATGAGGATGGAGAGAATGCTTATTTTGCAACATTACCAATTAAAGGTATTGTAGAAGAGATAAAATTAGCAAAAATACCGGCTTCAGTTTCAAATACAGCGGGTACATATGTTTGTAATCACATAATGTATTCATTGCTTTACTACATATCAAAAAATAACTTAAATATAAAAGGTGGATTTATCCATGTGCCATATATAACAGAGCAAGTTGTGGATAAGAAAAATATGCCATATATGGAAGTTAGTACTATAACTAAAGCTTTAGAGTGTGCAGTAAAAGCATTAAATAAATATAAAGTAGATGTTAAAGTTTCTGGTGGTAAAGAGTTTTAATAAAAAAACCCCATTTTAAAATGGGGTTTTTTTAATCTTCAACAACTCCTAAGATTTCATCTATCCCCAGTAAAATCTGCTCCTCTAAGGAGTTACTGATTTTCATACCAGATTTTTTAGAAAATATAACTTTGTCCTTGAGATTGAATAGAGATGTAATTTCAGAGTTGTTGCTCAAAGAGATAATCTCTCCAACTCTATAGTTCTTCTCATCATTATTCTGTATTAAAATAATTCCTGTTGATGTTTTTTCCTCTAAGTTTATAACTTTAACTAAAACTCTTTTACCAATGGGTTTAATATTCATTTTTACCTCCTAAAATATTTTTAAGATAATAAAATTGTAACAAAAAAAAATAAAAAAGCAATAGAAAATAAAAGAAGAGGTGACGGGAACACCTCTTCTTTAAACGGGTTCATAACCAATCAACTGGAGGGTCGTTGGCTATTTTATATAATAAGTTTAGCACCTTATTATCAAATTATGATATAATTAAATAAAACACAAGAATTTTATTTAATTAAGTTAAAAAAAAAAACAGAAAAAACTGTATTATGTTTTACAAGGTAAAATATACATTAAAAAAAAGGGTTTGTCAATAAAAAAATTAAGGAGATGGGGATGGAGTTTAAAAGTCAAAATAAAAATATTACAAACTTATTGAAGTTTATTAATCAATGCGGTGGTTCAAATAAGTTAGACATAGCTGAAAACATTATGGTTTCACCAGCAGCAC
>NZ_DBGBQB010000189.1:0-33985 GCF_048470075.1 Cetobacterium sp. | reverse complement strand
TTGTTATTCTAACATATTTTTTGATTCTTAGCAATATTTTTTCTTCCATTTTAAAAGGATTTTTTATTTTTTTGAGAATTAACTATAATAGAGGTGATTTTTATGGAAGAACATTATAAAGGTTTTTTAACTCAAGTTGTTAATACATTCACAAATGAGGAGTTTTTAGTTAGTCTAACTAATAGTCTCATCATATTTATTTTTAGATTTGCAATTGCTTTGGTATTTTTTTTAATTGGAAGAAAACTTTTTAAGAACTTCTTGTCTCGATACTATCAAACACACGCTTTTAGAGCTATTGATTCATCTTTTAGAACTTTTTTATCCTCTATAATCGACACTGGTTCTATAGTTATTCTTCTTATAATCTCCCTACTTATTATGGGCTTTCAACACACATCATTAATAGCCTTTCTTGGTAGTATTGGAATAGGGGTTGGTTTAGCTTTAAAAGATAATCTATCCAATTTTGTAGGTGGATTAATTATTTTAATCTTTAAAACCTACTCTGTTGATGATGAGGTTGAAGTGATTGGTAACTATGGACTAATCTCCTCAATTGATGTTTTTTCTACAACTATAACAACTTTTAGCGGTGATATTGTCACTATACCAAATGGGAATGTTATCAATAACCAGGTTATTAACTATTCCAAAACACCCAATAGAAGAATGAAAATTGTAATCTCAGTGGCATATGAAACCAATATTGACGTAGTTTTTGAAGTTTTAAATAACCTAATAAAAAACAATAAAAATATTTTAGCTAATCCAAGCCCATTCATTAATATTGAAAAATATAACAGTAGTTCTATTGATATAGCTTTAAAGGTTTGGACTAAAAATGAGGTCTATTGGGATACTTATTTTGATATTTTAAAAAATATTAAACCTACACTTGATTCAGTCAATATCACAATTCCATTTCCACAGATGGATATACATATAAAACAGCAAAATATGTATAATAAAAGCAGTTGATTATAATCAACTGCTTTTGCTTTTTATACATAACTGCTTTTTTCTAAATAGTTGGTATCATTTCCATAAACAAATATGACAGATCCATTTTTTATCATATCTATCGCTTTTTTAGAAACATCTTTTGGTAAAGCTGGACATCCCAAGCTTCTTCCCAATCTTCCCTGAGATTGAGCAAATCTTGGATTTGCATAATCTGCTCCATGAATTACAATATATCTCTCTTTTGCTTTATCATTTATTCCCTTTTCTAACCCATTTAGCACTAGAGAGTAACCATTTCCTCCCATATATGTATTTTCAGTTAAAAAGAATCCCAATGAACTTTTATTTGAACTCATTTTATTTGAAAATGATGTGGCTATATTTCCACCACTATTTTTCCCATGAGATACATGAGAGTGAACAAGTAGTTTTTTACGCTCCATATCGATTACAAAAAATCTCTTCTCTGTTGATGGTTTTGAATAGTCAATTATTGTTAATAACTCTTTTCTTTTTCCCTCAATTTTATTGTAACCGTTTAAAGCCGTTTTAAAAACTTCATAATCTAACTTCCCTTTTAATCCAATCTCTTGATATAGTCTCTCCTCATTTTTCTCTGAAGATAACTCAATTGTGCTTTCCGTCTTTGTAGGATTCTTTAATGTAAAACCAAATGCTGTTGTTGAAATTGATCCTAAAATAAGAGCTAACATTAAATACTTTTTTCCCAATACAAAAACCTCCACCTAACTTTTTTTCCTAATAAAACCCATTTTATTCTATCATGTAACACAAAAAAAGTCAAGATTTTAGAAACCTTGACCTTTTTTATGTCTTTTATTCGATTACTATAACTATTCCTTTATTAGTTTCTGCCCACTCATATACATATTTAGCATGAGAAGTTGCATTTCTAACACACATATGTGATCTTGGAGTTGTTCCTAAAGTTGGACTATACTCTATCATCTCTGTTCTAGGTAGATTAACTGGAACTCCATGGATGTATCCCCCTCCTGAAAATCTACTTGCATATGGTGCATACCCATCTATCTCTGTATGACTTCCGTCCTTTAAATATTCCATTTTTAACTTTTTCCCTTGAATAACAAACACTCCCAAAGGTGTTGGCAATTGATAAGGTGGTCTATCAAGTCCAGTTGAAGCTGGGTTCATACTTCTTATTTTCCAAACATCTCCAACTTTTTCCAATGTAGCTATATTTTGATTTTTTCTATCCACTACAACTACCCTTGAAAAACTTTTAGCACTGATCTCCTTTACATATCTGGCTGGGACTATCCACTCTCCATCCATATCTTCCACTTTTAACTTGTAGTTATCTAAATCTCTTGAGATAATAGAAACTAATGA
This sequence comes from Cetobacterium sp., assembly GCF_048470075.1. Taxonomy (GTDB): domain Bacteria; phylum Fusobacteriota; class Fusobacteriia; order Fusobacteriales; family Fusobacteriaceae; genus Cetobacterium_A. The sequence goes on along the minus strand of NZ_DBGBQB010000189.1, from coordinate 31,645 downwards.
GCCATCTGGTGCATATCTTTCCGGTCTATCCATCTGTCCCTCTATATAAAGTGGAATCCCTTGGTTTCTTCTATTTCCATACTTATCTTTAACTGCAGGTCTTGAACCATCGCTATATTTTTCCATAGCTATCTGTCTGGCCACTGGTGGCAATCCATTTATATTTTTATAATTTTTTAAAGTTCCAAATACAATATTTTCCTCTTGAAAACCATCTAATCTATCTAAATATCCAGATATTTTATCCCATTGGAACTCTCTTGTTGTCTTTCCATACTTGTAGGTATCACCTAATGTATGCTTTTTATAGGTTAAATCTTTCTCTAAGGTTGCAGCTTCACACAGTATAAAACTGAAAATAGAAAATATTCCTATAACTAAGTATCTAAATTTATTTTTCATAACGTACCCCTCTGATTATTTTTTATGAAACTATATATTAGATATACTTAGAGACCCTCTTTTTTCCTACCTCATAGACATAAAACAGTACTGGAATTAAAATTAATGTCAATAGCGTTGAGAAAACCAATCCAAATATTACTGCTATTGCCATTCCCTTATACATTTCACTTCCCTGTCCAATTCCTAAAGACAGTGGTACCATTCCAAATACTGTTGTCATTGTTGTCATAAATATCGGTCTTAATCTTGTTTTACCCGCCTCTAGTATAGCTTCATCTAAAGGCAATTCCCTATCTAAAAGTATCTTTATATAATCGATTAAAACAATTGCGTTATTAACAACTATTCCTGCCAGCATAATGATTCCAACAAAAACCATGGTATTTGTTTTTTGTCCAGTTATTAAAAGTCCACTATATACACCAATTACAGAAAGAGGTACCGTACCCATAACTATAATAGGAAGAATATACGATTCAAATTGTGCAGCAAGTATAAAGTAAACTAGAAACATTGCAACCATAAATGCAAATTTTAATTGTTCATTTACTTCAGCCATATTTCTACCGCTTCCACCAAAAGAGTATGTGATTGTCTTAGGTAATCCAACTTCATCTAAAATCTCTTTTATATATTTTTGACCTGTAACTAAATCCAAATCATTTGAAGTATTAGCATCAATTGTTACCATAGTGATCTTATCCTCTTTATCTATACCATAAGCTCCTTCACCAACTTCAAAAGTAGCTATATCTTTTAGTTTTACAACTCCTCCATTTTGAGATTTTATTCTCATCTCTTTTATTTTTTCTGGGGAGTTTCTAAACTCTTCAGCTAGTCTTAAACTTACATCTACCTCTTCATTTGCAGTCTTTATCTTTATAGGTGCTCCTCCCAGTATCTGATAACTCACTGACAATGTTAAATCATTGACCTTCACTCCATAGTATTCCATCTTTTTTCTATCCAGTAGTATTCTTACCTCTGGATTACCATTGACCATTGAGTTATTTATATCTGTAAACCCTGGGTTTTCAGCCATTTTTTCTGAAATTACTTTGGATACATAACCCAATTGATTTAAGTCATCTGATTTTAAAATTAGAGAGATATCTCTTCCTGTTCCTCTTCCAAAAGCCATTCTAGGAACTAAATTTAACTTTACATCAGGGATATGTGCAACTTTTTTTCTAGTTTCACCCATTATCTGTTGTACCCTCTTATCTCTTTCACTTTTAGGTCCTATATCTACAATTATTGATACTGCCTCTTTTCCCACTGAAGAGATATATTTTTTTGTCTGTGGATCTTTTCCTACAATCTCTTCCAACTCTTTTGCCACTCTATTTGCTTTTTCAATCTCCATTCCACTTGGTAGCTCCGCTATGATACTGTAAATTCCATCATCTGTTGTAGGCATAAACTCTCCACCAATATTTTTTGTTCCATATCCTACAATACCTATAAATAGAAGTATCATTCCAACAATAACCATAGCTTTATGTTTTAATGAAGCTGATAAAATTTTTGAATAATATCCCTTTATAAATTTCAAAATTTTTCCCTCTTCATGTACTGTACTCTTAGACTTTAAAATTCTACTAGACACCATTGGAACAAAGGTTATAGCAATTATTAAAGATGCCAATAGAGAAAATGTTATTGAATATGCCATATCCTTATATATCTCTTTCGCTCTTCCCTCTCTTATAACTATTGGTATAAATACCGCAATTGTTGTAGCTGTTGAAGCGATTATTGGAATAATAACTTCAGTTGCTCCATTTTCTGAAGCTTCCATTCTATCTTGACCTAACTCTGTTAAATGTCTAAAAATATTATCTAGAACAACTATTGAGTTATCCACCAACATACCTACACCTAGGGATAGTCCCATCAATGAGATTATATTCAGTGTCATTCCTTTAGCTCCAAAGAAACCAAATGTCGCTATTATAGAAACTGGTATAGCCACTGTTACAACTAAAGTAGCTCTCCAATCTCTTAAGAAAATAAATAGTATTATTCCAGCTAAAACAAGCCCTGTTATAGCATTATTTTCTACTGTATTTATCGATCTTGTTATATCCACAGCAGAATCTCTATTTATAGTAAAAGAAGCTCCCTTAGGCAAAAGAGGTTCCATTTTTTTTAGCTCCTCTTTTGCTATTTTAGATATTTCAACAGTATTTCCAACATCACTCTTCTCTATGTTTATTATTATATTTTCAATACCATCAGTTCTACCATAGCTACTTCTATCTTTTATTCCTAAATCTACATCTGCAACATCTGTCAGATACAGAGTATCTCCATTTGAATTTCTTAACACTATCTCTTGAATATCCTCTAAAGTTTTAGCCTCTCCAGACACCTTTACCAAATACTCCTTATCTCCCTCTCTAATATAACCTGATGGGAAGTTTAAGCTGGCACTTTTTAATGTGCTATAAAGATCTGTCACCGATAGATTGTATGCTTCCAATTTTTCTGGATCAATATTTATGCTTATCTCTTTCTCCAATCCACCAAAAACACTTACCGTTCCAACGCCATCTATTCTCTCCAGTCTTGGAATAACAACATTATCCGCAAAACTTTTTAGATTTATAAGATCCTCTCCTCTCAATCCAATAAGCATAACCCTGTCTCCTGAAGAGGATGTCTTTCTAATCACTGGCTCATCTATATCATCTGGTAAACTATTTCTTATTCTACTTACAGCTGTCACCAAATCATTCACTTTATTATCTATGATAACTCCATATTCAAACTCCACTGTTAGAGCTGATTTTCCCATAGTCGATTTAGTTGTAATTCTTTTTATCCCCTCTACACTTGTTAAACCTTTTTCTATCTCTTTTGTTACTAATTTCTCCATATCATCTGGAGAAGCGCCCTTCCAACTCACTCTTATAGCTGCCATGGGCATATTGTAGTTTGGCATAAGCTGAGTTTTTAAATTGACCAGTGTCAATATTCCCAGTATAACCATAGATACTATTATCATCATAGTGACAACAGGACGCTTTATTGAAAATTGTGCTATATTCATCTGTTCCCCCTAGTTTAAAATATTAACTTTATCTCTATCCTCTAACAAAAACTGTCCCTCTGTTACAAGCTTCATATTTGAGTAAAGTTCATCACTTATAATCTCCTGCTTATCATCATTGGAGTATCCTCTTTCAACCTTTATTCTTTTGGCCTCTCCATCTTCTACTACAAAAATATAGGAGTATAACTCTTTTATAACTATAGCGTTTTTAGGCACTAAATAACCATTTTTATTTCCAGTTTCCACTAAAACTTTTGAGTACATCCCCTTTTTTATTTTCCCTTCAGGATTATCAATCTCCACTTTTATCTGATATCTTTTATTATCTTTATTTGCCACTGGATTTATTTCATATACATTTCCAAAATAGTTATTTGTAATTCCCTCTAAGTCTATCTCGGCTCTATTCCCAACAGCTAACTCACTTATCTCATGAACTGATACACCTGTTTTTACAAGAATTTTACTATCGTCAACAATCGTAACTAAATCACTATTTGGAGCGATTTTTTCATATAGCTTTAAATCTAAATCTGTTACAACACCATCTAACTTCGCTCTGACAACCAGGTCTTCATAGTCCTTTTTTGCTGCTAAATATGTGGCTTCTGATGTCTTTAAACTTCCTTCACTTTGAAGATAATTCGTTCTTTTTACCAAGTATTCATCCTCTGATATCAGATGCTTATCATAAAGTTGTTTGAATTTTTCATAACTTTTTTTCTTTATTTCAAAATCTGCTTCATTAGAGATATAAGCAGCTTGCGCCTTTAAATATGCTGATTGCACCTCCTGATCCTCTAAAACTATTACTATCTGATTTTTTTTAACCTTATCCCCATTTTTAAAGTTTATCTGTTTTACTGTTCCCCCAGTTTTAGTCACAACTTTTACCTCATTTAAGGGTTCAGTTACTCCACTTGATATGTTTAATTTTGTTATTTTTTCTGGTTTTATCTCAGAAATTTTAATATTTTTTCCTAAGTTTCCTTTTGAATTTTGCTTTCCTTTGTCCCCGCTACAACCAAGCAATATCATGGATACTAATACTGCCACCAATTTTTTTATCACCTTTTTTGTCCTCCATATTATTATTTTGTATATAAAATTATTTTAACATATTTAATATTTATTTGCACTTTTTTATATTAGATTTTTATTATATTATTATCTCTCTATTTTTTTCTACTTTTATCAATCAAATATAACTTTTTTAATAACAATATGTTATAATAATAGACACATAATCAGGAGGTAATTTCAATGGAACACATAAATCTTTTAATAAAACCATCATCTAGTCTTTGTAATATAAACTGTGATTATTGTTTTTATAGTGATGTTGCTTCTAATCGTTCACATCCAAGTTTTGGATTCATGTCTTTGGGTACTTTAGAGAGATTGGTTAAAGAAAGTTTTAAAACAGCTAAAAACTCTATCACTTTCTCTTTCCAAGGGGGAGAGCCTACACTTATAGGCATTGAATTTTATATGGCATTTCACAATTTTGTAAAAATATATAATACTGGCAATATAGATGTTAATTTTACCATGCAAACCAATGGAATTTTATTAAACAAGGAGTGGGCTACTCTTTTTAAAGAGAATAACTATTTAATTGGTATCTCTTTAGATGGCCATAAGGATATTCATAACTTCTTTAGAAAGGATAGAACTGGTAAAGGAACTTTTAGTGAAACATTTAAAAATATTAAACTACTTCAAAAAAATGGGATAGATTTTAATATCCTTTGTGTTGTCAACAAAAAAACTGTTGAAAACTTAAAGGATATCTATCTTTTCTTTAAAAATTCTAAGTTTAAATATCTACAGTTTATCCCTTGTTTAGATAGATTGGATAATTCAACTGGAGACTACTCTTTAACAGAAAATGACTATGGATATTTTTTAGATGAGCTTTTCAATCTATGGTATACAGATTTAAAAAGTAAACGATATACAAGTATCCGTTTCTTTGATAACTTACTATCCATTATTTTAAATAATCGAGCTGAATCTTGTGATATGAATGGGCACTGTAGTGTAAATACTGTTGTTGAGAGTAATGGAAATATCTATCCCTGTGATTTTTATGTTCTTGATGAACTATTACTTGGAAATATTCATGATACCTCTTTAAAAGAGATTCTAACTTCTGAAAAAGCCTATAACTTTGTAAGAAGTTCACTAAAAATTGATAAAGAGTGCCAAACATGCAGCTATTTTAATCTTTGTAAAAGTGGATGTAGAAGACATAAAAATTTCCAAGATGGATCCTATAAAAATAGATTCTGTAACTCTTTTAAATACTTCTATTCTAAAAATATAAATAAACTTTTGGAGGTTAGTCGTTCACTTTAATTTTCAATTAAATTTTAAAAGGAGGGTATTTCTCCTGCTAGATTTTTTAGAAAATTTAGAGAACCTATAGAAAAAAGAGGAGAGTTCAGTGAAACTGAATCTCTCCTTTTTTACTTTTATTGTTGAACTCTGTCATATGCTCTTTGGTTTATTTCAATAAGCTCATTTAACCCAAGCTTATTCACTCTTTCTACAAATTTATCATATGACTTATCAAAATCCTCAGCACCTAAAACCCATTTTTGGCTCATCTCATCTAAAGCCATAGATATTTGTGAGTTTATCTTTTGTACCTTCTTTGTCTCTTCAGGAGTATATTTAAAAAGTGGAACCTGATCCATTATATATCCATTTGCCATATACATCTCTGACCACTCTGTAGCCTTTTTATCTCCCCAAGCTTTTTCATACTCATAATCCTGACGAGCTCCTATTTTAAATTGTAATCCATTATCTCTTAAAACTTGAAGTGGATTTATTCCAGGAGCTTTCATAACTTTATCTGTGTAGTGCTTTTTACCATTTTCATCTCTTACAAAAGTATCTCCCTCCACTCCCCAGTTATAAAGTTCATATCCTTTATCAGAGAACCAATAATCCATATATTTTATAATTGTTACAGGGTCTTTTGCACTTGCTGATATTCCCCAACCTCCTAATGATGTTGTTCTTGCATCTGGAGCGTAACTCTGCCCTTTATACTTTGGAGGTGCTATCGCTATAAATTCAAATTTTTCATTTTGCTTTTTTAATTCCTCATCATTGTTGTATCCAGCTGTACTAGCAAACCAATCAAATGTTGCTCCTCCCACATCATTACGTAACATATAATCTCTTCCACTAAACCCTCTTGTGTATATCTCAGGATCTATCAATCCCTCTTTGTACCATTTTATTACCTCAGGCATAGCCTCTTTAAATCTTTCTTGAGTAGGTCCATATTTAACTATTCCATTATCTAAATAGAAGCCATATTGAGCACCAAACAATCCAACTAACTCCTTTGTTGCAAATTCAATTGTTCTATCAAAATATGGTATCTCATCAGCTTTTCCATTTCCATTTGGATCCTGCTCTTTAAAAGCTTTTAAAACTTTATAAAAATCATCCATAGTTTCTGGAGTTTGTAATCCTAATTTATCTAACCAATCCTTTCTTATAAATAGCCCTTGTGATGCCTTCATAGCATACCAATCATAGTAGCATGGAATATAGTATATTTTACCATCTGCTGCCACAGCGTCCATTTTATATCTAGGATATTTTTCGAAAAATGCCTTTATATTTGGAGCATGTTTATCTATTAGATCATTTAAAGGTACCATTCCACCAGACATACCTAAATTCTCTATTTTCTCTGGATATGCATAAGAGATTATATCTGGTAAATTTCCAGATGAAACTGCTAAATTAAATGCTTGAACCTCATCAGTTAAATTTTTTGATGTTGCACTTTCCAATTTGATATTTGTATCTTTAAATGCCTCTTTAAAAATTAGCCAGTTTTCATCAAACACCTTTCCATTTTGAATCGCTAAAATTGATAGTGTAACTGGTTTTTCCGTTATTTTATAGTTTTCTGCTTTACCCTCACTGGAGAAACTCTTTGCTCCCAATAAAGCCAAAGATAAAATTAACATAGTTTTTTTTCTATACATCTCTAATCCCTCCTTCAAACATCTCTTATTGTGAGTATACACTTTAATATTTATAACTTTCAATGGTTATTTTTCTAACTATATGCTTTTTTCCTGTTTTGAATATACGATTTTTTTATATTGAAAACAGAATATTTACTTATCTCATGACTAAATGTATTATAAAATAAAAGTTACTATTTACTTATAAATTCATCAATTATATTTTTTAAAATAGGTATATTTTATTGATAATACTATATTTATAATATTGTTGATGATTAAAATTCATATGGAGGGTTCAATGGATAAACTATTTAAACAGGCAAATAAAAAGATAATTGATACCTGTGATCTACTTTGCGAAAACACTTTTATTTTTAATCACAAATGGGATATGGAGGTTTGCAAAACACCTTTTACCTTTTCTAATGATATTCTTTGGAATAAAATCCCCTTTGGTGATCCTGAGTGGACTTTTATGCTAAATAGACATAAGTTTTGGATCTATTTAGCTAAAGCCTATACACTAACTTCCAACCAAAAATATTTGGATACCTATATTTATCAAGTTAACTCTTGGATTGATAGTGTAGATATTTTTAAAGAGGAGTATAAAAATTGTGCTAGAACTATTGAAATAGGTATTCGATGTTTAAATTGGATAAAATCAATACATATTTTAAAAAATTCATCCCATGATTTAAAAAAACTTGAAACTAAAATGATTGAATCTCTTATCTCTCAAAGTAAAGTTTTAATAGATGTTTATGACGATTTCAGAACTCTCAGCAACTGGGGAGTTATGCAAAATTGTGGTCTTATCTCCTTAGCTCTTAACTATAGAGAACGATATCCTATTCTAAATGAATATTTAAACACTGCTCTTAAAAGATTGGAACATCAGTGTATAATCCAGATTCTCCCTGATGGTATCCATTGGGAGCAGTCGCCTATGTATCAAAATGAAGTCCTAAACTGTCTTTTAGATATAGCATTTGATTATAAGCACCTAACTTTAGATATACCAGACTTCATTTTAAAAAGTATTGAAAAACTGGCTTATAGTAATGCATATATGAAAAAACCAAACCATTGTCAACCTATGCAAGGGGACAGTGATGAAACAGATTTAAGAGACATTATCACCAAGGCAGCATACATTTTAAATGATGGTTCTCTTAAATACTTTGGATACAACTATGTTGATCCTGAATCTATCTGGGATATAAAAAGTGAAAATATCTCAAAGTACAGTCAGATATCTATTAAAAAACCTGATTTTACCTCTATTGCCCTTAAAGAAAGCGGTAATTTTTATTTGAGAGACTCCTTTGATAAGAGCAGTAACTACCTTTGGTTTAGATGTGGAGCTTTAGGTAGTGGTCATGGTCATGGTGAACATCTACATTTTGATTTAGTTTGTAAGGGTGAAAATTTTATAAGTGATCCTGGAAGATTTACATATGTTGAAAATAATCCTGATAGAGAGTTTTTAAGAAGTTGTTTTGCCCATAATACAACTCTAGTTGATAATATACCTTTTAGTGAGTTCAATGGGGCTTGGGGTATAACCAAAGCTGCATTAACTCTTAACTCCTATCATCTATTTAAAAATGAATTTGACTTTGTGGAGGGTGGTCATCTAGGGTATCTCTCTTTAAAATCCCCTGTTGTTACCAATAGAAAAATTTTATATTTAAAAACATATGATATCTGGGTTATAATTGATGAATTTTTAACTGAAGGGGTTCATGAATATTCTCAAATATTTAATTTTGAACCTGATAAGCTCCCTGAACTTATGAATCAAAAAGCTTCTATTAAGGGTGTTTCCACAGATTTATTTATGTATTGGTCCAATCAAGAGATAGATTTAAATTTAAAGAAAAGCATTTTCTCTACTGAATATAATAAAAAATCAGTTAACTATCAAATAATCTCCTCTATAAGAGGCAATGGCAATAAGACTATTTTTACCGTTTTATCATGTGAAGAGATTAAAGTTAATAGTATCCCTGTTTTTAGAGGTGATAGGAGTTTCGTTCCAACTTCTGAAGCTGATGCCATAGAGATAGTTTTAAATTCACAAAATTCAATTACAGTTTTCAATGGAATGATTGATATTAACAATCAGAAAAAGAGTTATCTAATCAAAGATACTCTATTCTATGGGAAAACTGGTTTTATAAAAAAATCTGATGATAATATTTCAATAGAGGTTATCAAATATTAAAAAAGTATCCCCTTAGATTACTCTAAGGGGATACTTTTAAATCTTCTCTACCGTTATTCTATCCAATAGATTATTTATCGTATTTAAGTCAACAGTTCCTGTTCCTTCCATCATAGCATTGGAGATTCCACATGCCATAGACCATTTCAAAGTCTCTTCCAGTGTTTTATTTGTGTTTAATCCATAAGCAAATCCTGCTATGGCAGAATCTCCGCTTCCCACTGGATTTTTAATCTCCACTTTTGGAATGTTTATTTTGAAAACCTCTTCATTTTCATCTATAAATATAGCTCCATCCTTACCTAAAGATACCAATAGATTTTTACATCCGATGCTCTTTATCTCCTTAGCCCCATTTAAAAGCTCCTCAAAAGTTGATAGTTTTCTACCTAACAACCCCTCTAGTTCCTCTCTATTTGGCTTTATTAAATATGGATTTCCCTTTATTCCATCAAGCAGATACTTTCCACTTGTATCAAGAATAACTTTTTTATTCTTTGCAAGTTGACATATAGTTTTATATATATCCTGCTGTACTCCCTGAGGAACACTACCACTTACACATATAGTCTCAAATCTATGTATATTATTTTTGAAAAACTCTAAAAATTTCTCAATATCTTGCTGTGGTATATTCTGCCCAGGCTCTAGTATCTCAGTTTGTGTATCTTTTCCCAATATTGCTATACAGCTTCTTGTCTCTGAATCTGTTTTTATAAAACTATCTACAACTCCATCTTCCTTTATCTTAGAGCTAATCCATTCACCACTGTTTCCACCTAAAAATCCACTGGCTTCTACACCCTCTCCCAATAGACGTAAAACTCTGGATACATTTAGCCCCTTTCCACCTGCTGTTTTATTGGATTTTCCTCTAAAAACACCATTAACTTCAAAATTATCAATTTTATACCTCACATCAATTGCAGGATTTAAAGTTATTGTCAATATCATATCTATCCTCTATTGTCACTTTTACACATTAATATCTTATCTACTACCACTTTTTTCATAGCCTCTTTTGCTGGGATTAAATATTTTCTTGGGTCACTCTCATTTGGATTTTTTAAGAAAAACTCTTTTAAGCTCTCTGCAAAAGGCATTTTTAGCTCTGTCGCTATATTAACTTTACATATTCCATCTTTAATTGTTTCTCTTACTGAGTTAAATGGAACTCCTGAAGCCCCATGGAGAACTAAAGGAATATCCACTACTTTTTTTATCTCTTTCAATCTCTCATAATCTAATTTAGGCTCATTTTTATATAGCCCATGAGCTGTTCCTATTGCAACTGCCAATGAGTTTACACCTGTTCTTTCTACAAACTCCTTTGCTAATTTTGGATCTGTATATGAAGACTCTGATTCATCAACTACTAAATCATCCTCTTGCCCAACTAATTTTCCTAATTCAGCCTCCACACTTACATCATATCTATGTGCAAAATCTACAACCTCTTTTACTATCTTTACATTCTCCTCAAATGGATGATGAGAAGCATCTATCATCACAGATTTACATCCTAAAAGGATAGCTTTTTTTATACTTTCTACGTCCTCATGATGATCTAGGTGGAAAGCTATTGGTATATCATACTTTTCACTTGCTGTCTCAATCATATTTATTAAATAGTCAATTCCTGCATATTTAACTGTACTAGGTGTCGCTGCTAATATTACTGGCGATTTAAGTTCATTCGCTGTCTCTACAACCACCTGGATTGTTTCTAAATTATGGATATTAAAAGCTGGTACTGCGTACCCTCCCTTTTGTGCATCTAATAACATTTGATTTGTTGAAACTAACATTTTGATTCCCCCTTATAATCGTATATAATTACTCCTTGTACTACTCTGTTTACCTCTCCTGTTGGACACGGATTATCTGGATTTATACCATAGCTTAAAGATTTATAAAAAGCAAATAACTGTGCAAAATAGATATATCCAAACATATTGAAAACTTCATCTATTCCATCTCTATTGCTATTAAATGTAAAGTAATAGTGTGAATTCTCTTTAGCTTCCTCTGAGTTTTTCATATCTAAAGTTACTAAAGTTTTCTTTTTATTCTCATTATACATCTCTTTTAATAGATCTAACTCATATTTTCTTGTATATTCATTATTTGATAACATAGTTATAATCATTGTTGTATCATTTATTATTGACTTTGGTCCATGTCTAAATCCAAGTGGTGAATTATAGTGTAAACTTAGATTTCCTGCTGTTAATTCCAGACATTTTAGAGCAGATTCCTCTGCAACTCCCTTTAAGCATGAGCTTCCTAAATACACAATTCTTGATATATCTAACTTGATTAAGGCATCTATTAGAGCTTTCATTTTTTTATCATCTATCTCTTTAATTGTACTTTCTATAATCTGCTTAATCTTATCTAAACATTTTAAATTAAATATCAATAGCCCTGTTAATGACATACAAGTGAAGCTACTAGTCATAGCGAATCCCTTATCATTAGATTCCTCAGGCATCAATAACACTAAAGATTTTGAATCCTCTTTTTTATTTTCTGCTAATTTTCCATCTTTATTACATGTTATTACAATATGGCATACATCCTTAACTATCTCATCTGCTAACTTCACTGTAGCAACACTTTCCGGACTATTCCCTGAACGTGCACATGAAACTAATACCACTTTCTCATCTTTTTTTAAATAGTTTTCAGGATTGGAAACAATATCTGTTGTCGCTATTGAAAGTACATTTCCTCCTAAAAAAGGAGTTATACTATTTCCAACAAACTCTGAAGTTCCAGCTCCTGTAAAGATAACTTTTCTATTTTTTATATCATATTTCTCAAAGAACTCCTCTATTTTTAAAGAGTTTTTTTCAATATTTTCAATCGTTTCTACCCATAATCTTTTTTGTTGCTCAATCTCTTTTAATGTACAAAATTCTTTCATTTATTTACTCTCCTCCCATAGTTTTAATCCATAAAGTGCTGATCCATAAACAGGTGTATATTTAGGCTCAATTATCTGTGCATCAACTTCATTCTCTCTCAAATAGTTCTCCAAATCTTTAAATATATATTTTGAAGCTTTAAATACTCCACCTACATAGGAGACTTTTATGGGCTTTTCTAAAAAATCTATCTTTTCTGATATAGATTTAATCATTAGTCCTATCTCCACAGCTGCTTCTTTAAATATCTCTAAACTATATGGATCATTTGCTTCTGCCGCCTTATAAACAATTGTTGACATCTGTGCTATTTTTCCTCTATCCAAAGAGTATTGATTGTAGATTAAATCTATTAACTCAAAGTCCTCTTTTAAATTAAGCTCCTCTTTCATCACTTCATATAGGGGAGTTTTAGGATACCTTCCATCTGATTGCTTAGTGAAAATCTCTATACCTTTTTTAGCTATCCAATAAGCTGACCCCTCATCACCACAAGCGTGTCCCCAGCCACTAGTTCGAGCTTCCTCTCCCATCTCATTTATTCCATATCCTATTGCCCCTGTTCCTGCTATTATATTGATTCCAGGAAGGCAACCTAAAGAACCTGCCCAACCAGCCTTCATATCATTTCCCAATTGAAAATCTATTCCAGTCCATGATTTTTTAGCAATATCCTCTATTATTTTCTGATCCTCTTTTATCTCTCCATAGCCAGGGATACCTGCAAATATATACCCTATGCTATCTCTATCTATATTTAACTTTTTCATTACCTCTTCCAATATTGAAGTTAGTAACTCTTCAAGTCCATCAAACCCTATTTGTAAATAGTGTCCCGTACCTCGTTGAAAACTTAAAACCTCATCTTTATTTTCATCTATTACAGAAACTGCTGTTTTTGTACCGCCACTATCAATCCCTATAAAAAACTTCATAATATACCACCCCGTATTTTTCACTACTGGTACATACCAGTTAAAGTGATTATAATTCTTTTTTACTGTTTTGTCAATTCTTTTTACAAAAAAGTCTCAGAAAAATTTCTGAGACTTTCTTATCTATATTCCATCTAAACTTTCATCACTCATATTAAGCTCTCTTTTTTCAAACTTTATAAGAGAATCTTTTCCATAGTTTATTATCTCATCTACACTATCCTTTAGTCCACTTTCATCTCTATGCTCTATTGCAGCTAAAACTATTGGTATATTAATTCCTCCTAACACATAGGCATCTTTTAAACTCTCTGTCATTGTTACAGCAGTGGAAAATGGTGTCCCTCCCGCTAAATCTGTTAAAAAAAGTATACCTTGAGTGTCATTATTTTCAATACATAGTCTATATTTTTCCTCTAACTCCTTTGTTCCCATACCGTCATTAAAATTTATAAACTCTATATCAGATTGCTTCCCTATTATATATTCCAATGTTTTATCAATGCTGGATGCAAATTCTCCATGACCGCTTACAACTATTTTAAACATCTTTCTCTCCTCATTTTTTATAGTATACCGATTAAGCTTCCTAATATTCCAACTACCAGTGTTATCATAATCAGAGTTATTGGTGTTTTCTTTTTCTTTAATAGATAAAACATAAGTAATGTATACAGTAGTGGTAACATATTTGGCATTATCTTATCAATCACATCTGTCTGTATATTAACAGTTGTACTTCCCATCTCTATAACATATGGTATGCTCAGTCTAACAAATGATGCAATTAATCCTCCAACAACTGTCAGTCCTAAAATTAAAGAACCTTTAGTTACATATTCAGTGTCCCCTTGTAATTTTTCAATAGCTTCCACTCCCATTTTGTATGAGTAATGCATCAAGAAAAATCTTAAAAAAATATGTACACAGTTAAATATCAATAAAAATATGATAGGTCCAGCTATACTTCCCTCTAAAGATAGTGAAACCCCTATACTGGCAGCTATTGGCAGTAGTGTGAACCAAAATAAAGCATCTCCTATTCCCCCTAATGGTCCCATCAGTGCTATTTTAATTCCTCTTATAGCCTCTTGACTCTCTTTATTTTCCTCCATGGCAGTTACAATACCCTGTACAAAAGTCACTAAAAATGGATGTACATTAAAAAACTCCATATGCAACTTCATAGACCTAGAGAGATCCTCTTTATTCTTATGAATTTTTTTTAGAGCTGGAATCATACTATATAACCATCCACAAGCTTGCATTCTTTCATAGTTAAATGAAGCTTGAAGTAAAAAGGATCTCCATACCATATGATTCAAATCTTTTTTTGTTATAACTTTCTCTTGGCTACCATCAACATATCCATTATTATTATATTCCATCGCTATAATCCTCCTCCTCTGTAGATGCTAAGGCCATTCCCTTCATCTTATCCAAACTTTTACTCTTTTGATAATCATATATGGCTATTATAAATCCGATTGCTGCAATAGCTATAACTGGTAGATTCAAATAAGTAGCTAATATAAAACCAAGTACGAAGAAAATTATATACTCTTTTTTAAACATTATATTTAATAATAGTGCGAATCCTATAGCAGGCATCATTCCTCCAGCCACTCCAAATCCCTTTATTAACCATGGAGGTAGTAGTGAAACTATTCCTTGAGCTGCCTCTGCTCCAATTGAAATAGGTAGGAATACCACTGTAAAGTAGAATGCAAATAGAATTGCCATTCCCAGATAGTTGATTCTCTCTATCCCTTTTGTATAACAACTCTCAGCATATTTATCCGCTTTATGCATAACAGGAGAGAAAAAAGTGAATAAAAGTGTTATACAAGCCTGAACTGCTACAGCAAAAGGGATTGCTATTCCAACTGCCACAGTGGGATCTTGTTTTGCCATTATTGCAAAAGCTGATCCAATTATCCCACCTACAACTACATTGGGTGGCTGTGCTCCTCCCACAGGTACAGCTCCCATCCATACTAATTCCAGTGTTGCTCCAGCTATAAGTCCCATTTTCATGTCACCCAAAATAAGTCCTACAATCAGACCACTTACCAATGGTCTATGGATATGTGACAATCCATCAAATAGATCTATTCCTGCTAACCCCGCATAAATAGCTACCAAAAAAGCTTTTAATATCATCTATATCCCCCCCTATTTTATTAGTTCTAATATATTTTCCTTTCCCTCCGTCGGAACTCTTTGAATCTCTAACTCAACACCCATATCTGCTAATTTTTTAAAAGTTTGTATATCATTTTCATCCACACAAACAGCTTTAGATATCTGCTTTTTACCCTCTGCCATATGCATATTACCTATATTTACTCTCTTTATTGGAACTCCACCTTCAACAAGTTTTAATATATCCTGAGGTGTTTCTGCTATTATTGCAATAAGCTGTCTTGGAGCAGCTTTATGAATAATATCTATAGTTTTCTGAATAGAGAAATACCTTGTTTGTGCATCTTTTGGTGCTGCTAAGTTCATTAAACTTTGTCTTGTTGGATTTTGCGCCACATCATCATTTGGAACTAGAAGTAGGTTTGCCCCTGAATGTTGAGCCCACGCTGTTGCCACTTGCCCATGGATCAATCTGTTATCAATTCTCACTAAAACAATATTTGGTTCTCCCATAAAAACACCTCGCCTTATTTTATTGTATGTACCATTTTTATTGGTACGAGTATACCTCATTTTTTTTAGTTGTCAATATTAGATTTTTATATTTTTTTATAATTTACAGTTTAATATTTTATATTAAATTATTTTTACAAGACAAATCCTTATAACTCTGGTATAATTTGAAAAAAATCAAACTTTTAAGGAGGTATCATAATGATTGATAAATCTTCTACTACACCACTATATTTGCAACTTGTGGATATTATATTAGAGCAAATAAAATCTGGTACATACCACGAAGGAGATAAGATTCCCTCTGAAAGAGAGTTATCCGAAACCTTTTCAATTAGTAGAGCCACTGTTAGACAAGCTCTATCAGAGCTTGAAAAACAAAACGATATCTATAAGATTCATGGTAAGGGAAATTTTGTTTCAAATAGTAAAATTGACCAGGAGTTAAATGGTTTTTACTCTTTCAGTGATGAGATGATTAAAATTGGAAAAGTACCTGGAAATAAGATTTTAAATCTTATTTTAAAAGAGGCTGGAAATGTTATTGCTACAAAATTAAATATAAAGCCCACTGATAAAATTTTTGTTCTCAACAGAGTCCGTTTAGCTGATGGAGAGGCTCTAATGTATGAAACCACATATCTTCCACACTGGAGATTTAAAGAGCTTCATGAAAAAGAGATAGAGTTAAATGGTCTATATAACCTTATAAAAACAAAATACAATGTTTCTATATCCTATGCAGAGGAAACATTTTCACCCTGTATTTTAAATGAAAATGACAGCCTCTTTTTAAATGCAATCTCTGGAGACTGTGGTATGATTTTAGAGAGATGTACTTTTGAAAAAAACAATATTATTGAATACACAAAGTCAATTGTAAAAGGAAATAGTTTTAAATATAAAGTACGTTTAAATAATCTTTAAACTTATTTATTTTTAATATTTATTCAAGGATTTATAGCTTTTTACTTGTAAATTATTTTAATTTAAAGTTTAAAGTTATAAAATCTGAGGAGGATATTGGATGAAAAGCAAAAATATATATCTTGTTGCTGCTATTGTTGGAATGGCTGGATTTATATTTGTATATGACTCAGCTAATCTAGGAAGTTCTATAAAATATATTCAACCACACTTTAATCTACTTCCAAATGAAATTGGAATTCTTGTTGCTATATCACTTTTAGGGAATTTTTTTGGTAGCCTTTTGGCCGGTTATTTTACTGATAAAATTGGTCGGAGATTGACGATGCTCTATGGTGTTATTGTGGGAATCATTGGTCTTTTACTCGCATCACTAGCACCCTTTATCACTATTTTTTACATTGGTAGAATCATTTTTGGATTCTCAGTTGGTTTAGTTTTCGTTGCAGCTCCCATGTATATAACAGAGGTAGCTCCAGCTTCAAAAAGAGGACGGGCTGGTTCTGTTAGACAGCTTCTTTTAGCTTTTGGATTGATTTTAGGTTATACTGTGGGATTCTTTTTTAACTATTTTTTCCCTTTAGAGTGGAATATTAGAGTTGGATGGCGTATATTAATTTTTATTGAAATTGCACTGTTGATTATTATGTTTTTCACAATGTTAACTCTTGTTGAAAGTCCTCGTTGGCTTATAATTAAGGGTCGAGTTGATGAGGCTAAAAAAAGTTTAGAAGATTTTATTGAATCAAAAGAGAGAGTTGATCTAGTTTTTTCTGAAATGCTTGCAAATAACTCTCCTGAAATTCAGGGGAAAAAGGTGAAAATTCGTGGTGGACTTATCTACGCTCTGTTTCTTTGCGTTATTTTCCCGATTTTTAGACAGCTTTCTGGGGTTAATGCTATAACTTACTACGCTCAAAAAATATTTGCACTAATTTCCAGTGATACACCAAATTTAGCTTACTTTCAAAGTATTTTTATAGGTGTTTCTGAACTTTTTGGAGCAATTTTTGTTGTAGCTTTTGCTGATAAAATGGGAAGAAAAGTTCTATTGTTGGTTGGGGCTGCAGGAATGTTTTTTTCAGAGGCTATTATCGCCTATTTCCTATATAAATCTCAAGTTGGACTAGATTTATCCTATTTTATATACATATATAATTTTTTCTTTACAATATCTGCAGGAGCTATGCTTACAGTTTATATCTCTGAAGTTCTTCCAACTGTTGTTAGATCTAAGGGGAGTTCTCTAACTGGTATGATAAACTGGATTGCTGATGCCGCTATTATCTACTCCTTTCCTCTACTAAATGCCAATATATATTTAACTGAAAAATTTCATGGCTCAATTTCATTTATTATTTTCTCCATATCTATGCTTGTATTCTTTATAGTGATTTTATTCCTACCTGAAACTAAGAATAAAACCCTTGAAGAGATAGCTGACTATTGGAAAACAAAAGGGGATTGGGAATAGATTAAGGGGCTAATCCAAGCCCCTTTTATTTTTAATTTAACTTTTGATCCTTATCCTCTTTATCATACTCTATAACTCTTCCCAATGAATCTCCTGGTTCGCTATACGGATAATCTTTTACACTTGCTACAACTCCACTATTTGGTGATTTATACTCCTTTATAACCTTTCCAAAAGCATCATATTGGACAAATAATATATCATCTTTTTTCACTTTATCTTTAACTTTAACTTTTGCCTCAACAAAACCACCTTTTTCAGCTCTTATACGACTCCATGAATTCCCATAAAATGTTTCAATATCTGGTTTTACCTCTTTTCCACTCAGATTATCCCAAAATATAAGGTTATTTATAACACCATTGGTAGCTCTCTCAACTATTAAAGCCTCCTGTGTTTCACCTGATCCCAGTTCAAAGGTAATACTTGGAATCCCTAAATCTACAAATGAAGTCTCTATTGTTCCCTTTTCCCCATTATCCATCTTCACTATATCCGCTCCTGTTAACTCTGCCATTTTTTTTATATCAGAATTTCTAAAATCTGCGTATACAAACAGTGGAAACTGACTTCCTTTACCACTTGTATGAAGATCAATTACTCTGTCAGCATTTTTTGATAGCAGATTATTCCAAAGTAATGTGGAGTATTTTTGATCAGATGTAGTTGTTTTTCCTGAATTCATCAGTCTATTTAAATCAACAGTATTTTCAGAGTTTCCTCCAAAAGTATACCCTCTGTGATTATTTAATAGACCAGGGATATTCAATCCATGAATTATTGTTACTGTTCCTTTTATATCTTTTGGATTTAATCTCTCTTTTACTTTATATGTTGTAAGTATAGGATTTAACTCATTTCCATGTATCCCAGAACTGATTAGAAATCTCTTTCCCTCTTTCTCTCCCTTTATAACTGTTACTGGAATATACCATGGATTTCCTAAACTATTCTCCACTCCTTCAAAGAAAAATTCATATGTTTTACCACTCTCTAAATCATTCACATCTAAATTAGTTATTATATCCTTTCCTAGATATTTTTCTCCTGTGTATTCAGTTTTAGCAAATGAAAGTGTTGTTAGTGATAAAAAAGTTAATAATAAAGTTTTTGACATTTTATGTCCTCCCCATTTTTTAATGTCTACCCCAAAAGAAAAAGACATACCTAAATTAGGTATGCCTTAGAGAACTTAATTAAAAACTTAATAAGCGTATTGTTATGGCAGCGTCACAATACTTAATTCACAGGATCACAAGATCATAGCCGTCGGCCTTAGGCTCCCTTTGTGGAAGTGAACTAACCTCTCTTCTATTGTTAGATAGGAGTATACACTAATAAAATATTTTATGCAACTCTTTTTTATTTTTTTAAAGGATTTGTAGCTCTCTTATGTAATAGTATGTTATGATAAGAATATATTTAGCTAAACTTTTAAGGAGGTTTTTATGAAAATATCAATAATTTTAGATTTTGTTTGTCCCTATTGTTTCGTTGGAGAAAAGATTTTAGAAAAAGCTTTAAAGGAAAAAAATTTAAAACCTGAATTTAGATTCCTGCCCTATGAACTTTCTCCAGAACCAAAACCTCAACCTATAGTTAATGAGGCTGGTAGAGAATATTTTGAAAAAAATATAGTCAACTGGGCAAAAGAGGAAAATATTGCTATAAAATTTCCTACTGTCAGTCCTAAACCTAGAACAGCATTAGCTTTTGAAGGAATATATACAGCTGAAAAATATGATAAAGGTATTGAATATGTCAGAGCAGTCCTTGAAGCCTATTGGCTATACAACAAAGATATTGGAAATGTGGAAGTTCTAATCGAAATTGCAGACAACTTACTTATTCCAAAATTTGAATTTGCCGACTCACTTTTATCAGGTAAATTTAGAGAAGCACATAAAAAATTAAATGCAGAAGTTTCTGAGATTGATTTTGACGTTGTTCCCACTTTTTATATCGATGAAAAACAGATTCCAAACTTCCCAAGAACTACTGAGGAGTGGCTAGAAATATTAAAATAATAGAGAAAAGGCTATCTTTAAAAAAAGATAGCCTTTTTTTTAATACATTCTATATCCCATAGATGTTAATTTTTCTCTAATTCTCTCTTGGTGCTCTTTGTCGAAACACTCTAACACGAAGCTTGCCTCTTGAGAAGTGATTCCTAAGTTTGGACTATACATAGTTTGGTTTATACTTAAAATATTTGCATTCATCTCACAGATTGCTGCAACTACCTTTGCCATTTCACCAACTTTATCTGAAAGTTCCACTGAGAAAGCAAATCTTCTTCCCTCAAGCATAAGAGCCTTATTTAAAACTCTTTCCACAAGATTTATATCTATATTTCCACCAGATATCACTGCACAAACTTTTTTATTTTCAGCCTTTATTTTTCCAGCTAAAATTGCTGCAACAGTTGTAGCTCCTGCTCCCTCTGCAACAACTTTACTTTTTTCCATAAGGAAAAGTATCGCTTTTGCTATCTCATCTTCAGTTACAGTTACAATCTCATCCACACACTCTTGAACAACTTTAAATGGTTCACATCCAGCTTTTCTAACTGCTATTCCATCTGCAATTGTTGGTTTTGTAGATATTTCACATATCTCTTTCATAGCTATAGCTTCTGCCATAGACGCTGCATGAGCTGCTTCTATTCCAATTATTTTTGCCTCTGGTCTCAATGATTTTATAGCTTTTGCTATTCCACCAATGATTCCTCCTCCACCGATTGGAACTAGTACCACATCTACATCTGGTATATCCTCTAATATCTCTAATCCTATTGTTCCCTGTCCTGCCATTACAAATTTATCATCAAAAGGGTGTAAAAAAGTGGCACCTGTTTCTTTTTGTATCTCACAAGCTTTTCTGTAGGCATCATCATACACTTCTCCCTCTAAGATTACCTCTGCACCATATGATTTAGTTGCTGCAATCTTTGCTAAAGGAGCTGTTGCTGGCATCACTATTGTTGCCTTTATACCTTGAGCCGCTGCTCCTAACGCTACACCTTGTGCATGGTTTCCAGCTGAAGAAGCTATAACTCCTGCAGCTCTTTCCTCTGGAGAAAGACTAGCGATTTTGTTTAAAGCTCCTCTTAACTTAAATGATCCTGTTTTTTGAAGATTTTCTAATTTAAAAAATACTGAATTTCCAGTCATCTCCTTAAGAGTTGGACACTCTACCACTGGTGTTCTTTTTAATGAATCTTTTATTGTTTCATTAGCCTTTAATATATCCTCTAACGCAAAATTACAATCCACGATTTACCCTCCAAATTTCATTATTATATAACTTTTTACAGCTTTATTATATATTTTTAGAACATTTTTTTCAAGATTTTTTTAATTTTTTTGATTTCTTGTAATCTTGTATATAGTAAATAGTAGAACTCCTGCACTCATAAACTGAATAGATGTCAGTAGTTTTCCATTGAAAATATAATCAAAAACAATCGACGAAACTGGGAAACACAGCTCACACATTGTGGCAATATTTGCCTTTATATATCTCAAACCTATGTAGTATAAAAGCACTGCTCCACTTCCAGTTGTCAATCCTATAATCCCAAAGATCATCCATTGATGTGGAGTTGTTTTTAGAAACCAACCTAAATTTCCATTTGCTATAACAATTAATCCAGTTATAATAGATGTAAATAGATATCTTGTATATAGAGCTGTTCTAAATGTTGAGTGTGCCAGAATTTTCTTTCCAAAAACTGTTGAACTTCCAAAGGAGAAAGCTGCTAAAATAGCATATATACTAGCTAATCCCATATTATCTCCAGCCTCAAAATGAGGTAGAGTAAATTGGAATGTCAATAGATATCCACTCATAATTGCAGCTATAGCCCAAATAACAAAATTCTTCCCAACTCTTTCACCTAATAAAATTCTTGCTAATAATATTGCAAACACAGGTTGTAATTTTTGTAATAAAGTCACCACTGTCAGATGGTTAAAATTAACTAAAAATAGAGCTTTAACTATAGATAATGTTCCTAAAGTTCCTCCAAATAGAGCTATTAAAAAATAAAAAAACAAGTCCTCTCTACTTAAATTTTTTATATTTTTTAACTCTGACCTTCCAAATAGGAAACTCATTCCTATTAAAGGAAGAAGATGCAATACAAAAACTACATATGCCACATTTAATTGATATAGCCTAGGAGTCAATACTATCCCATCAAATCCCCACATTGTTGCGGCTAAACAAACTAATCCTGCACCTAAATATTGTTTTTTAATATTAAACACTTTGCCTCCTAGAAAAATAAAGTTGTTTGATTCGTTTCACTTAAAGATTCTATACAATTAAGTTCTTTTAACTTATCTACTGTTGTTTGAGATGTTTTTGTTCTTCTTTTAAAGTCCTCATAGGATATAAATCTTCCTAACTCTCTCTCTCTAACTATATTTTCCATTACTGATGTCCCAAGTCCATTCAATCCCATTAGAGGTACTCTTATTTTTCCATCCTCTATTGTAAATCTATAACCATGAGATTTATATACATCTAAGTTTAAAAATTCAAAGCCTCTAGCGTGCATTTCAACTATTATTTCACACACAGCTAACTGAGCTTTTTTCTTAACATCTAACTTTGGCTCTTTATTTAATTCCTGAATTTTTTCTTTTACTTTATTCAAATCATTCATCAGTTCAAAATCAAAATCTTCAACTTTTCTACTTAAATATGCTGCATAGAAAGCTAGAGGATAGTGAACTTTAAAATATGCTATTCTCATAGCCATCATAACATAAGCTACTGCATGTCCCTTAGGGAACATATACTTTATTCTTCTACATGATTCTATATACCACTCTGGAACTCCATGGCTCTTCATTAAGTCTGAGTACTCTTTCCATTGTGCCACATTTTTACTAGGCTGTCCTTTTCTTACAAACTCCATTATTTTAAATGCCACACCTTTTTCAATCCCTTGATCTATTAAGAAGTTCATGATGTCATCTCTAACTGATATAACTTGTGAAAGTGTCGCCTTTCCCTCTCTAACAAACTCTTGAGCATTGTTCAGCCACACATCTGTTCCATGAGAAAGTCCAGAAATTCTAACTAATTCTGCAAATGTTGTAGGTTTCGTATCAACAAGCATCTGTCTAACAAATCCTGTTCCAAACTCTGGAACTCCATAAGTTCCAACAACTGATCCTATCTGCTCCTGAGTTACTCCAAGAGACTCTGTTCCTGAAAATATTTTTAGAGTTTCTATATCTCCAAGAGGTATATCATATACATCTACTCCCGTATATTCCTGTAACATTTTTATGGTTGTCGGGTCATCATGCCCCAGTATATCTAGCTTTACTAATTGCTCATCCATAACGTGATAATCATAATGAGTTGTTGTAGAGTCACTATTTTGATCATTGGCTGGTCTTTGAACTGGACAGAACTCATATATTGAATTTCCTTGAGGTACTACTATCATTCCACCTGGATGTTGTCCAGTTGTTTTTTTAGCCCCTTCACACTTTTGAGCCATTCTCATAACTTCAGCCCTTCCTGAAATTATACTATGGTCTTCAAAAAACTTTCTAACATATCCTTCAGCATTTTTTTCTGCTAAAGTCGATATTGTTCCAGCTTTAAATACATTTGTTTTTCCAAAGAGATCCTCACAGTATCTATGAATCTCTGATTGATACTCCCCTGAGAAGTTAAGATCTATATCTGGAACCTTATCTCCATTGAATCCCATAAATACTTCAAATGGAATTGAATGTCCATCTTTTTTCATTAGCTTTCCACATTTAGGGCAATTTTTATCAGGTAAATCCACTCCTGCTCCCTCTCTCTCTATAAACTCTGAGTGTTTACAATTTGGGTCAGTACACAGATAGTGTGGATAAAGGGCATTAACTTCAGTTATTCCCATCATATAAGCAACTATAGATGAGCCTACAGATCCTCTAGAACCAACTAAGTAACCATTATCTAAGGATTTTTTTACTAATTTTTGAGCAGAAAGATATAGAACAGAGAATCCATTTCCTATGATGGCTTTTAACTCTCTCTCTATTCTTGCCTCTACATTTTCAGGTAAAGGATTCCCATATAGTTCATATGCCTTTTCATATGTCATCTCTCTTACAATATTTTCAGCATTATCTATCTTTGGTGGATAGAATCCACTAGGGATAGGCTGAACCTTTTCAATCATATCATTCAATTGATTTGTTGCTTTTATAACAATCTCTCTTGCTATATCTTCACCTAGATAATCAAACTCATTAACCAGTTCATTCGTAGTTCTAAAGTAAAAACCATTGTCCACTCTATATTGATTCTCTCTAAATACACTTCCACTTCCATAAAGCAGTATCGATCTAATCTTATGGTCCTCTTTCTCTAAATAGTGAACATTTGATGAGGCTGTTATTAACTTCCCTCTCTCTTTTCCTAAGTCATAAAGATACTTATTCATTTTTTCAACATCTTTAAAAGAAGCTATAGCTCCAGTTTCATCAGTGTCTAAAAACTCTGAAAAGGCCACTCTCGGTTGAAGTTCAATATAGTCATAGAAGTCAACTAATCTCTCAACTTTTGGTAGATCATTTCTAAAATATGCTTCTGACAGCTCTCCACTATTTGAGAAATGGATAGATGTAGGAGCTCCTAAAATCAATCCCTCTCTATTTTCATTTAAAACACTTCTTAAAATTCTTGGTTTTTTACTTCCAAAATAATCTATATGGGCTTGTGAAACTAATTTATATAGATTTTTTAATCCCACTAAATCCTTCACTAAAACCATCACATTTCTTATATCTTGTTTTTGATAATTTAAAGGAAAAGCTCCTGTCATATCCAGTTGATTTGTAATTCCAATCTCTAAATATCTTTCTAAAAATATAGCAAACATAGCTGCTGTTGCTTGAGAGTCATCAACTGCTCTATGGTGATTTTCCAGTGCTACTTTTAAAAACTTTGTCATTGGTTTTAATCCATATCCTTTTTGATCTGGATACAGGTCTCTAGCCATTTGTAAAGTATCTATTACTGCTGGATTATAATCTATATTCATATATTTCTTTACATCTCTTTTTAAAAATCCCATATCAAATGGAGCATTGTGAGCTACCAAAGTGGCATCTCCTAAAAATTCCATAAACTCTGGCAATACCTCATCTATTTTAGGCATATTTTCCACTAGGGCATCATTGATTCCTGTGATTTCCTGTATTTTTTTAGGAATCTTTTTACCTGGATTTATAAGTTGAGAGTATCTATCTACAATTCTTCTACCTTGAAGTTTTACAGCTCCTATCTCAATAATCTCATTTTTATGGGAGTTAAGTCCAAGTGTTTCCAAGTCAAATACCACATATGTCTCTTCATCAATTAAAACATCTTTTGCATTGTGAACCATTGGTTGTATATCATCCACCATATACATCTCACAACCAAATATTATCTTTATATCCTTACCCTTTGCTGCCTTATAGGCGAAAGGAAAGGCATGTACCACACCATAGTCTGTGATTGCAACAGCTTTATGTCCATACTCTAAAGCTCTTCCAACTATCCCTTTTACATCCTCTACTCCACACATCTCACTCATTTTTGTATGTGTATGTAACTCTATCATCTTCTCTTCTGATGTATCCATTTTTTTTACTTTTTCTTTATCCAGCTTATTTAAGATATTTACTAGAATAATCTCTTCATTATTTTCAAAACTATCAATCTGTTTTTTACCACTGATCTTTATAAAATCTCCAACTTTTACGTCAAAATCCTCTGGACTATTTAAGAATATCTTAGCAGTTATTGAATCCTCTCCATCTGTTATTCTTAAAACTTGAAGAATCTTTCCTGTTCTTAACTCTCTTCCTTCAGTAGCAAAAAGTTCTCCCTCCACTACAGCTATCTCATTCTCTATTAACTCTTTAAATTCAGAGATTGGCATACTTGGACTTTTAATATCTTTTTTCTTACTAAATCCTCCTCTACCTGTAGGAACTGCAGATTTTATCTCAACTGGAGGTGCAACTGGTTTTGGTGCACTTTCTCTCTCTGATATTTTAGAGTTCAAAGTTATTATCTTATTTTCTATCTCAGTTTCTATTGACTTTATCTCACTATTAAAATCTCCAGATACAAAATTAACTTTAAATCCTTTAATTCCATAGTTTTCCAATAGTGTTTGTATTCTAATATCTAAATTTGAACTATATAAAGTTTCTACAGCCATCTCATTTTTTAATTCAATATCAATAACCTCATCTTTTATTGACACTCTATATAGATATAGGAAAGATTTTGAGATGGCATTTGTTCTTTTTAATTTCTCTATAACTCTCTCAACTATCTCTAAAAATTGATCTTTACTAATCTCCTTAGCTTCATACTCAACTTTAAAATCAATATCTAACTCATTTCCAAACTTCTTTTTTAAATTTTCATAAGCCTTATCCAATCCTTTTAAATCCTTTGGAGTAGAAACAACACATATTAAATCCATCTTTTTGTTTCTTTCACTGAAAACAATCTCTGTTATCTCAATGTTATCTATACCCATCTCTTTAAAAATATTTCTTTGAGGTCTTATTCTAATTTCTCTTTTCAATTAATTTTCTCCTAATAATCTATCTAAAATGATTGAAACTGCCGATCTAACAGATAGGTGATTATAGTCTGAATTTCCTCTAATAGGTTCTAATATATAGTCTGACATATCCATTACCTCATCTATTAATCCCCAACCAGTTCCGAATAATATCAGATATGGTTGATCGTCATTCATCATTTTTTCAGATAAATCTTTATATCCTATTGAGTTTGGAAATATCTTTGCTGATGTTGTTATTATTAGAGGTCTTTTTCCCTCTCTCTCTTCAATTTCAGCCATACTTTTTTCTATTGATTCATAAACTCTTGTTCTTCCAAAAGCTTCCTCTCTATCTCTGTTATATCCTGCACCAAATCCATCTTGCCAGTATCCGATTATTCTTTCAGTTAACTTCTTTTGTGCGTCTACTGAAACTATTATATGATACTGATTTACATCATATGTTCTACAAGTTCTTGAAATATCGTGTATATCAAAATTTGTTACTGATGTACAAACTACATCTCCTCTTTTATTGTATACTGGTGAGTGAACTAGTCCTAAATATATCGCTTTTCTCATCTTATTCTTACCTACCCTATTCTCTCTAGTTTTTTATATTTTTCTATCTTATCCAAATAAACTTGATTTGCATATTTCAAGTAATCTATGTTTTTATCAGAAAGTTTTTTTACCACTTTTGCTGGAGACCCAATTATTAAATCTCCCTCTTGAGCCTCTAATTTTTCAGTTACTAAACTACCTGCACCTACAATACAATTTTTAGGAATTTTAGTTCCATTTAATAGAATTGACCCCATACCAACTATTACATTATCACCTATTTCACATCCATGTATAACACAGTTATGACCTATTGTAACATTCTCTCCTATGATAACTGGATATGGTGTATCTCCATGCACTGTTGTATTATCCTGTATGTTTGAGTTATCTCCCACTGTGATTTTACTCATATCAGCTCTTAAAATGGCTGAAAACCATATACTTACATTTTTTCCAGTTTCTACATCTCCAATTATAGATGCAGTATCTATTATCAAGTTATTTTCGCCAATTTTTGGAACTAATTCTCCTAGTCTATATATCATTCTCTTGCTCCTCTTTTATCTCTTTTAAAAGTTTTTTCTCCAATTTAGAAAATTCCCGTCCTTTTAAAAGTTCTGGTCTTCTTTTTAAAGTTCTTTTTAAACTCTGTTTCAATCTCCATTCATCTATATTTTTATGATGCCCTGACATTAAAACTTCTGGAACTTTTAACCCTTGAAATTCAGCAGGTCTTGTATAGTGAGGATAATCCAATAATCCATTATAGAAAGAGTCATTCTCATAGGATTCTTTTTTTATAACACCTGGAACCAATCTAATTATTGCATCAGATATAACCATTGCTGGTAGCTCTCCTCCTGTTAAAACAAAGTCTCCCAAAGATATTTCTAAATCAACTTTACTTTCAATTACTCTTTCATCAACACCCTCATAGTGACCAGCTATAATTGTTATCTCCTCTTCAGTGGCCAACTTACAAGCCAAAGCTTGATTTAATCTAACTCCTTGGGGTGATGTATAGATAATTTTTCCTTTACTCTCCTCCAAGGCTTTTAATATGGGCTCTGGCTTCATTACCATTCCAGCTCCTCCACCAAAAGGGATATCGTCACACTGCTTATGTCTTCCTTCAGCAAAGTCTCTTATATTAACTATATTTATCTCAACCTGCTCTCTTTCCACAGCTCTTTTTATAATACTATGCTCTTTAAAAGAGTTAAAAAACTCTGGAAATAGTGTTAATATATTAATTTTCACAATATTCTCCTCAGTCTTTCTTTTTTTCTCTCATTCCATCAATCAATGAAACAACCATCTGATTTTTTTCAAAATCTATTTTTTTAACAAAAACATCCACATCAGGAATCATTGTTTCATACTCTTCATCCTCTATTACATAGATATCGTGAGCTGCTGTTTCGTATATATCCACAACCTCTCCTATGCTCTCTCCATCCTCTGTTAGAACTTTCATCCCTATAACATCATTTGCTAAAAACTCATCCTCTTCTATTCCTAAAAGATCTCTTCTTACTTTTATAACTCCATTTTGAATTGAACTAGCATCTGTTTTATTAGTAAACTCTTCAAACTCAACTATCCATTTTTTATCTATCATACTTGACACTTTTTTAACAGTTAAAATCTTTATCTCTCCAGATGCCAACTCAACCATGACTTTATTTCCATTTAAAATTTCCAGATCACCTATATTTGAAGTAACTTTAATTGCTCCCTTTAAGTGGTGTGTTCCAGAAACTCTTCCAACTGATAACAACTCCATTTATTTTCTCCTTTAAATATATATTTAAATTAATCTACAAATTCAACATTAACATTTAGTCTATCTTTAACTCCAGCTGCTTGCATTACTCCTCTTATCGCATTTGCTGTCAATCCATTTTTCCCAATAACTCTTCCCATCTCACCTTGAGCAACACTCACTTTAAAAGTTACTGTATCATCTATTAAATCATATGCTATTCTTATTCCCTCTTTTGTTTCTACTAATTCCCCTATAATATAATTAATTAATAACTCTAATTTTTCCATGAATATCTCCTCCTAATTTTTAATTGAATTTTATAACTCTCCAGACCAAGGTCCTTCCCAAACAATCTCCGCTTTTACCCATTTTCTATTCAAATCCTCTACAATCATTCTAACATCCTCTTTAAAATCCGTTGTTGAAACAATTGTCAAATCTCCTGCATCAGCATTTTTAGTCCTTACAATACCAACACCCTCATATGCTTCCATTATCTTATTAATAAAATCTATGTCCTCACGCTTAGTTTTTATTTTAAATTCATAACTATCCATTTTTACTCCTTTTTAAGCTAAAAGGAGGCTTTCAAAAATTAGGAACTCCCTCTTTTATCCACGCCTCACTTATTAAAAGTTTTATTCTTCTTCAAATATCTCAGCTAACTCTATAAACTGTTCAATTGTTAAGTTCTCTGCTCTCTCTGTTTCCGATATCTCTAATTTAGCTAACTTCTCTCTTATAAAATCCTTAGAATAACCCAATGTTGTCAGATTATTTATAATATTTTTTCTTTTATTTGAAAAAGCAGCTTTCACATATTTAAAAAACAGATTTTCCGATATTTTATTCTCATACCTTCTATCTTCATAGAACTTTATTGACATAAATGCTGAATCTACCTTTGGTGGTGGCGTAAAAAATGCTTTTGGTATAGTGAACAGATACTCTGCTTCCCCATAGTATTCCACAGCCAGTGTTAACACACTTCTTTCTTTACCTGATTTAGAACAAACTCTCTCAGCCACTTCTTTTTGCACCATTATAAACATCTCACTAATTATATCTCTATTTTCAATAATTTTATTTATAATTGGTGATGTTATGTAATAAGGAATATTGGCAACTACTCTACCTTTTTCCAATACACTTTTTAAATCCACAGTTAAAACATCTTGCATTATTAAATTAAATTTAGGATTTGATGAATATTTTTTAGTAAGAATCTTTTCCAAATCTGTATCTATTTCAATACAAGTAACTTGCTTGGCTCTTTCCAATAATAACGCAGTTAATGCTCCCTCACCTGGTCCAATCTCAATTATATGCTCATCTTCTTTAACATTTGAAACTTCCATAATTTTATTCAAAACATCATTTTGATCTGTTAAGAAGTTTTGTCCAAATTTTTTCTTATGTTTAAAGGACATTTTCCCTCCTTTTATCTCTTACTTTCTAACTACTTTTCCAATATAAGGAAGGTTTCTATATAGCTCATCATAATCTAAACCATATCCAACCACAAATTCGTCTGGTATTTCAAATCCTATGTACTCTCCAACCATCTCCACTTTTCTTCTACTTGGCTTATCTAATAAAGAGCATACCTTTAAAGATTTTGGTTGTTTTGACATTAAGAACTTCTTTACTGACTCCAATGTTAAACCTGTATCAATTATATCTTCAATAATTAATACATCTTTTCCTGTTAAATCTTCATCAACATCTTTTAAAATCTTTACTACACCTGTACTGTCAGTTCCACCATGGTAACTAGAGACTTTCATGAAATCCATAGCTAAATCCAATTCGACATTTTTTAATAAATCTGCCATGAACATGATTGATCCCTTTAATAGACCTACGCAAATAAGGTTTTTTCCTGCATAATCCTTTTCAATCTCTTTAGCAACCTCTTTTATTCTAGCTTGTAGCTCTCCCTCAGAAATCATTTTCTCTATTGTGTAATCCATTTTACCCTCCTAAATTTCAAATAATAGTTTACAAAATATTCTATCATTTAAGCTACTATTTATCAAGTAATTATTGATATTTTAGTGCCACTATGATATTATTTTATAGGTATTTAGAGTATTTTA
>NZ_DBGBQB010000188.1:0-18663 GCF_048470075.1 Cetobacterium sp. | reverse complement strand
AGTTATAGGAGATTATCTCTTGACTATGATGGTTATTTAAATAAAATTACAAATGATACCTATGGTCACAATTTCGGAGATGAAGTCCTATTCACAATTGGTAAAATTCTTAAAGAGATAGAGAACAATGAGGTTACTATCTATAGAGTTGGAGGAGAGGAGTTTACTATTTTATTTACTCATTTTAACGATATATTTACAATTGAAAGGTGTGAGTATATCAGAAAAAGTGTGGAAAATATTCAGTGGAAATACCCTATTTCAGTCACTATAAGTGGTGGATTTTCTAAATCTACAAAAAACACGTATATTGAGTGTGATAAAAGACTTTACAAAGCTAAAAGTTCTGGAAAAAACATTATTATATATCAAGATATAAACGAAGGAGATATTAAATGATTTACCGATTATTTTTTATTGTTTTTTTTATACTTTCTAATATTACTTTCAGTGAAGTCTATACACCTAAAACTTCTAAAGAAAGAGAGATTTTTAATAATTTAAAAAAAGAAAAACTTGTTATTGCTCTATCAGATGGACCTTTTTATAATTTAAGCTACCCCAATATACCCTCTTTAAATGAGGTTGCTAAGACATTCTTTAAAGACTATATGGGCCTAAATGTTACCTTTAAAACAATACCCTATAAAAATCTAGGGATGGAACTTAAGTCTGGAAACATTGATGGAGTTGCTCTAATCCCCAAAAGTGCCTTCTATGACAACTACCTTGATTTTAGTAACAGTATATTTTCTGAAGAGCTTTTTGTTATATCTCAAAATATAGAGGTTAACTCTATAACAGATTTGAACAATAAGATTATATACACTTCCCATATAAAATCATATAACAATATTTTAAATGCTATTTTAGAAAATAATAATCTATCCAGTTATCCCATTGCTGTGGATAATTTGGATAACTATAAGGATAAACTTATATTAACTACTACTCCAGCACTTTATAAACCTAACTTTGGAGTTAAAATAAGTCACTCCTCTGGAATCAGTATGGCTTTTCTACATAGATATAAGGGGATAATCCCCTTTGTAAATGATGCCTTAAAGAACTCTTATAGAGAGAGATTCTCCAATACAGTTACCTCTTTAAATAGGGCTCTTTCCTACAATAACTTCTATACCTCTTTAACACCTGAAGAGATAGATTATTTAAAGACTCGAGCACCTATTAAAGTGGCCTATGAGAATAGAACCAACTCTTTAATTTCATTTAAATCTTTAGTTGATGGAACTTATAAAGGTATCGCTCCAAATATATTTAAAACTTTAAAAAATTTAAATATAGATTTTACTGATGTTACTACTGATATTCCTAAAACAACTTCCGATTTAGAAAATAGAAGTATTGACGCCATACTTCTATCTAAAACCCGAAAGCGTAGTAAAAATTTTATTTTTTCTAAAAAAATATATGAGATAGGTGTTTTTGTTGTTAGCTTAGATAGCTCTCACGCCTCTTATGGAACTATAGGTGTTTTAAGTGACACTGTGGAGGAACACTTAGCTAGAAGGTATGATATAGACAGTAATGTAGTTGTTTTTCATGATCTTAAATCTATGATTAGAGCTCTTAACACTGGGAAGGTCAACTCTCTTTTAGTCACAAATAAAGAGGATTTTGACTCTAAAAGATACCATATTGTTCCCTTTGAAACTATCCCTATAAATTTAACATTTAATAAAGAGGATCGTATTTTAAGAGATATTATTGATAAAGCTTTCCAACACTCCATTGATATTCCAAGGTTAGCTGATATAGCTGCCTTAGAAAAGGAGATGGAGGAAAAGATTCTATATCAAAAAAATAAAGAGATTCGAAATCTACTAATTCTTGCCTCTGTTCTCTTTGTAGCTATAATTGTGGCTGTTTCTACATACCTGTATAGAGAGCGTTTAAACAAAAAAACTCTACTTAAGGATTCTTTAACTGATCTTCCAAATAGATTTATATTTGATCAGTTTTGTAATGAGCAAAACTCTATTTCTGGCTGTACCTTTGTTATAGATTTAAATAATTTTAAAAATATAAATGACTCTTTGGGACATGAGTTTGGAGATATGATTTTAAAAGAGTTTGCCAATTTTTTAAAAAATAGCTTCATTGGTTCATATATTTTTAGAATATCTGGAGATGAGTTCTATGGTTTCTCCTTTGAAAGCTCAAAAGATATAATTAATAAACTAAAAAAGTTTAAAGAGTTTTGTCCCAATTTATTGAAATATAATATTACATTTAATCTGGGTATCAGCTATAAAAGTTCCAATGTTTCCCTAGCTACCAGCTTTAAATACTCCGATTTAGCTATGCTTGAATCGAAAAAAGATAAAATCAACTTCTTTAAAATTGCCGATGAAAATTTTATTGAAAAGATGAATAGAGAGTCTTCAATTCTCTCACTTTTAAAGGAGAATGTAAGTGGAATATATCCTGTTTATCAACCTAAGTTTTGTATAAAAACTAAGAGGTTGATTGGAGCTGAAGCCCTTGCTAGATATAACTCTCTAGAGCTTGGATCCATTGGACCATTTGAATTTATACCCATAGCTGAAAAATACAATTTTATTCATAAAGTTGACTATAAAATTGCCAAGGATACCATTGTTTTTATAAAGGAGTTAATTGAAAATAACTCTATTCCCTCTGACAATTTTAAAATCTCTTTTAATATATCTATGAAAACATTTAAAAGAGATGATTTAATAACAATAATAGCTGGACTTTTAAGCTATTTTAAAGTCCCTGGTAAATATATAGAGATTGAAATTACTGAATCAATCTTTGTTTTAGATATGAAAGACCTTATAACTAAACTTAAAGCTCTAAAAACACTTGGAATACAGATATCCCTTGATGATTTTACTGCTGGGCATTCCACTGCTGGACTTTTACCACTTTTACCAATAGATATTGTTAAATTTGATAAATCTCTATTGGATTCAATTGAGGTAAATAGCGCTAAGGGTGAGATTGTATATCGAAATCTTATAACCCTTATTAAAGATTTAAATTTTAAAATTGTGTCAGAGGGTGTTGAAACTAAAAAGCAACTTGATTTCTTAATGCTTTTACATGTGGACTATGCTCAAGGGTACTACTTCAGTAAACCAATCTCTAAAGAAGAGTTCACTATGGAGGTTAAAAAAATATGATTTTTAAAATGTTTTACATTTTTTTAGTCGTCTTATTTTTTCTATCAACTTTGGTCAATAAAAATCATCTATTTAATGAGGTTAACTCATCAATTGAGACCTTTAATGTCCATTTTAACAGGGATATTCAGATATTAAAAAATGAGATTGATTTTTTATATGCAACTAAAAAGGAGTTTCCATTTTCTGATTATAAAGTTGATAAAAATATAACATACTTTGAAATTGAGGGAAATGGGGTGTATTTTAAGAATATATTCTCCTATCCCAATCAATTTAGCTTTTATAACTTAAAGGAAGCTAAGGAGAATCTGAACTCTAAGTTTAATAACTCCCTTCTTTACATTGTCTATAACAATATTAGGTCTTTTGACAATGATAGAAAAATCATATACACTGATGACTTTAGTGAAACTTGGGTCAAAGTTCTTCAAAAGAGAGCCTTAAGCTTAGATGTATTTCAAAGTAGAAGAAGTATTTCAAGAAATAACACAGAGTTCGCTCTATATAATCTCTATAAAGATAGAACTCACAATAGAAAGATGTTTACTATAATCTTTCCTGAATATGAATATTTTAATAACTCCCAAAGACTTAGAGGTCTTTGGTACTTTGATTTCAATAAAGATTTTTTTGCTAAAAACGTTAAGCGACTAAAAAATACCCTAGGTTTAAACGC
The DNA here is from genome assembly GCF_048470075.1 of Cetobacterium sp. Classification (GTDB taxonomy): domain Bacteria; phylum Fusobacteriota; class Fusobacteriia; order Fusobacteriales; family Fusobacteriaceae; genus Cetobacterium_A. The sequence goes on along the minus strand of NZ_DBGBQB010000188.1, from coordinate 14,814 downwards.
AACAATAATCGATGGAAAATATAAAGTTATATACTCAACAGATAAAACTACCGCTGAAAATATAGGGGATCTCACTGATTACTATGCTTTCCCCCTTGATAAAACGAGCTTTAAAATTTTAATTGAAAAAGAAAATGTATTACAACTGATAAATTTAAAAGAGATTTTTCTACTCTTTTTCATAGTTTTCTCCATTCTCTATACAAATAGAAGAGAGAAGTTAAAAAAAGAGCTACACTCTTTAAAAATGCTAAATAAGATTAAGAGTAATCTACTTTTAAGAGATCCTCTTACAACTCTTTATAACAGATACTTTATACAGGAGGAGATGACCTTTCCCATAGACAATTGCGGTATTGTTCTACTTGATATTGATCACTTTAAAAGTATCAATGATGGCTTTGGACATGACAGAGGGGATTTTGTTCTTAAAGGGATCAGCAATTGTATAAAGTTAATCTCTAAAAGAGATACCTACACTGTTAGATGGGGTGGGGAGGAGTTTTTAATTGTCTTTAAAAATATTACTCAAGAGGAACTTTTAAATAGAACCCTCTTTCTTCAAAAGTTAATTAGAGATTCAACTCTTATTGAAAATCACAAAATTACAGCTTCCTTTGGAGTTGTTTATACCAATATAACCGATAAGAACTCCTTTTATTTAGCTATTTCTAAAGCTGATGAAAAATTATATATAGCTAAAAATAGCGGTAGAGACAGAATAGTGGCCTTTTAAAATAGGGGGCCACTTTTTTAAAAAATATAACTAACTCCTGCTGTTACCTTCCATGACTCATCCTCTGAAAAAAAATATTTATACCCCGTATAGAAGGATACACCTGTGGTTGGGTCTCCAATTGCACCATTCAACCCCAACTCCTGTGTAAAATTATTTTTATCCTTTAAATCTCCTCTCTCATCCTCTGCCATTAATGACTTTACCCTGTTTTTCACATTCTCATCCACTCTGTTTAACTCCTGTTTAACTCCTGCACTAACTGAGAAATCAAGAATATGACTCTCTTGAAAATATTGTTTTCCAATACCCATTCCCAAGTAAAAAGTATTTAATATCCCATTTAAATTGTCTAAACTCACATTATAATTTCCATAGTTTTCATTGATACTTCTTTGAAAAACGGCCATGGATTGTATCTTTCCCATGGGCTCTAAGTATATTGAATCCATATTTATTTTTTTTGAAACCTTTCCCACTCCACCAAAAAAGTGATTTCTTAAATTTGAGTTTAAAGACTCATCTAAGTTTTCACAACTAAATCCAATTAGATCCTCACTATATTTTAAATATGCCATATTAATTTTTTGATCCACCTTCATTTGAGGAGCTCTCAAATTTGATTTTAAGTTACTGTTCATCTGGATATAACTCATGGTCCAACCTGAATCTAAACTTAGATTTACTGGGTATCTTTTTCCTATAAATATTTTATTTTCTTTCTTTCCATATCCATAAATAAGTTGAAAAAATAGAATAAATAATAGAAAAACTCCCCTTATCACAAAACTCCTCCTCTCAATCTTTTTTTATATATACTGAGATGTTTTTATTTTACCTTTTCAATTTTTTATCTCTAATTTATATTTTTTAAAAGAAATTTTTGAGTTTTGACGAATATACTTAATGAAAACATATTTATGGGAGGTTTTTCTATGGGATTATTTTCATGGATTATTTTAGGACTTTTATCTGGAGCATTAGCTAGACTTATGATGCCAGAAGTATATACAGCAGGACTTTTTGCCACTACAATCCTCGGTATTGTAGGTGCTTTAGTAGGTGGATTTATCGGTAGTCTTCTAGGGATTGGATCAATTACTGGACTTAACTTAGGTAGTATCTTCCTATCTGTTATAGGTGCTTTTGTCGTACTTTTCATCTTTATAAAATTTAGAGGAAAATAACATTTCGCCTGTTAAGTTAAAATTTAAATAAATGGAAAAGAGATTAAAGTTTCTGACCAGGCTTTAATCTCTTTTCTATTTTTTGTCCTAAATTGAAGGAATCATTTTTTTTATTTTGTATACTTCAGCCAAACTGAATAAAATTTTTTAAGGAGGATCCATATGGATATTTTGGCTGATTATATTCGTTCTAATATTTTAATTGCTCTTTTCCTTTCCATTGGTATTGGATATGGAATTGGAAAAATTAAAATTGGTAAGTTTCAACTTGGAGGTATTGCTGGAAGTTTAATCATTGCTGTTATCATTGGACAACTTGGTTTTAATATCCCTGGTATTTTAAAAACCGCTTTTTTTGCGATATTTATATATGCTTGCGGATATGAGGGAGGTCCTAAATTCTTTGGAGCTTTAAATAACAAAGCTTCTATGAAATTTGTAATCTCATCTTTTGTTATGACTATTTTAGGTCTTGCATGTGTTCTTATTTGTGCTTTCTATTTTAATTTGGATAGAGGGCTTGCTGCTGGGCTTGCCGCTGGTGGTTTAACTCAATCGGCTATCATCGGTACTGCTGGAAGCTCTATTGGGAATTTAGGTTTAAGCCCTGAACTAACTAAACAACTTGAGACTAATGTCGCTGTTGGATACTCTGTTACATATATTTTTGGTACTCTTGGTCCTGTTCTTATGGTGGGGACTATTCTTCCACTGATTATGAAATGGAATCTTAGAGAGTCTGCCCTTGAACTTGAAAAATCTCAAGCTAAGGGAATTGTACTAGATGAGGATCAAGTTTTAGCCCTTGAAAAAGTGTCCTCTAGAATCTTTGAAATAACTAAAGACTCTAAATATCTAGGTAAAACTGCTAAGGATTTAGAGGAGGATTTCAATGAGAAGATATTCCTTTTAGATGTTGCTAAAAATGGCTCTGTTATAAAAGTGGATAACTATGATAACTATGTTTTTCAAGAGAGTGACTGGGTTGTTATAGGAGGTAAAACAAAAGTTCTTCTTAATTTAACTGGAGTTCTTGGCACTGAAATTTTTGATTGTACCAACCTTTTTACTACAATTGAGTACAAAAAATCTATTATTTTCCAATATCAAAAATTCGCTGGAAAAACAATTGATGAAATAAAACCTCTTTTACCCCCCGCTGCTACACTTGGATTTGTAATTTCGCAGGTCTATAGAAATAATGAGGAGTTGCCACTAACACCCAACTTTAAATTCCAAGTTGGAGATGAGATTATTCTAAATGGTAGAAAACAAAATATTGAAAACTCTTTCAAAGCTTTAGGATATCCTACTCCTAATAAAAATGTTGTGGATTATATAACTTTCTCAATTGGTATAATTCTTGGAGTAATTATTGGAGAGATTACAGTTCCTATTGCCAGTATTCCAATATCTTTAGGAACTGGTGGAGGTTGTCTTTTCTCTGGTTTAATTTTTGGTTGGTTAAAAAGCAGATATCCAAAAGTTGGAGGAATGGACACTGGTACAGTCTCTTTCCTAAAAGTTTTTGGATTGGTTGTATTCGTTGTCATTGTTGGTTTAAATGCTGGAAAAAGTGCTCTTGTTACAATTGAAAACTATGGAATGACTCTGTTCTGGCTTGGTGTTTTTGTAACTATGGTTCCACAAATTATCGGATTCCTATTTGACTACTTCATATTAAAAATTAAGAATCCAGTTGATTCGGTGGCTATTATTGCTGGAGGTAGAAGTTCTAACCCAGCTTATGCTGAAGTTCTTAGAAAAACTCAAAACTCGACTCCTGTGCTACCTTTCTCTATTGGTTATGCTGTGGCAAATGTTTTCCTAACTATGTGGGGACCTGTAATCGTTGGTATTATAACTAAAAACTAATTGGAGGTATCATTATGAAAGAATTAAGTCCATTTGAACTTAAAGATCAACTAATTAAATTAGCTGATGAAGCTTTTAAAGGAGAGGTTCTCAATGCTGGAAGAGGAAATCCAAACTTTTTAGCCACTCTTCCTCGTAGAATCTTTAACCTTATTGGTAAATTTGCAATTGAAGAGTCTGAAATATCGTATTCATATCTTCATAATCATATTGGAGGTTTTCCAAAAAAAGAGGGAATCTATACTCGTTTTTTAATATTTTTGAGAAAAGAACCTTGTAGTGCTGAGGTTAATGGAATATTAACATACCTGTCATATATAGAGGATCAACTTGGTTTAAATATTGAGGATGTTCTTATGGAATTTGTAGAATCCTATCTGGGAAGTCATTATCCTACACCACCTAGAATACTCCCAAATACAGAGGTTATTATAAAAAAATATATATCTAAAGAGATGTGCCAAAATAAACTGGAGTGTGATTTTGATGTGTTTGCTACAGAGGGTGGAACAGCTGCAATGTTCTATATTTTTAACTCTCTTCATACAAATAACTTAATCAAAGCTAAGGATAAAATAGCCATAGTTACTCCAATCTTCACTCCATACCTTGAAATACCAACACTTGCAGAGTATGATTTAGATATAGTTGAGTTACAACTTGATCCTAAATCAGATTGGCAGCTTCCTGCAGCAGAGCTTGAAAAATTAAAAGATCCTAGTATCAAAGTGCTATGTCTTGTTAATCCAAGTAACCCTCCATCAACAAAATTAAACTTAGACACTCTTTTAAGTCTAAAGAAAATTGTTGATACAGATAGACCGGATTTAATGATTATCACTGACGATGTGTATGGTACATTTGGCGATAACTTCCTATCTTGTTTTGGAATTATTCCTAAGAATACACTTTTAGTTTACTCATTCTCAAAATATTTTGGAGCTACTGGTTGGAGATTAGGAACTATCTCTATATCTCATGAGAGCATATTTGATCAGCTACTAAAAAATGCCAGTGATGATGTCAATAATAGATATACTATGATAACACCAACTCCTAAATCTCTATTTTTTATTGATAGAATTGTTGCAGATAGTAGAGCTGTTGGTTTAAATCACACCGCTGGTATCTCAACTCCTCAGCAATTACAGATGACTTTATTTGCTCTAAACTCTCTAGTAGATCTAAATTCAGAGTATAAAAACTCATGTAAACATCTGATTAGAAACAGATGTAAACTACTTTATTCATCCTTAGGAATTCATTTTGAGGATAATGAGAATATAGTTAGCTACTATACACTTATAAATGTAGCGGATATCGCTCTTGAACTTTTTGATAAAAAATTTGCTAAGTGGTTTAAAGATAACAATAAAATCAATGATTTCCTATTCGCTTTGGCTAAGGAAACAGGTGTTGTTCTAATGCCAGGTAAAGGTTTTGGAGATACTCACCCAACTTTAAGAGTCTCTTTAGCTAATCTGAAAGAGTATCAATATGAGGCCATTGGTAAAAAGACAAAACAAATTTTAAAAGAGTTCCATACTCAATTTGAAAACTCTAAGTAAAAAAGACCGGAGATAATCTCCAGCCTCCACTATAAGCTGTAGGTATGTATTATATCTACAGCTTTTTTAATGCTCTCTTTTCTATTGATCTTTTTCTCTTAAAATCTATATCCTAAATCTAAAGCTAAGGTTTTTCTATCTCCAAATGAGTACTCTAACAGAACTGTAAAGTTATCTTTTATAACTGTAAAAACTCCTGCCGCTGGAGTTAGTTCTTCTAACTCCATCTGAAACTTATAGTTTAAAGTTGTACTTGGAATAACCCCTGAAATCTCACTGTCTGTTTTTTGATACGAAGCCCCTAAATATGGTGTTATTGAGTAGTTACTATCCCTATATACTACATATCCTAATCTTCCCGCTGTAACCTCTGCACTTTTTGCTGCAACATCTCCATCCATCTCTATTTTAGTGTATGTATATTGCAATGAACTGAAAACTTTTTTGTACTCTCCAGCTACTAAAGCACCCATACCCAAAAGTTTTCCCTCTGATTTTTGTTTAATATGAAGATTTTCAGGCATAGTTCCAGAGATTTTATCTGCAACAGTTCCCAGTATCCTATCATAAAATTCATTTCCTGTACTATCGAAATTAAAATTTCCTCTACCTAATTCAAACTTAGCTTCAGCTTCTAACTTTCCAACTATTCCATAGATATTTAAAAATGGTAATACAAAATAGTCCACCTTTACAAGTTGAACCTTAGCATCTACCTCCATATTGTGAGGATTTAAAAAATCTACATTGGCATTTGGTATTTTCCCTCCAATTTCAATACCATTTACACTGGCACTTTTTAAATCTCCCCTCTCTCTTTGGTCCACCCCCATAACGGATACACCCCAACGGTTCATTGGATATGGAATCCCATTCCAATAGTCCTGTGCTAAAACCAGTTGTGGTAATAAAAATAATAATCCCTTCACTCTTTTCATTGTTTCTCCCTCAATTTTTCTCTTCGTGTAAAACTCACCTAGCCCCACTCTATTTTATCATAATCTCCACTTTTAAATATCCATTTTATTTTTAAAATAAAAAAAGAAATCTATATTCATAGCAGAATAAACAATTAGTAGTTTAAAACAAAGGAGGTTTATAAAATGGGAATTTTAACATGGATCATCCTTGGAATATTAGCAGGTGCCTTAGCTAAGTTTATTATGCCTGGAGCTCAAGGTGGTGGAATAATTGCCACTATGATACTTGGTATTGTAGGAGCCTTTGTTGGAGGATTTATCGGTAGTATTATCGGTATTGGTTCTGTTCATGGATTAAATATTGGTAGTATATTTACTGCAGCTTTTGGAGCCATTATAGTTCTATGGCTTTTCAATAAATTTAGATAAACAAAGAAGAGAGATTTCGGCCCCTTCCCCGAAATCTCTCTTTTTTAATTCAAAAATTTTACTTTACATAGTTCCTATTATATTTAAAAACCATCCAGATGTTTTATAGTCCTGCTCTCCCAAAGAGTCCTTAAACCCTGAGAAGTTATATCCTCCTCCCAGCTTCATATTTTTGTCTATATTTTTATATATTCCAAAAATAGCTCCACTTAAAACATCTTCATTGGCTCTATCCACCAACCACTGATACTGTCCAAACACCTCCCAACTATTCATAACACTATAGTTAGCTTTAAATCCAAGCATATACAGGTCATTTAAATATCTATTTTTTTCACATCTATATCCATTTTTCATAGATATATCCAGCTCTCTGGAGAATGAATAGATTGTTTCAAACTCCCCTATATGAGCACTGAAATCCTTATTTGTTTTAGTATCTCTATCAAGTATCATCGTATATCTTGAAAGATAGTTTAATCTATCATTTTCTATAGGTCTATAGGCAAGTCCTATACTGCTTTCTAAGTAACTATTCCTATAACTGTCCTCTGTAAATGAGTAGTTTATCTTTCCTGCAAAGGTATACTCTTCACTGTATCTATATGTGAAGGAGTTTGTTGTTAAATACTGCTCTATACTCTCAGACCCTCTGTCCTCTCTATATTCAACTCTATTTCTTAAAGTTAAACTTTCCAGTTCAGCTCTTAGATATAAAGAGCCTCCTCTTCGACGACTTTTTTCATCATTTGGTAAAATTAACTCTCCATGTTGGATGGATCCTCCTAGGGTTATGCCCTGTCTTAAATCATAATCCACTCCATAACCTTGAAGAGTGGCATTTTTCCCTCTCTCCTTAACAAACTGATTTTCCTGATATATACTTGTTCTCTCTCCAACTCTAGCCCTTTGACCCACTGTGTATCTATCCCTTGCTATCTCTCCATCTGAGCTATATCCAGAGTATATATTATAGTTATCAAAAATCTGATAATCTCCACCTAGTTCAAAGTAATTCCCTGAGTCCCCAAAGGAGGTTCTTCCATTCATCTTTAATCTATCATTTATTCTTTTTTCAGCTCCTAGGGATAGAGCATTACTAAGACCAGCTTTTATCTCACTATAAAGTTTTGTGCTCTCATTTAAGATATACTCTAACTTTGCACTTGTCACAGTTCCAGTCTCTCTTTTTTCACCCCATTTTATCTGATCCACATATTGAAATTTTAGATAGCTTTTTAGATTTTCAGAGTGACTATACTTTAGTTCACTTCCAAAAGTTTCTAAAAATCTATCATCTAAGTCTGAAGCGAATGAATAACCTCGCTCCTTTCTCTCATACCATGCCTTTAGCTCAGCTTCCTCTAAAAGTTTTAATGCACCTGTGATTCTATAGGCATTCCCTGAAATTTTAGAGTCATCTCTATCCACCTCTTGGAATGTTAAACCTCCATCAAAAGATAGGTAGTTACTCACATTTGAGATTCCAGAGCTACTACTAAATTCACCCTTTATATAGTTTCCTTTCTCATCCTTTAACTTGACCTCAACACCTTTTAAATCATAGTCTTTTTTTCCACGACTCTCATGAATAGCGGTCACTCCCACTGTTACATTTTCATTTATATCCTTTACAGTTTTTATTCCATAGTTAGATGAGTCTACAACATCCCCCTCCTTAGGAATATAACTATAGTCAACAACTAAATATGCATAGTAATCTGTTGAGCTACCACCACTTAAGGGATTTGTTAAAATAACTCTTCCTATAAAAGGGTCTAACTCATAGTCTCTTCCCTCTTGCAAATAGATGACTTTCTCTACAACATAGGTATCTGCATCAACAATTTTTATCCAAACTTTTTGACTACCCTTCAGTATCTCTCCATTTTTTAGAAAGTATAAACTTCCTCCAGTTCCCAAAAACTCATCATGACCATACATAGTATTTGGAGTGCTCATAAAAATCTTTACATTTATATCCTCCTCCTTATACTCACCCTTAAATCCATATAGCTCCTTGTTGTAATCCATAAACCTTGTTCCCAAGAACCCTGTTTCATAGTTACCCCACATAGCGTAGGACTCTTTATGTTCCAACTTTAAATAGAGCTTCCCATTGGTATTTACCTCTTTCCTAATTTTAGAACCATCTCCATAGGTTGGATAGTAAACATAGTCATCATCTGTTATTCTCTCTAAAAGTGTCTGATTTTTCTTATCCTTAGTATCAAAATGTAAAGTTAATTTATAATCTCCATAACCTCCCTTACCAAAATATGTAGCTCTAGGTTTTCCACTATCCTTTCCTATATAGGCATCAATAAGCCCTGTTCCCATATATGTATAGTTTTTTTCAGATCCTTTTTCCTCCTCTTTCTCCTCTCCTTTTTGAACAATAAAGTTAAACTTTGTTAAGGAGTATGGAGTTATCCTTTTTACAAGGGGGTTTTCACTTTTAATTACACTTCCCTTAGGTAAACTATTCTCATCTAGTTTCACCGTAAAATTTTCACCAAAGGCTCCATCTACCCATTGATCTGGAAGATGAAATCTTCCAAACTCATCAGCTTGAACCACAACTCCCCCTGGAGTATAAACAACTGCATGGGGTATACCTCTGTCTGTTTTCTCATCTATTACCTTACCGATTATTGTGGCTGTATTTAAAAGAGAATCCCCTCTCACATCCACACTTGTTTCACCTATATTTGACACTTTACTATTTTTACTTGTCACATAACTTTGAAATATATTTTTCCCTATATTTGCTCCAACAGTAGCTTTCATATAGAATGTTTTACTATACTTTTCCCCTGGTTTTAAGCTAAATTTTTCAAACTCCTCATCCAGATATCTAAACCCCTTAGGAGTTGTATTTTTTAAACTTAAATTTTCATGGTTATCACTATCCATATTTTCAACATTTACAGTAAAACCAACTACCTCTCCAAGCTTTATCTCACTCTTTGTGGAACTCAATCGAACTCTGATACCCTGCTCCACTCTCTCCTCCTCAGAGTGCTCAGATATAGGCTTTAAATATATTGTTTGATTCTCATTTGTACCACCAGCTATTTTTGCCTTACTCTCTATAACTCCAATTGCACTACTATCTATATCCGCCTCAACCAAGAACTCAATAGTTACCCCAGGACCTATATCCACCTTTGTATTTAGATCCTCTCTTCCTGATATCTCATTTTTTAGATAGGTATACTTTTTAAATCTACTTGATTCATCCTTGGCACCTAAGTAGGTCACTTTCCAATTGGAAAAAGCCTTTCCATAACGTTTTCCCTCTTTTTCTGTTGTAACCTCAGAGAGTATGTCCTCTATAGGTATTGAGTGTCCATATCCATCACCTTTATTTTTGATTGTAAGCATATATTTTAATTTATCACCAGGCTTATATATACCATTTTCAGGTTCTAAAAGAGTTTTCTCTCCACTTATTGAACTACCGATACTCCCAAGTCCATCGGTTGTCTTTTCAGCTCCATTCACTTTAAATGTCATCCCTTCCAAACTTCCAATGGATTTGTCAGAGACCAAACCTGAAATTTCAAAGACCAAGCTACTCTTTGGAGCAAAGTCCACATTTTTTCTTATATGGATTGGTGTATCTCCCATTTTAGAGGTTATAACTGTTCTTGGATCACTACTTTTTATATTGATATTTATTCCCTCTAAAACTCTCTCTTTAATATCTGAACCAGCTACTAAAGCTTTTATATCATCTAGATTACTCTCAATATTTAAGTTATCTAAAAAGCCCTCTCCTATATTTTTCAGAATAACTTCATATGTAACCATATCCCCTGGTTTATATTTCATACCATTTGTAACTATCTTTCCATTTACACTTTTTAGTGTATTTGAAAACTCAAGTTTTCCAGGAAGGGATTTAACTTCACTCTCTTTTACACTTTTCCCATAAGTGGACTTTAAATGTATACTATCAAAAATACTATTTTTTGTAATACCTTTAAATGTGTATTTTACCTCCTCACCTGGGTATATAATTGGGGTTTTCTCAATTGGAGTCCCATTTTTAAAGGCAGTTACCTTTTTATTTTCAACTCCTGATTGAGAGACAAGAGCCTCATCCACATTCAATCTATATTTTTGTCCATATGCAGTTCCATATCCTATATTTTTTAAGGTTACCGTATAGTCTATAGTCTCTCCAGACTTATAGCTCTCTTTGGAGACTTTCAAACTGTGAACCACATCACTCCTCTCCATCTTTGCAACACTATCTTCCTTTATAATATCACCAACAGAGTCCTTGGAAACTTTTCCCCTAACTCTATACTCAATAAATCCATCTGGTAAAATATTTAGGATATCCTCTCCCATTTGGTTTTCATCAACTATTATTCCTCTGTCTCTAAAGATTTTTTTATCACTGGAAGAAAATGCTAAAATCTCCCCTCCCTTTGCTGATTTTGTTTTTACTCTCTCAATATCACTATCAAAGTTATAACTATTTAATATTCCAAGTCCATTATTTTCAACTCTAAACACATATTCTATATACCCTTCAGGTGTATATCCACTCAGTTTTTTCTTTCCACTTTTATCAAAATAGCTCTCTACTTGGTGAGTTATCTTGAGTTTAGAGGAGTGTGATAATATTTTATTATTGACCGTATGACTATCAACCATTACTTTTGATTCTATATCACCAACAGCAAATTCCTCTACATATATCTCATATTTTTTTACTATCTTTTTTCCTTTTCCCAGAGAAACTCTTCCCTTTAAACTTTCCATATTCTTTGGAAAGGCCTTTACAGTTTTTCCATTCCAGTTGATAACTTCACTTTCATTGACTAAAAACTCTATGGGTATATTGCCCACATTTCCCCTTCCACTATTTTTTATCTCTATCTCATATGTATACGTCTTTCCCGGCGAATATCTCTCTTTATTTAAAAATTTTATATCCAACTCATATGGTTCACTCTTTGTAACCAACCCTTTATACTCAATATCTCCCAAGATATTCTCATTTATTTTTCCTCTGACCTCATAGATTAAACTCTCTCCACTTGGTATATCCATCTCACTTTCACTATTTTCTCTACTGCTTTTTATCTCAACATTTGAAAGTAAAGGTTCCTTTTGTCCAGTTAATGTAAATACCAATATCTTATCTATATTTTCATCCAGTTTAAAATTATTTAAATAACCTGAGCCATCTGGTTCCACTGTAATTTTATAGCTTATATAGTCCCCTGGAGAATAACTTTTTAGACTTACCTCCCTTTTTATTTTAGCCTTTGAACCTAAAACTCCACTTTTATATGTTCTTTTTTCTAAAAGTTGGTTATCCTCATAGATTGTAACCATATTTTTTATCTCCTGAGCCAAGAGTTTTTTATTTGGAATAGCCACAATCTTATACTCCACGCTCTCCTCTGGTAGAAGCTCTACAATCCTATCATTTAGAGTATCTCTATCTCCAACACTTATCTTTTGCCCATCTCTATATATATCCCAAGAGGTGAATACATCTCCCTCAATATCTAAGAAATTTTCACCACCATTGGCCAGTAGCCCCTTAACTTTTGTTAAATCATTCACAACTCTAATATCTCTTTTAGGACTATTTTCATAGTTTGAAATCACAATATTATATGTAAACTCCTTTAAAGGATCTATCTCTTTACCATAGAGAGTTTCTAATAAAACTATTAAAGTTATCAATATTTTTAATAAAAATAGTAGTTTTCTCATACACCCTCCTTCACAATTTTGTACTCTTAGTATATCATTTTTGGAGAGTAACAAAAAGAAAAAAGCACAGAGTTTAATCTGTGCTTTTTTACTTAATTCACTTCAATATATTTCAGGAAATTTACTAGGCTGTTTTAACTTTTCTTCTATTTTCAAGTACATCAAATAGAATTTGAATCATAAATATAACTGCTAGTGAGAAGCTAAGTGCACTTCCTACAACTCCAACAGCTTGAAGTAAAATTAGAGCTAAAAGTTGAATCCCTAAATATTTAACTCCAATCATCCATATTGTGAAGAATGGGAATGAAATCTCTCCATCATTTGTAATCTCTTTTTTAATATCCTCTTTATCCCAGATAAATCCAACAAACACACAAAGTAATAACCCACCCATAGGTAGTAGAATATTATCTGTTAAATATCCTAGGAAATCAAAGAAGTTCAGTCCAAAGAATACCTTTAACTCTGCTAATGGTCCAAAAGAGTGAGAGTTTGGAATTGCAAATCCTGCAATTAAAGCACTTACTAAAATTGTAGCTTTCTTTCTATCTAACTTCATTTGATCCACAACAAATGATACAACAACCTCTAATAATGAGATAGTTGATGTAAGAGCTGCAAATAGTACAAGTACGAAGAAGATAATTCCAAATAGGTTACCCATAGGCATAGAAGCAAATACCTTTGGTAGAGTTATAAAGATTAATCCAGGTCCAGCTGTTGGCTCAAGTCCAAATGAGAACACTGCTGGCAGGATAGCAAGTCCTGCAAGTAAAGCGATTAGTGTATCTAGTACAGGTATACAAAGAGCACTTTTAACTAGGTTAGTATCCTTTGGAAGGTAACTACCATAAGTTATCATAGCACCCATACCTAAACTTAGTGAGAAGAAAACCTGTCCTAAAGCTGCAATTACAACTGAAGGAGTAATCTGTGAGAAATCAGGTTTTAGGAAATATTTGATTCCTTCCATTGCATTTGGAAGAGTTACTGATCTTGCGACAATAACTAACATAAATAGAAATAAAATTGGCATCATTATTTTACTTGCTTTTTCTATTCCACCAGATACACCTTTTAAAACGATTAATGCCGTTACAACAACAATAACAAAACTATATATAATAGGTGAAGTTCCAGAAGAGATAAAGTTTCCAAATGTTGTCACTGGATCCTCTGTTAAACCACCTCTAATAAACATACCAATATATTTTACAATCCAACCAGCGATTACAACATAGTATGAATATATAATAAAACAACATAAAATTCCAAAGATTCCAATGAATCCCCAACCTTTTTTAATATTATTATATGAACCAAAGGCATCAGATTTTCCTCTTCTACCTATTGCCATCTCTCCTAACATAAGGGAAAAACCTAGTATCACTATCAGAGATAAATATACAATTACAAATGCTCCTCCTCCGTTTTTTCCTGCTAAGTAAGGAAACTTCCATAGATTTCCAAGTCCTATAGCTGATCCAGCCGCCGCTAATACAAATCCTACGCTTGATCCCCAATTACCTCTTTCGTTACTCATAGTTCTTCACCGTCCTTTTGAAAATTTTTTTTTATTTCCAAGAATAATATCACATATGAATTTAAAATACAACAGTTTTTTTACATTTTTTTAGTACAATTGTCTATTGTAAAAGAACTTTAATAAAATAAAATACTTTTATACTATTTTTTTGGACATATAATGAAGTTTTTAAATTTGACACCTCATCCAAATTTATAGTATACTATACTCAATAAAACGGAGCCTAAGGCCGATGGTGATGATGTTTGTAATATATTTGTGTTGTGATGCTGCCATAACAATACGCTTATTAATTCATATTTAAAATTTTTAAGTAAGATAATTTAAGCTATTTCAGGCATACCTATAGGTATGCCTTTTATTTTGAAATATATATTACCTCATTTAGGCGAAGCATAATTTTTTAGGAGGAAACAAATGAAGAAAAAAATCAGAATACCTGATACCTATGTCATTATCTTTTTTGTAGTTGTCTTTGCTGCAATTCTTACTTACCTTATTCCAGTTGGTAGCTTTACCATGGAAAAAATACAGTATGCCACTGAAACTGGTATGAAAACGAGAACCGTTCCTGTTCCAGGAAGTTTTAAATATGCATTAAATGAGTTAGGACAACCACTTATTAAAGGTGTGCCTATATTTGCTGCTGGTGGAGATATGAGTGTCACTAACTATATCTTTGAAGGTCTTGTTAGTGGTGATAAATGGGGAACTGCCGTTGGTATTATAGCCTTTATCCTTATCACTGGTGGTGCTTTTGGAATTATTTTAAAAACTAAAGCTGTAGAGGCTGGAATACTTAATA
>NZ_DBGBQB010000187.1:0-6871 GCF_048470075.1 Cetobacterium sp. | reverse complement strand
TATCATAATCTTTTATTTCAAAGATATCTCTTTTAAAATAGATATTATTTTCCATCTATCACCTCCTTTGTATTTTTAAAATTTTAAAACTATTTTTACTCTCTTTCGTAGATGTCTTTATATATTTATCAAGTGTTTTATCCCTATATGTTGCCCTTACTAAAACAACAATAAAAATAGAAAGCAATAGAATACAGCTCTTTAAAACTCTTACTCCTCTATCCATCCAACTCGATTTTCTCCTTCCTGAGAATAGTGATAGTCCAATATATTACTATAATTTATCCCCTTTAATGTGGACTTTAAATAAACATTTATTTTTAAAACTCTCTCTTTTTGAAAGATATAAAAAGCCAATCTATTTTCCACCTGATCACCATAGCCAAATATATAAAGAGTGAAGGCTTTGCTTAAGTTTCCATTCTTGGTTGTATCCACTTTAAACTTTGGATTTCTTACATTGTCATAGGGTATCTCGTATTTTAATTTTTTAGGTAAATAGACTCTTTCAATCTCATCTGTATCTGTTTTTTTCACAACTATATATTTTTCTAAGGTGTTTAACTCAATTGAATAGACCCTATTTTCATACATAGACCTATTGGTATATTCTAAAAAAAAAGTTTGTATAAGGTATCTACTCATCTCTAAATCCATTTTTTCATTATACTTAATCACTCTATAAAATAAAAAAGAGCTAACTGAAAAGATAATAGCAACACACGCTATTGTTTCTAAAAAAGTTAGCCCTTTGTTTTTTTTATTTTTGTTCATAATCACCTTCTTTTAAAGAGGTTATTTTATTTTTTTAAAAGACACATCAAGTTGATCAAAAGACGAGATATATTTTACACCTATACTCTCTAAAAAATCATAAGCTTTTTTAAAATCTTTTCCTAAATCTGATGCCTTATGTGAATCTGAACCTATTGTTATAATCTCTCCTCCAAGTTCAAAATAACGTTTTACTATATTATCACATGGATAAAATCTATTTTCGTTATATCTTATTCCTGAAGTGTTAATCTCAATACCTTTTCCTTTTGAGATAAGTTTTTTTAAAATCTCATCAATTATATCTTGATATCTTATATAGTCTATAAAACCTTTTTTGTCAACACCTCCATATCTTGTTATAAAGTCAAGATGTCCTTGAACACTGAACTCATTAAAGTTTTCAACACTTTTTAATATCTCTAAAAAATATTTATCATGTGCCTCTTCCCTAGTTTTATTTTTCCAAAATTCATTTTGATCTAAAAGAAGTTTATCCACACTGTGAACAGATGATATTATAAAATCAAAGGGATATTCCTTTACAATCTTATCTCCTATCTCTCCCAGATGTCTTTGAATACCAAACTCCATTCCCAACTTTATATCTAGGTCATTTTTATATTTCTCTTTTAATCTCAAAATAGTTGGAACATATTCATCTAAATTTAATTTAAAATCATCACTGTTAGAGGTTCCATTCACATCTAAATCCATATGGTCCGTTATTGCAATCTCTTTAATTCCAATCTCTTTTGCCTTTTTACAAATTCTCTCTAAATCCTCTACACAATCCCCAGAAAAGCTGCTGTGTATATGATAGTCGCTAACAATCATTACTCTCCTCCTAAATCAATTTTACAAATATAAGTATAGCAAAAAAAACTGCAAACACAAGTTTATTTACCCTATATTTACAGTTTTTATTATTGTTCATAGTACTATTATTTTTTTAAAGTTGCTAAAAGTAACGCAATATCATTTCCTGTTACTCCACTTATTCTTGAAGCTTCCCCTATTGAAAGAGGTTTTATCTCTTTTAATCCAGCTTTAGCTATATTTGAAATACCAACTACACTATCAAAATCAAAGTCCTCTGGTATACTCATAGCTTCCAATCTTTTAAATCTCTCTATCTGCTCTCTCTCTCTTTCAATGAATACCTCATACTTTATCATTGTTTCAATCTGATTTTTTACAAACTCTGGATATTCAGGAATATGTAACAGATGAGCCAAATCATCATATGATATCTCTTTAAACTTCAGAAGTTCATTAGCCTGTACTCCCTTTGTTAATCTCTGCTCTGCTCCCTTTTTTTCTAAAAGGTCATTGGCATCCTTCATAGGGACTTTTGTTTCTTTTATTCTCTCAATCTCTGAATAGACATCCTCTCTACACTTTTTTAAATATTCAATCTTTTCTTTTGGAACAATTCCAATCTCCTCAGCTTTATCTAAAAGTCTCATAAAGCCATTGTCGAATCTAAGTGTCAATCTATACTCTGATCTAGATGGTAATACTCTATAGGGCTCTGGAGTCTTTTTATGAATGATATCATCAACTAATACTCCAATATATCCTTCACTTCTATCAAAAATTACCGGTTGCTTATTTAAAGTTTTTCTAGCTGCATTTACTCCAGCTATAAAACCTTGTGTAGCAGCCTCCTCATATCCTGAGGTACCATTTATCTGTCCTGCAAAATATAATCCCTTTATTTTCTTACTCTCTAAACTTGGATACAGTTGAGAAGCTGGTGCATAATCATATTCCACCGCATAACCATATCTCATTATCTTAGCATTTTCCAATCCTTTTATGGATTTTAACATAGCCTCTTGAGCAAAAGGTGGCATCGCTGTAGTTAAACCATTTACGTATAACTCATTGGATTCACTAGACTCTAGCTCCAAAAATATTTGATGATCATATTTATCTGGAAAGTTTAATACTTTTCTATCTAATGATGGACAATGTCTAGGTCCATGAGTCTCTATTATTCCAGAAACTATCGGTGAATACTTTAACATCTCCTTAGTTACATTTAAAGTTTCCTCTGAAGTGTGAGTTAACCATGTAGGAACAACATTGTTTCTCTCTTTTTGTGTATATATAGAGAAATATCTCGGATGTTCCTCTCCATAAAGTGGTTTCATAACAGAAAAATCCACTGTTCTCTTATCTATTCTTGGAGGTGTTGCAGTTTGATATCTCTCTAAATGAACTCCATTTTTCTCTAAGCTCTCTGACAATCTCTCTGCAGAATTTTCCCCCATTCTTCCCGCGGGATACTTTACATCACCTATAACTATTCTCCCCTTTAAGAAAGTTCCTGTTGCCAGTACAACTGTTTCTGCAAAGTACTCTATTCCTAAAGCTGTTTTTACACCTTTTATAGCTCCATCTTCAACTAAAAGCTCATCTACGCTATCCTGCATAATCTCTAAATTTTCAGTTGCTTCAAGTAAAGTTTTCATCTTTGTTCTGTATAAAAATTTATCAGCTTGCCCTCTTGTTATTCTAGCTGCTGGACCTTTACTTGTATTTAAATGTTTTAATTGAAGATTATATTGGTCAGTATGTCTTCCCATCTCTCCACCTAAAACATCTATCTCTGCAACTAGGTTACTTTTTCCTGGTCCACCTATCGATGGATTACATGACATCATCCCGATATTATCCAATGCCAATGTAAAAAGTAATGTTTTTCTATTTAGTCTAGCACTTGCTAAAGCTGCTTCCACTCCAGCGTGTCCACCACCTACAACTATTACATCATACTTGAAAGTCATATATTTCTCCTTTTATTTTTGTCCATATACATAAATAAATATCAAAAAAATTATAGCCACAGACAATAAATCCGTGGCTAATACCTTTTATTTTCCTACACAGAAATTACTAAAGATATGATCTAAAAGATCTTCATTACTAATCTCTCCTGTTACCTCTGACAATGAATCTAAAGCCTCTTTTAAGTCCACAGCTATCAGATCCATTGGTAATCCCATATCTATTGTTTCAAATATATTTTCTACTGCTTGTTTAGTTTTTTCTAGTGCAGACTTATGTCTAACATTAGTGATAACTAGTTTTTGTGAGCTATCTTCAACTTGACCAGAGACAACATAGTTATATATCTCTTTCTCCATTGAATCTATCCCTATCTTTTCCAGTGCAGAAATCTTTATCCATTTTTTTATTTTTGTTAATGGTGTTACATCTAACTTCGATTCAACATCCGTTTTATTTATAAGACCAATAACTTTATCAGCATGAATTCTCTCATGAATTTTTAGGTCTTCCTCATCTAACTCTCTTGAGTTATCAACAACGAATAGAACTAAATCTGCTTTTTCAATTAGCTCTTTAGATTTCTCCACACCTATATTTTCTACCAAGTCATCTGTTTTTCTTATCCCAGCTGTATCTACCAGAACTAAAGGGATTCCATTCAGATTTACAACTTCCTCAATTACGTCTCTAGTTGTACCCGCTATATGAGTTACAATAGCTCTTTCCTCTCTTAAAATAGAGTTTAATAAACTTGATTTTCCAACATTTGGTTTTCCTACAATAGCTGTTTTTACACCCTCTTTAATCATTTTTCCCTTATTATAAGATTTGATTAAAGCGTCAGTAGTGTTAACCACATTGTGTAAGTTATCCACCAAATCATGAGGTAATGGATCATCTATTCCCTCTTCAGGATAATCTAAAACCACATTGACATGTGCAGAAACATCTAAAAGTTGTTTCTTTAATATATCTATTTGTTCTCTTAAATCTCCTCTTAGTTGATTTAAAGATAAAGAGATACTTTTATCAGTTTTTCCATGTATTAAATCTATTACGGCTTCCGCTTGAGTTAAATCCAGTCTTCCATTTAAGAAAGCTCTTCTTGTAAACTCACCTATTTCAGCTATTCTAGCTCCACTTTTCAATACCAATTCTAAAACTTTTTCTGTAATTAGAAATCCGCCATGACAGTTAATCTCTACAATATCCTCTTTTGTATATGTGTTAGGACCTTTCATTATTGAAACTAAAACCTCATCAACAATTTCATCTCCATCATAAAGATGTCCATAGTTAATACTAAAGTTTCTTAGTTTACTAACCTCTTTTTTTGATATAGGTTTAAATATTTTTGTTAGTATACATAAGGAATCACTACCTGACATTCTAACAATTCCTATTCCACCTTCTCCTCTTGGAGTTGAAATGGCAGCAATAGTATCAAACATATAACTCACCCCTACTTCTTTTTTCTAATAACAATATATCTTTTAGGGTCTTTTCCTTCGCTATAAGTATCTAATTCTGAATATTTATTAACAACTTCATGTATAATTTTTCTCTCTCTTGGTGGCATTGGATTTAATTTTATAGGCTTAGTAGTTTTCATAGCTTTTTCTGCCATTTTTCTTGCTAAATCTCTTAGAGTAACATTTCTTTTCTCTTTAAACCCTTCTACATCAACATCTATTCTAACATCTTTAATCAAAGTGTTTAATAGATATTCATAGCTATTAAGTGTCTTACCTTTTTTTCCAATAATTATTCCATTATCTTCTCCATAAAGATTTATAACACAATTTTTACCCTCTAGTCTTAGAATTTCAACTTCTAATTCAAGACCCATTTTATTTAATAGTTCTTGAGATACTCTTATTATCTCTTTTTCCCTATTCTCTTTTATCTCTTTTTTTACTTCTCTTTTTTCTTGCTCAGCTTCAATATTAGTTTCTGTCTTTACTGGCTCTCTTTGCTCTGAATCTGAAATCTCAATCTCTTCAGTTTCTACTTCTCTACTAATTTCAACTTTATATAATCCATCTTTAGCGAAAAAACCAAAGAACGATTTAGGCTTCTCTAACTCAGTAACTTGAACAACTTGATCTGCAGTAACCTCCAATATTTTTATAGCTCTAGCAATGGCAATTTCTCTACTGCTCGCTTTGATTTCAATTATATTTTCCATAACTTTAGCTCTAGTCTCCTTTTTTCATTATGAAATATTGTTGTACTATTCCTACAAAACTTGATGTTAACCAGTATACTTGTAATCCTGCTGGCATTTTATAAGATATAAATACCATCATTATTGGGAAAATATACATCATCTGTTTCATCTGAGGATTACTATCTGTTCCTGTTAATTTTTGTTGAATAAATGCTACAACTCCATTTAATACAGGTAATATATAATAAGGATCCGGTTGTAATAGATTCATCCATAGGAATGATTCTGCTGGAACAACTCCTCTTTCAGCTCTTAAAACACCAAATAGTGCCCATAAAATTGGTAATTGAACTAAAAGTGGTAAACATCCCCCAGCCGGATTTACATTTTTTTCTTTGTAAAGTTCCATTGTTTTCTGATTTAATAAGTTTTTGTCATGTCCATATTTTTCTTTATATTGCTCTAATATAGGTTGAAGTTGCTTCATCTTCTTCATTGACTTATCTTGTTTTAATGTTAATGGTAATAATATTATTTTAATTAATATTGTTAACCCTATAATAGCTAAACCGAAATTTCCTGTAATTCCATTTATAAACAGTAATATTTGTTCAAATATTTTGTATAAAAATTCCATTTTATTTTTTTCCTCCGCATTTTTTAGCTGGTGGCACAGGATCATATCCTCCTTGAGAATATGGGTGACACCTTAAAATTCTTAATATTCCTAAATACACTCCTTTAAAAACTCCATGTATTTCAATTGCATCATACATGTATTTTGAGCAAGAAGGTTGAAATATGCAATTTTTCCCCAAAAATATTGAAATATATTTTTGATAAAATCTTATTAAAATTAAGATAATTTTTTTCAAAATAAATAGTAAACTATTTTTTAGATAGTTTAGAATTTTTAAGAACACGGTCAAGATCTGTTTTCATCTCCTCAAAACTTAAAGTTTTAAATTTTTCTCCAGCTGTTCTCTTGGCAACAAAAATTATGTCATAACCTAAAATTATGTTTTTTTCGTTTAAACGACAATACTCTCTAAATAGTCTTTTTAGTCTATTTCTACAAACTGCATTTCCTGTTTTTTTACTTACAACAAATCCAAATCTATTTTGATC
>NZ_DBGBQB010000186.1:0-11055 GCF_048470075.1 Cetobacterium sp. | reverse complement strand
CTCTACAACTTTTATAATTATGTTTCTTTTCCATCTTATCCTATTCCGCCATAAAAAATTCCCATAATATAAACAGTTATAGCGATTCCACAAAATATATATTTTGTCATTGGTTCAAACCAAATCCCTACAACTTTCTTTCGGCCAAACTGTATCTGCTCTCTTGCAAAACCAGGTTTACAAATCCAATAAATAACAATTCCAGCCAAAAGAGCACCTAAAGGAATTATATATATGGAAACAAAATCCATCCATGGAGATAATCCATCTCCCTCAAGGAATACTCCAACCATAAATGATATTAAGGCAACAATACCAATGGATTTTAATCTTGAAAATCCCAATCTATTTTGCAAAGCCTCAACAGGAGTCTCAAAAAGATTCATAAGAGATGTTACTCCTGCAAATAAGACAGCTATAAAAAATATTATAGCAACTAGCTGTCCTCCGGGCATATTTTGAAATACTATTGGGAGTGTGACGAACATAAGTCCTGGTCCTGCTCCTGGCTCTAGTCCATAGGCAAAAACCGCTGGAATAACTACAAGTGCTGCCAACATTGCCGCACAAGTATCAAAAAAAGAAACATTTAAAGCAGAGTTAATAATGTCCTCCTTTTTGCTCAAATAACTTCCATATACAACAGTTCCCGATCCCGCTAAAGAGAGCGAAAAAAACGCTTGCCCCAAAGCAAAAATCCAAGTTCTCACCTCTTTAAGAGCTGCCCAATCTGGATTAAATAGATAGCTATAACCTTGTTCCGCCCCCGGCAACATATAGATTCTAATAGCTAAAAATAAAAATAATCCAAAGAATGCTGGCATCAATACCTTATTAACTTTTTCTATTCCTCCAGCTATCCCCATAGCCATCAATGAAAAAGTTAATAATAGCGCTGCAATATGCCAAGGTATGCTTCCAAAATCGGAAGCCAAATCTCCAAAATAAGGTCCTGGTTGTAACTTAATAATTGCTCCTGAAAGAGAGGCAACACAATACCTCAATATCCAACCAATAACTATAGCATACCCTATGGCTATAGCCAATGATCCTATAACAGGTATCATTCCTATTACCCTTCCTCCCTTTAGCCCCCTTTGTTTAAAAGCTTTTTCAAAAGCTCCAAGTGGTCCTGTTTCCATGGAACGCCCCAATGTCATTTCCCCAATTACCCCTGTAAATCCTATTAGAAGAACAAATGTAAAATATGGAATAAGAAATGCTGCTCCTCCAAACTGTCCAACTCTATATGGAAACATCCAAATATTTCCCATTCCAACTGCTGAACCAATACAAGCTAAAATAAATCCAAATTTTGATTTAAATCCATCTCTATTACTATCATTTATTAGTTCTATATCCAACTCACTTTTTATATCTTCCACTGTCCCTCCCTAAATTTGAAAATTTTAATCTTCAATAATCTCTAGGGAAGCTTGGAAGTGTCTCAATATCGGTGGTTCCCAAGTTATTCTATATCCTCTTGTTATTTCATGTGCTCTCTCTTTTATCGCTATTAAAGCGTCTGCTATCACATCTAAATGCGCTTGTGTATAAACTCTTCTTGGAATAGCAAGTCTTGTAAATTCAAAATCAGCTTTCAATTGTTCATTTGTATCTGGGTCATTTCCTAACATATATGACCCTATATCACAACTTCTGATTCCAGCCTCTTTATATAGCTCTATTGCCAAGACTTGTCCTGGAAACTCATTATAAGGTATATTCGGGAAAATTTTTGAAGCATCTACAAAAACTCCATGTCCTCCAACTGGAGATTGATATATGATTCCCGCATCATCAAGACGAGAAGCTAAATACTCCATTTGTCCAATTCTATACCTTAAAAAGTTTTCATCAATTCCTTCTAAGAGCCCTATTGCTAACGCCTCTAAATCTCTACCTGAAAGTCCTCCATAAGTTGTAAATCCTTCATAACTTATGCAATTTGCCTTTATTTTTAAAATCATGTCCGCATTCTCAACAGAATTTTTTACTCCTATTAATCCACCCATGTTAACTATCGTATCTTTTTTAGCTGACATGGTGAAAAAGTCAGCATAGGAAAACATCTCTTTTATTATATCTTTAATAGACATATCTGCATATCCAGGCTCATCTCTTTTTATAAAATATGCATTTTCTGCATAACGAGCCGCATCTATATTTAATGGTATATTATATTTTTTACAGATAGCCGCAACTTCTCTTGCATTTTTCATTGAAACAGGCTGTCCACCAGCAGAGTTATTAGTGATAGTTAAAACCACCAACCCTATCTTTTCTGGTCCATATTCCAGAATTAATTTCTCCATCTTTTCAACATCCATATTTCCTTTAAATTTTGATCTTTTAGCTGGGTCTTTTGCTTCTGGAACTACACAATCTAAAGGTCTGGCCCCCGCTAAAATAACATGGGCTCTTGTTGTATCAAAAAACATATTTGAAATTGCATATTGACCTGCCTTTAAAAAAGTTGGAAACAACACCTTCTCTGCCGCTCTTCCCTGATGTACAGGTTGAATATACTCATATCCAAAAATATCTTTTGCAGTATTTATTAGCCTAAAATAACTTGAAGCTCCTGCATATGCCTCGTCACCTTTCATTACTCCAGCCCACTGATCTTGACTCATGGCATTAGTACCTGAATCCGTCAATAAATCAATATAAACATCCTCTCCTCTTAAATTAAAAAGATTATAATTAGCCTCTTTAATTTTCTCTGCTCTCTCTTCAGGTGTAGTCATTTTAATTGTTTCAACCATTTTAATCCTAAATGGTTCTGGAACATACTTGATAGCCATAACGTTATACCTCCGTTTTTAGTCTACCCCGGTCATCTGTTTTCAGATAGGCGGACAGTATCTCTTTTAGAATTTCACCTAAATTCCTAATACCACTATATACCCTATTAAAATTCATTTTGTCAAATAAAGTTACATATTTATTTTTTCAATATATGTTTTGTGGATTTTAATTTTTTTATCACCCAATTTTCTTGACTCTAAACTTACTTTATAGTTTATAATCTCATATTGTGAAATTAATTTTTAATAAGGAGAAACTATGAAAAAATATCTACTGCTGCTTTTAGCTTTAAATTTAGTATCTTTTTCTATGGAATTGACCTTGGATAAATCTATTGATTTAGCAGAACAAAACAATCGGCAACTTCAAGAAAAAAGCATAGGTGTAAAGCAAAAAAAATTAAATGAAAATATAAAAATTAAAAATGCTCTTCCCTCATTTCGAGCACAAACTACATATGTGGATCATGACGAATCTAAAAATTTGAACAGTTCCTTTCAAAATGGTGTTTACCTATCACAACCTATTTTCACTGGTGGAGAACTTTACTACAATATAAAAAGCAGTAAAGCACTCAGGGAATTTGAAGAAGATGATTATATTTATCAGAAAATTAATTTAAAATTAGAGGTTATTCAAGCTTATATTAATTGTCTTCAACTTAAGAAAAGTTTAAATATATATGAAGCCTCTCAAAAAGAGAAACAGGAGGAGTTAAAAAAACAACAAGAGTTTTATAATCTTAGCCTCATTGATAGGAGTGAAGTTTTAAAAATTGAAACCTCTCTATATCAAACTGAAACATCAATCTTAAAAATAAAAAACAATATTATAAGTCAGGAGCTTATTTTAAAAAATCTTTTAGGTTTAGATATTGATGAAACGATAACCTTGAAAGAGATGGATTTTTCAAGGTTTATAACCAAAAACATAAATTTACAAAAAGATACTGAAAAAGCTTTAACAAGTGGTACACTTTCAAAAAAATTAGATAAAAATATCCTGATTAGTGAATATGATGCTAAAAGTAAACGAAGTACTTTCTTTCCTAAAGTGGATCTAGAGTATGGTTATGAATCTTTAGAGGAATCCAGTTTTTCAAGATCAAATAATGATTGGGAATGGAGAGTTGGAATCTCTTTTAAATGGGATATATTTAACTTTGGAAGTGGTATTGATAATTATAAAGAGTCAACATTGGAGATTGAAAAGCAAAAAATTTCAAAGCTTGATTCTCTAGAAAATTTAAAAAGAGAGATTAAAACTGCATATTTAAATTTAATTACTGCTAAAGAAACTATTACTACTAATGAAAAAGCTCTTTTAACTGCACTTGAAACTTTCAATATAGATAGAGAAAAATTTTCCAATAGGATAATTGACTCCGTTGATTTTTTAAAGAGTGAATCACAACTTAGAGAGGCTCAAATCACACATATAAACTCTCAACTTGATTACTTCTTGTACTATCAACAATACTTATCACTTTTAAAATAATATAGGAGGATTTAATGAATAAAATATTACTTACACTTTTTTTTACTTTAATTTTAGTTGGATGTAAAGATAGCAATAAAATTCAAGAAACAAAACCTGAAATTATTAAAGACGTTAAGGTTCAAGAACTAAAATTTCAAAACATAAAAAATACTAAGATTTACAATGGGGATATAAACCCTTTAAAAGAGGTTAGTATCATCACTCCCACTGGAGGTTATGTTAAAAATATAAACCATAAAAATGGAGATACTGTGGATTTAGGAACACCTATTTTAACCTTAACAGATGCGGCTACTGAAGCTAGCTATTTTGAGGCAGAAGGTACTCTTATTAAATCTAAATCAAACTATAACACAGCTAAAATCTCCTTTGAAAAATATAAAAATTTATTTGAAAAAAATCTTATTTCAGAGGAGTTATATCTCCAATCTAAAAACAATATGGAGCAGAGTCTAGGAGAGTTAAAAATAGCAGAGGCTAATTTTATAAGAGCTAATGATAATTATAAAAGACTTTTTGTAAAATCTGAAATTTCTGGAATTATAACAGATTTAGATATTAAAAATAATGAAAAAGTTTCCTCTAACTCTAAACTTCTCACTGTTGTCGAAAATAAGGTAATGGAGATTAAGATTGCTGTAAATGGAGAGGATATCAAAAATATAACCCCTGGAAAGGAAGCCAAAGTTTATATTTCTGACTTAGATAAAACTATTATCGGTAAGGTTAGTGAGGTAAATCTATCTGCTGATATCAATACGAAAAAATATAATATTAAAATACAAGTTCCAAATGAAGATAGTTCTATTTTAAAGGGTATGTATGGTAAGGTGGAAATGGAACAGATGGAGATTAATGGTCTCTTTGTTCCTAAAGAAGCGGTTATGATCAAAGACCTTTACTCCTATATAGCCATTATTCGTGACAATCACTCTATTATCTATAAAGTTAATCGTGGAATCTCTCAAGGAAATCTTCAAGAAATATATTTTGATAATTTTAAAGAGGGGGATAAAGTTGTTATTCAAGGACAATATCTTCTTAACAATAACGATAAAGTGAGGGAGATTTAGTTATGAGATTACTTTCCGAATTTTCTATAAAAAAACCTGCAACAGCAACAATGGTTATAATATCCATGATATTTTTTGGGTTCTTAGGTCTATCCAAAATGCCTATAGAGTTGATGCCAAACACATCCAATCCAACTGTTAGAATTACCATTGAATGGAAAGGAGCTACTCCTGAAGATGTTGACAAAATGATAACCAAAAAAGTTGAAGATATTTTGCCCAATGTTGATGGTATTACAGAGTATTCCTCAATATCAAGTTCAGAAACATCAAAAATAAATGTTAAATTCAAATATGGAACTGATATTGAAACAAAAATAACTTTAATTCAAAATGAGATTAATCAAATTAAAAACAAACTTCCTGAAGACATTGAGGAACCCTCTATCAGAGAGCAATCTATGGGTTCTATTCCCGCTGCCGTTTTAACCATGTCAGGAGGAGACCCAATGGAGGTTAGAACCTATGCTGAAAATAGTTTAAAACCGCTCTTAGAAAGAATCGAGGGAGTTTCACAAATTATAATTTTTGGTGGTAAAGAACAGGAGGTTTTAGTAGAGATTGATCCTGAAAAACTTGAAAATTATAATCTTGGAATTTTAGAGGTTTCAAACCTGATTTCTAAAGCTAGTACTACCATCCCTGGCGGTCAAGTTAAAGAGGGAGAGAAAGAGTTTTATATAAAAGTTCAAGGGGAGCTAAAAACTCCTGAAGAGATTGAAAATATTATTTTAAAAAATAATACGGGTCATCTTTTAAGATTAAAAGATATTGCCGATGTCAGAATTGATACTAAAGATCCATCCAGTTTATTTAGAAAAAATGGTGCTGATGGATTGGTTATTGTGGTAGCTAAAACCGATGATGGAAATGCCATTGAAATTGTAGATTCTGTCAACAAAGTTTTAAAAGGTGTTAAAAACTCGCTACCTTTAAATTCTAACATCGATTATGATTTTGATTCTACAATTACAATCACCAATTCTATAAATAATGTTAAAGAAACAGGTATTATCGGTTTAATTTTAGCCTCTGGTATACTATATCTGTTTTTAAAAAGTATATCTGCTACCATTGTCATTGCTGTAGCTATACCAATATCTGTTATTTTTACATTTTTTCTTTTAAATGTTCAAGGTTTAACATTAAATCTTGTATCACTGATGGGATTATCTTTGGGAATTGGTATGCTTGTTGACAACTCTGTTGTTGTTTTAGATAATATATATAGACATATGAGTGAACTTGGAAAAAATAGAGTTCAAGCTGCTAAAGATGGAGCCGCTGAAATGGGACTTCCAGTTTTAGCCTCAACTCTGACAACTGTTTCTGTATTTTTACCCATAGTTTTTCAAGAGGGAATGGCCAAAGAGCAGTTTAAAGATCTTTCATACTCTATCTCTTATTCATTATTTGCTTCATTGATTGTAGCCTTAGTTTTTGTTCCTATGCTTTCAAGTAAAATATTAAATGAGAAAAAAGATATAAATTCAGAAGGAAAGTTTATGAAAAAATTGAAAAGAATATATCTTTCAATTTTAAGATGGGCTATTAAAAATAGAGGAATCTCTGCTATTTTAACTATTCTGCTTTTTATAGGTTCTATTTTTGCTGCTTCAACTTTAGGTGGTGGATTTATTCCTACAACTGATGAGGGTAGATTTGCCATTGTTGCAAAACTTCCTTCTAGTGCCGATATAAATATGAGTAATAGGATAGGAACTATATTGGAGAGTAAAATTAAAGATATACCTGTTGCTAACTCGTATACTATGTCTGGAGACACTAATAACGCTATTTTAAATATAAACGCAGGATTAAAAACATCTAGAAAAGAGGGACTCCAAGAGATTATTAAAAATTTAAGGTCTACTTTTACAGGTATTCCTGATGTTATATTAACAGTTGTTCCATCCTATGTCTTTGGTTCTGATGGTATCTATGACGTTGAGTTTGAACTTTACTCGGATAATGAATCACAGTTAAAAGAGATATCTGAAAAATTAAAAGATAAAATGTATTCCATTGAAGGTATAACAGATATCTCTTCATCCTTTGAAGGTGGAAAACCAGAGGGAAAAATTATTGTGGATAGAGAAAAAGCTAAGTTCTATGGAGTTGATATTGATAACCTGGCTTTGATGATTAAGACTCAAATCTTAGGAGGACAACCTATTACAATAAATAGTGATAATCAAGAGATTGATGTAACTATACAACTTCAAAAGAAATATAGAACTTCCACAAAACTATTGATGGATTCTAGAATCACCTTAGATAATGGGAAAAATGTTCGTATCTCTGATATAGCTAACCTTGTTTTAGAAGAGGGTCCTTCTAAAATTGAAAAAAAAGATAAAAAGAAAAAAGTTGTTCTTTATGCTAACTTAGAAAATGGATTTGATCTACAAAGTGCTAAAACATCTATTATAGATACTTTTAATAATTTAGGAGCTCCTGAAAGTATCTCTTTTGGATTTGGTGGAGATAGTGCAGATATGGCTGAAATGGGTAATCAACTTTTTATAAGTTTTTTAGTTGCTGTATTTTTAATTTATTTTATTTTAGTTTGGCAATTTGAATCCTTTATTCTTCCATTTATTATTCTACTTTCAATACCTCTTTCAACTATGGGCGCTCTTTATAGTTTGGCACTTTTCAGGGTTAATTTAGATGCCATGGTTGCGGTTGGTTTTGTAATGCTTGCTGGAATCGTTGTTAATAATGCTATAGTTTTAATTGATTTTATAAACATTAGAAGAGAGGCTGGAGATAATATCAATAGAGCTCTTATAGTATCTGGTAAGACAAGGCTTAGACCAATACTTATGACTACTTTAACGACAGTTTTAGGAATGATTCCTCTGGCTCTAAGTAATGGTGACGGTTCAGAAATGTATGCTGGAATGTCTTTTGTTGTAATATTTGGACTTTCCACAGCTACCTTGTTCACTTTAATAGTTATTCCTGTTTTCTATTACTTAGTGGATGATATAAAAAAATATATAAAAAAAATTATTAGGAGATAATTATGTTTGATGAGTTTTTTACAATAGGAGAGGTTTCTAAATCCACGAGTATACCCATATCAACTCTTAGGTATTACGATAAGGTTGGCTTACTTTCTCCAGCTTTTAAAAATGATGACACTAACTATCGTTACTATATTCCAATGCAAATAATCACTTTGAAAATTATTGGTCATATGAGACATCTTGGATTCTCTATTGAATACATAAAAAGTCATTTTGATAATATGGACTATGAACACACTTTAGAACTATTTGAGAAGGTTTTATTAGAAACAAAACTTGAAATAGAAAAATTGAAAAATACAGAAAAAGAGCTGATAGAAAGCTTTGATAAGTTTAAAGAAAATTTTGAGCTAGAAAAAAAAATAGGAATCCCCTTTATTGATAAAACTTCAGATATTAAAGGGGTTATCTATAATGACCCTATCAACTCCCTAAGGGAACTTAATAAAACTCTAAAAAATATTGATAATTTTGAAGTCACTAATAACCTTCATCCACTTTTAAGAGGATTTAAAGTTTCCTTTGAAAACTGGAAAAAAAATAGATTTAGTAAAGATTGTCTTATTGCCAATATGAAAGAGGAGATACATAATATCTCCATTATAATACCCAAAGGAAAATATGCTTGTGTATATGGGAAAGGAACTTTTGAGGAACAAAATATTGTTGAAAACCTTTTAATTTGGATAGAAGAGAATGGATATTCTCCTAAAAATGAGTTCTATTTAACATTTACAGATCTCATTATGTTTAAAAGTAAAAAAGATTTTTTATATCTTTTAAGAGTTCCAATATTTTAGTTTCAGTAGTTTAAAGAAAAGCAGCCCTATTAATAGGCTGCTTTTTATCATCTATTTTTCTTCTCCCACTTCAATTGGATTTGAACTATTTTCACTCCATTCCATCCAACCATTTGAATAGATAGCATTGTTTTTTAGTCCCATTACTTGAGAATAAAACAGCACTTCCGCCGCTCTCCATCCTGATCCACAGAAGAACGTTAACTCTTTATTTGAATCGATTCCTAACCCTGACCACATAGAGATAATTTCATATCCATTTCTCATTGTGTTATCAATATTTCTATAATCCTCTAATGTTGTGGATTTAGTACCAGCTTTTCCCCATACAGATCCTGCAATTCTTCCTTTTCTATCCATATATGAGTAACCTGATTCCCTTCCAACTCTTTCGTTGTAAGATCTGATATCCACTAAAATTTTTGAATTCTTATTATCTTTTAAAACCTCTTTAGCTCCATTTTCATCCACTATTAAACTCTTATTTAATGGAATTCTCGATCCAAAATCTTTAATTGAATTTGGCTTAACTATTCCCATATCTGTTTTATATCCAGCAGCTTTCCAAGCGTCTAATCCACCATTTAAAACTCTTACATCCTTCACTCCAAGATATTTTAAAATTATAGCCAGTCTGTATGAGGCCATAACATCTTCACCATAAAGAACAACTGTATCATTTTTATAGATTCCCATCTCCTTAGCAAATTTAATTAGATTTTCATCTGTATTTAACATCCATTTTGGAGGTGGTTCTATACCATCAGTATTTATGTGTGGAGCTCCTGGAATATGTCCAGCTAAATATACCGCTGCATCTTTTATGCTTCCCCAAGAAACTTCAAATACCTTAACTTCATTTTTATCCATCGCATCTTTTACCCAAGTTGCAGGAACTAAAATCTCATAGTTTGCATAAGTTTCAAAAGGCAACTTATCATAATCTTTATTTTTTTCTAAATCATAAAAGTAAATTTTTTCTATTCCATTTTCTTTTAAATAGTCTTTCACTTTTTCCATATTTTTAGATGTTCCATATAAAACAATATTTTTTTCTGGAGTAATCCCCTTTTCTAAAACTCTTTGTTTCAATATATCTTTGTTTTTAGAGTTTAAATATTTTGCATCTAACCAATTAGACGAGATATCTGTCGCCCCTTTTATATGTCCATTTATTTTTAAATTAGATAAATTCCATCCATTATATTCATTGCTATGTCTTGTATCAACTATAATCCACTCAGAATTATCAAGATTTTTTAATAACTCATCAGTATTAATATCCTTTCCTAATAAAATTGTAGATAAAATTACTAGTAAAAATAATATTTTTTTCATTTTGTGCTTCTCCCTAACCTATATTTTAAGACAACACTTTGTCAAATACTCTCTTATACTTTTAACCTAAAAGCTCCATCTTCAATTAACTCATTTCAATATCATCACCCCATAATGTGTTGATTTGCTATAGCGCAACGAAATATTATATCAATATTTAAAAAAAAAGGCAATCTATCCTTAATAACTTCAATTTTCTTTTAGTGTTTTTAACTTTAAAAGATGTGCTAATACGGCAAAAAATATTACCAAAAGAGCTATACGACCATAAATATTTTGCATGGAAAAAAAACCTTTACCCATTCCCAGCGTCATTATGGTTATTGCAATCACTTTATTTTTATATGTTATCCCTTTTTTCTCTGTATAATCTTTTATATATTTTCCAAATATCCTATTTTCTACTAGTAATCTATGAAATTTTTCAGAACTTCTTTCAAATAAAAAAGCTGATAAAAGCACAAACGGTGTTGTTGGTAAAATAGGTAAAAATATACC
>NZ_DBGBQB010000185.1:0-7670 GCF_048470075.1 Cetobacterium sp. | reverse complement strand
TAAAGAAATTAAAATTTTTAATTTTTATATATCTAACTACATTTTTGGCTCAAATATATTACCATCAAGAGGGAGAAGTCCTTTTTAAAGTTTTTAATGTATATGTTACAAAGGGTGGAATTTTAAACTTTGCTTCAAGTTTTTTAAGAATAATAAACCTGATTTTATTATCATGGCTAGTAAATACGCAAAATATATTGCCTAAAAGTTTAGTTTCATATCAAAAAGTTATTGAAGATGTAATTGAGTTAATACCGGAAGTTTTCAAGATATTTAAAAGCAAAAGAAAGATAAAGTGGTTTTTTAGATATATTTTAAGTCAAATAAAGATAAAAAACTAATAGTTTCAAAAATTGATTTTAATTCAAAAATTTGTTATATTAGTAGATGAATAAAATATCAGGAGGAAAATTATGTCATATAATTACAAAGATTTAGGATTATCAAATACTAGAGAAATGTTTGCTAAAGCTAATAAAGAGCACTATGCAGTTCCAGCATTTAACTTCAATAACATGGAGCAAATGTTAGCGATTGTAGAAGCATGTGCTGAGATGGGATCACCAGTTATATTACAATGTTCAACAGGAGCATTAAAGTATATGACAAAAGAGGTTACTCCATTATTAGCTAAAGCAGCTGTAGATAGAGCAAGAGCTATGGGATCAGACATTCCAGTAGCACTTCACTTAGATCATGGACCAAACTTAGAAGCAGTAAAGACTTGTATAGATGCTGGATTCTCATCAGTAATGATAGATGGATCTCACTACACATTTGAAGAGAATATAGCTGTTACAAAAGAGGTTGTTGAGTATGCAAAGAAATTTGATGTAACTGTTGAGGCTGAGTTAGGAGTTTTAGCTGGAGTAGAGGATGATGTTGTTGCTGAGCACAGCATTTTCACAAATCCTGACGAGGTTGAAGAGTTTGTTTCAAGAACAGGGGTAGATTCATTAGCTATTGCTATTGGAACTTCACACGGAGCTCACAAGTTCAAGCCTGGAACAAATCCAAAGTTAGAGTTAGAAATATTAGCTGAAATCGAAAGAAGAATTCCTGGATTCCCAATCGTATTACACGGATCATCAGCAGTTCCACAAAAATATGTTGAAGAGATCAAAAAATATGGTGGAGTATTAAAAGACGCTATTGGAATTCCTAACACTGAGTTAATGGGAGCAGCTAAATCAGGTGTAGCTAAGATAAACGTGGATACTGACGGAAGACTTGCATTTACAGCAGGAGTAAGAAGAGTATTTGCTGAGCAACCAGGAGAGTTTGACCCAAGAAAATATTTAGGTGTTGCAAAAGAAGAGATGAAAGCTTACTACAAAGAGAAAATTAAAGATGTTTTCGGATCTGAAAACGCTTATAAAGCAGCAAAATAATAGAAGTTTAAAACCTGTAGTTGACCTACAGGTTTTTTTTATTTTTTGACTATTGATTTTTTTTAAAAAATATAGTAATAAAATAGAATAATTCTTAAAAAACTTATAAAAGACTTAAAATAAAAATAGGAGGTACAAATGGCTTGTGATAATAGATTGAAAGAAGAGATGTTCGAAGAGTTAAAAAAATATATAGCTGAAATTGAAGATAAGAACGGAGCATTGATTTCTGTACTGCATAAAGGGCAGGAGATCTTTGGATATTTACCACAGGAAGTACAGGAGTTTATAGCGAAAGAGATGAACATTCCAATTGCAAAAGTATATGGAGTAGTTAGCTTTTATCATTTCTTCTCAATGAAGCCCAAAGGAAAACATCCAATATCAGTTTGTATGGGAACCGCTTGTTATGTCAGAGGAGCAGAGAAAGTTTTAAACAGCGTTAAAAATTATTTGGGAATTGATGTGGGGGAAACAACGGAGGATGGATTATTTTCTATAGATGCATTGAGATGTGTTGGAGCCTGTGGATTAGCTCCAGTGGTTTTAATTGGAAAAGATGTGTATGGAAAAGAAGAGGTTAAAGATATGAAAAAAATATTGGAGAGATATAGAAAAGAGGATTCGAAATAAGGGATAGATAATACATTAAAAGTATTTTAGGAGGCTAATTATGAAAGAGAAAAAGAAAATACTTGTTTGTGGTGGTACTGGTTGTTTATCTGCAAAGGGAGAACAAATTGTAGAAAATTTAAGAAATTCAATTAAAGAACATGGATTAGAAAATGAAGTTGAAGTTATACAAACTGGGTGCTTTGGATTTTGTGAAAAGGGACCTATTGTAAAAATAATGCCAGAAAATACATTTTATATTGAAGTAAAACCAGAAGATGCAGAAAGAATAGTAGTAGAAGACATAATTAGTGAAAAAAGAGTTATAGAACTATTATATATTGACCCGAAAAATGGTGAAAGAGTTTTTGAAGGGGAAAATATGGAGTTCTATAAAAAACAGTTAAGAATTGCTCTTAAAAATTGTGGAAGTATAGACCCAGAGTCAATTGAACAATATATGGCAGCTGAAGGCTACGCTGCTTTAAAGAAAATATTAACAACAATGACTCCTGAAAATGTTATAAAGATAATTAAAGATTCAGGACTGAGAGGAAGAGGGGGAGGAGGATATCCAACAGGGTTAAAATGGGAGTTTGCCTCTAAAAATATATCAGAACAAAAATATGTGGTGTGCAATGCTGACGAGGGAGATCCAGGTGCTTTTATGGATAGATCTATTTTAGAGGGAGATCCACATAGTGTTATCGAAGGTATGATTATTGCAGGGTATGCTATAGGTGCTACAAAGGGATTGGTATATATAAGAGCGGAGTACCCACTGGCTATTGAAAGATTGGGAATAGCTATTGATACAGCTAGAAAAAATAGAATATTGGGAGAGAAAATTTTTGGAACGGACTTCAACTTTGATATTGAGATAAAATATGGAGCAGGAGCATTTGTATGTGGTGAGGAAACTGCACTTATACACTCTATGGAGGGTGGAAGAGGAGAACCTACAACAAAACCACCATATCCAGCTGAATCTGGATATTGGGGGAAACCTACAATAGTAAACAATGTTGAAACTTTGGCTAATATTGCTCAAATAATATTAAAAGGAGTGGAGTGGTTTAGAAGCATTGGAACAAAAAATTCCCCTGGAACAAAGGTTTTTGCTTTAGCTGGAAAAATTAATAACGTTGGATTGGTTGAAGTTCCAATGGGTACAACTTTGAGAGAAGTTATTTTTGAAATCGGTGGAGGAATAAAAAATAATAAAAAATTTAAAGCTGTTCAAACAGGAGGACCATCGGGAGGGTGTTTAACTGAAAAAGATTTGGATACCCCAATAGATTTCGATACTCTTCTATCTAAAGGGTCTATGATGGGTTCAGGTGGAATGATTGTAATGGATGAAGATGACTGTATGGTGGCAGTATCTAAGTTCTATTTAGAGTTTACAGTGGATGAATCTTGTGGAAAGTGTGCACCATGTAGAATAGGAAATACTAGATTGTGGGAAATTTTAGATAGAATAACAAAAGGAGAGGGAAAAGAGGAGGATATAGACCTACTAAAAGAGCTATCACAGACAATAAAAACTACCTCGCTTTGTGGACTGGGACAAACATCACCAAATCCGGTATTGTCTACAATAAATCAGTTTTTAGATGAATATTTAGAGCATATACATGAAAAAAAATGTAGAGCTGGAAAATGCCAAGCTCTGAGAAGATATTTAATAAATGATAAGTGTGTTGGATGTACAGCATGTGCAAGAGTTTGTCCTGTTGCATGTATTGATGGAAAAGTAAAAGAGAGACATGTTATAGATCAAAGTAGATGTATAAAATGTGGTGCTTGCTATAATGCTTGTAAGTTTAGTGCAATAGATATAGGTTAGTGGAGGTAGTTCATGAAAAATGTTATTGTTATAATAGATGGTAAAGAAGTGGAAGCTTTAGCAGGAACAACAATATTAGAAGCAGCAAAATCAGCTGGAATAAAAATACCGAGCTTATGCTATATGAATATTCCAGAGATAGGATTTAAAAATGATTGCGCTTCTTGCAGAATATGTGTAGTTGAAGTTGTGGGAAGAAAAAATTTGGTTCCAGCCTGTGCAACGCCAGTTTCTCCAGGAATGATAATAAACACTAATACGATGGAAGTTTTAGAAAAAAGAAGAAATGTTTTAGAACTTATGTTATCAAATCATCCAACAGATTGTTTAATCTGCGCTAAAAATGGGAAATGTGATCTACAGACTTTAGCTATGGAGTTTGGAATTAGAGATATAAGATTTAAAGGAAAAATATTTGAGTATAGAAGAGAGGTTTCACCATCTATAGTTAGAGATTTAGATAAATGTATTATGTGTAGAAGATGTGAAAATATGTGTAATAATATTCAAAGATGTCAGGTTTTATCAGCAGTTAATAGAGGATTTAAGTCAGTTGTTTCAACAGCTTTTGAATCAGATTTAGATAAGACCAATTGCACATTTTGTGGGCAGTGTGTAGCTGTATGCCCAGTTGGAGCACTGTATGAAAAAGACTATACATGGGGTCTTATAAAAGATATTGCAAATCCAAGAAAAAGAGTGACAGTTCAGGTAGCTCCTGCAGTTAGGGTAGCAATAGGCGAGGAGTTTGGATATGAACCTGGAACTGATGTAACAGGGAAACTTGTAACAGCATTGAAAAAGCTTGGATTTGATGATGTGTTTGATACAAACTATGCAGCTGATTTGACTATTATGGAGGAAGCTGCAGAGTTTAAGCAAAGATTAGAAAAATATTTAAGTGGCGATAAAAATGTAAAGCTCCCAATTTTAACATCATGCTGTCCAGCTTGGGTTAATTTTATTGAACATCACTATCCAGACATGTTGGATATACCATCATCTGCAAAATCTCCACAACAAATGTTTGGAGCAGTTTTAAAGAATATTTGGGGACCAGCTAGAGGGATAAAAAGAGATGAAATAATAAATGTATCAATAATGCCTTGTTTAGCAAAAAAATATGAATCATCCAGAAGTGAATTTTTTACTGATGGAGTTCCTGATGTAGACTATTCAATCTCAACTAGAGAACTTGCACACCTTTTAAAACAATCAAATATAGATTTGAAAAAGATGGAGGATTCTGAGTTTGATAACCCTCTGGGATACTCAACTGGAGCGGCAGTTATCTTTGGTAGAACAGGTGGAGTTATTGAAGCTGCAACCAGAACTCTCTATGAATGGATGACAAATCAGACCCTTGAAGAGGTAGATTTTAAATCGATGAGAGGAATGGAAGGAATAAAAATTAGTGAAGTAAAAGTGGGAGATACTGTTGTAAAGATAGGTATAGCAAATGGATTATCTGCAGCTAGAGATATTTTAGATAAAGTTAGAACTGGAGAGGAGTTTTTCCACGCCATAGAGATTATGGCATGTAAAGGTGGATGTGTTGGAGGAGGAGGACAGCCTTATCACCACGGAAATTTTGAAAAAGTGGTAAAAAGAGCTGAGGGATTACAATGCATAGACAATGAAAAAATGTTTAGAAAATCACATGAAAATCCATATATACAATCACTGTATGAAAAATATTTGGAACATCCATTAAGTTCTGAAGCGCATAGAATTTTACATACAAAATATTACTCAAAAAAAAATTAAAATAACATAAAAATATTGAAAAAAAATAACAGTAGTACCTAACTACTGTTATTTTTTGTTACCTTTAACTCTTTACAAAGGAATGACAATGTAATATAATCTAGGGAAGAATATCAAAAATAAATGACCTGTGGGAGGGCAAATGATAAAGGAAGCTAGATTAATAGAAAATTTTTTAGATATGGTAAAGATTTCATCTCCTTCAAAAAATGAGAGAGCTATGGGAGATTATTTATTAAAAGTTCTTAAAGAGTTAGGATTAGAGGTAAGCGAAGACAATGCTGGTGAGATTAACGGTGGAAACTGTGGAAATATAATTGGAGTTTTAAGAGCTCCTGGTAAGAAAAAGCTTTTATTTAGTGCTCATATGGATACAGTAGTACCTTGTGAAAAAATAGTTCCTGTAATAGAAAATGGAGTTATAAAATCAGATGGGACATCTGTTTTAGGTGGGGATGATAAAGGTGGAATCGCCGCGATTATAGAGATGCTAAGAGTTATAAAAGAGAATAATTTAGATCACCCAGAGATAGTGGTAGTATTTTCTATGGGAGAGGAGATCGGATTATTGGGCTCTAAAGCTTTTGCAATAGAGAGCTATGGTATAGATTATGGATTTATTCTTGATTCAAGTGGTAAACCGGGAAAAATAATTACAAAAGCACCGTCAGCAGCTAGAGGAAAAATAACAATAATAGGAAAACCAGCTCATGCTGGAATATCTCCTGAAAGTGGAATAAATGCATTAACAGTTGCAGCACATGCCATAACAAAGATAAAATTAGGAAGAGTGGATGTTGAAACTACTTCAAATATTGGTATTGTAAATGGTGGACAAGCAACTAATATAGTTATGCCATCAGTTGAATTGGACTATGAAGCAAGAAGTTTATCAAATGAGAAGTTGGATAATCTATTAGCTGAAACATTTAAAATATTTGAAGATGTTTGTAAAGAGTTTGGAGCTAAGTTAGAGAATACTGTACAAGTTGAATATCCAGGGTTTGCATTAAATGATGATGAAAAGATAGTTGAGATTGTAAAAAATGCTTGTGAAAGAGCGGAAATAAAAAGTGAAACTGCTTCATCTGGTGGAGGAAGTGACACAAATATATACAATAGTAAAGGTGTTCCTAGCGTAAATTTAGCTGTTGGAATGACTAAGGTTCACACTTTAGAGGAGCATATTGAGATAAAAGATTTAGTGAATCTATCAAAAATATTAGTTGAAATTATAAAAGGTTAAAAATGAAGATAGGTAAGAAAAAAGGTAAAGTATTAAATGTAATATATATATTTATAGTTTTGATGGTTGTAGTTTTCTTTGCAAAAGATGTATTTAACTATACAATGACAGGAATTGAGGAGATCTTATTACCACTTCAATCCAGAGTCTATTTCTTAGGTAAAAAAGCGAAAGAGAGTACTGAAAGTGTTATAAATTATAAAGAGTTAATCAGCGAGAATAATAGATTAAAATATACAATAGCAGAAAAATCTTTAGTTGAACAAAAGAATCAAAGACTATTGGAAGAGAACGCTAGATTAAGAGAGTTATTGGATATGAAAGATCAGTTTAAATTCCAATTTAAAGTTGGAAAGATAAGCTTTCAACAAACTAGAGAGATGTTTGAAAGTTTTGCTATAAATGTAGGTGAAATTGATGGCATTAAAAAAAATATGCCAGTTTTATTTAATGAATCATTGATAGGAAGAGTTGAAAAGGTATTTAAAAACTACTCTGTGGTTCAGATGATAACATTTCAAGATTCTGTAGTAAGTGCCAATGCTGGAGGAAATACAGTAGGTATAATCAAGGGGAATAGAAGTGATGAACTTATATTTGAGCCAGTTTCTTTTCATGAAGCACAATTAAAAGTTGGAGATAAAGTTTATACTTCAGGAATTAGTGATATTTATCCAAAAGATCTTTATATTGGAGAGATTTGTGAAATAAGAAAAAAATATGAAGACAATGTGGAATACTTAGTTAAACTACCATTTAATATAACAGATATGAATGAAATAATAGTCCTTACAGAGGTGGATAG
>NZ_DBGBQB010000184.1:0-2166 GCF_048470075.1 Cetobacterium sp. | reverse complement strand
GTCCTAAATGTTATTTTACACTCTCTTGCAATTGCTCTTTTTAAAAATCCTTTTTTATGAAGCTCCCTTACTTTATCAATTAATTTCTGTTTTTTCTGTTTTTTTCAAATTAATATAACTTTATTTTTCTGATTTTCAATTTCTTCTTGAGACATATTTAAATATCTTTTAATAGTTCTGTACTGTAAGTTAAAGATTTTTCCTATAGAACTATAATTATTCCCATCGGCATGCATTTTCTTAATTCTTTCAATTAATTCCCATTCATTGTCATATTGGTACTTAGTTTTTATTAAAGATTGATTAATACTTATTTTCCCTTCATAAAAAAAGCCATCTATTTCTAATAATTTTGGAAGTTTTCTCATTAAATATTCTTTTAAGTAATCACATAAATTTTTAACCAAATGAAAATAGTCACTTATTTGAATCGCATTAGGATGGCTTTGAGAGATTGCTTTAGCATAAGTATAACTTCCATCTCTATTAAAAATTTTTATATTCTTAAATTTTTTTAACCATTTAGTCACTTCATCGAGTTCTCTAGATTCTATTAAATCAATTATTTTTCTAGTTTCCATATCAATTAAGACACTTCCGTATGTATGCCTTTTTTTTAATGCAAAATCATCAATACATACAATTTTAGGCTTAGAATAATCAATTTCTATACTATCTTTTTTTTAAGATGTTGTATATAGTGCTTTTATCT
Source organism: Cetobacterium sp. (assembly GCF_048470075.1). Classification (GTDB taxonomy): domain Bacteria; phylum Fusobacteriota; class Fusobacteriia; order Fusobacteriales; family Fusobacteriaceae; genus Cetobacterium_A. The sequence goes on along the minus strand of NZ_DBGBQB010000184.1, from coordinate 1,454 downwards.
ACATTGACAACATTTTTTCTTAATATATTATACTAGCATTAATAGAGCTTACTCTCATAGATAAATCTATAATATACTTTATTAATCTCTTTGATTTTTTAGATTTGAATTCAATACAATTAAAGTTTTCTGAAAAAGTTGTCTTAGAACATTCTTTATTTTCACAGATAAACTTTCTATTTTTTATTATAATAATAACTTTTTTATCTTGTATAGGAAGATCTTGAAAGCTACGCGTATAATATGAGTGTAATTTTTTAGACTCTTTAGAGCAATATGGACACTCAACTGAGATTCGATTAGAAATTACAGTTATGTAAACAGTATCTTCTATTATTTCATGTGTTACATACTCTAAATTACTATCTAAAAATTTAATTATATTATTCATATTCAGGATCTCCTTAAAATCATTCTTTGAGATTAGTATACCACATATTTCAAACTAAACCAACTAACCCTGGAAAGAACCATAAAAAGACAGCAGAAATGCAACTTAAAAAAGCAACACTTAGCATAAAAAAAGAGACCATTGACAAATAACCAAAATAACACTTTAATAAGTTAGACGACCAAATCTAATTATTAAGGAGTGTATAAAGGATGTTGCCAATGATCAATAAATATAATATCAAAACTATGTGTTCTATTCAAGGAAAATCTTTAAGAGAAATTGCTAGAGAAACTGGACATACTTTTAGAACTGTTAAAAAATATGCCTTAACTGAAGATTTTTCAGATAAAATTATTAGAAGACCAGAAGTAAGTTCGCTTGATCCATTTAAAGAAATAATTAATCAGTGGTTGATTAGTGATTTAGGTTCTCCTCGAAAACAGCGACATACTGCTAAAAGAGTTTTTGAAAGATTATGCGAAGAATTTTCGGATACTTTTAATATTAGCTATAGAACAGTTTGTAAATATGTGAATGAAAAGAAAAAAACTTTAAAAGATTTCTCAAATAAAAATATAGGACTTCTTTCATTAACTCATTTACCTGGAGAAGCTCAGCTTGACTTTGGTGAAACGCAGTTTTCTATGAATGGAGAACTAATAAACGGTTATCATTTGGTAATTTCTTTCCCATATAGCAATCATTCATACGTTCAAATTTTTCCGAGTCAAAATCAAGAAGCTCTATTTCAAGGTATGAAAAATATATTTGATCATATTGGAAAAGTACCAAAAGAAATTTGGTTCGATAATATGTCTACTGCTGTTGTTCAAATAAAAAAAGGAAAAGAAAGAAAACTAACAGATAGATTCACTCAATTTATGGTTCACTATGGATTTAAATCAAAGTTTTGTAATCCTGCAAGCGGGAATGAAAAAGGACATGTTGAAAATAAAGTAGGGTATACTCGAAGAAATCTATTCGTACCTGTTCCTAACTTTGATTCTTTAAGCAATTTTAATAAAGAATTATTAATAAAATGTGAGCAAGATTCTAATAG
>NZ_DBGBQB010000183.1:0-7326 GCF_048470075.1 Cetobacterium sp. | reverse complement strand
GGTTTTCAGGAGGTTATATATGTTTGAATACACATTTAATATGAGTGAAACTTTGGCAATAGCTGTAATTTTATTGATTATTGGTCGTTGGATTAAGAAAAAAGTATATTTTTTTGATAAATACTTTATTCCTGCTCCAGTAATTGGAGGTGTTATATTTTCAATCTTTACATTAATAGGTAAAAATACTGATACCTTTGTCTTTTCTTTTGAAGGAGAGCTAAAAAATCTTTTAATGATTGCATTTTTTACAACAATAGGATTTTTAGCAAGCCTTAAGCTGCTAAAAAAAGGAGGTATACAAGTCCTAATTTTTCTAGGAGCTGCTAGTGGTCTAGTAATAATACAAAATTTTATAGGTATACATCTAGCTAAATTTTTTCACTTAAACCCTCTATTAGGAATAGCTGCAGGTTCAATCCCTTTAACTGGGGGACATGGTACTTCTGGTGCTTTTGGTCCTGTTCTTGAAGCTGCCGGTGCAACTGGCGCGATGTCAGTTGCAATAGCATCTGCTACTTTTGGATTGGTTGCTGGTTGTCTTATAGGTGGTCCTGTTGGAAAAAGATTGATGTTAAAATATAATTTAGTGGGTCATAAAGAGGAAGAGTTTATCGTTGAGGGAGATTCTAAAACAGTTGACGTTAAAAAAGAAACTATTACAGAGGAATCAATTTTTGAATCTGTCGTTTTAATTGTTGTATCCATGGGAATTGGAGGTATTGTAAATAGTCTAGCAAGAAAAGTAGGTGTTGTTTTACCAGCATATATTGGTCCTATGTTGGTTGCTGCTCTTGTAAGAAATGTTGTAGATTCAAAAGGTGGAGAGCTACCTCTTCATACAGTTAATGTTATAGGAAATATCGCTCTTCAACTGTTTTTAGCTATGGCATTGATGTCAATGAGATTATGGGAGCTTGCTGCTCTTGCTGTTCCATTAGTTGTTATTTTACTAGTTCAAACACTTGTGATGGCACTATATGCATACTTTGTAACTTTTAGAGCTATGGGAAAAGATTATGATGCCGCTGTTATCGCCACTGGACATTGCGGTTTCGGTATGGGAGCTACTCCCAATGCAATGGCAAATATGGAGTCTTTTACCGCTGCAAATGGTCCATCACCAACAGCATTTTTCGTTTTACCTCTAGTTGGAGCTCTATTTATTGATTTTGTAAACGCTTCAATAATAACTGTTTTCATGAATATATTTGGATAATAAAAAATTTACTTAATAATTAATAGGGCTGACTTAAAAGTTTTTATTTTTGAAGTTGGTCCTTTTTAACAAATTTACAAATCCATTAAATACTTCCATTATCTCTTTATTTCTCCGTCTTCATTCCACACTCCTTTAACTTAATAAGTAGCTGAGTCTGCTCCTCATTATTGGTTTTAAAATTTTAGACTTTGTTTTTTCATCTATAAAATGTTAAAATAAACAATAATTTGTCACAAGGAACTGAAAAGATTACCCTGAGAAAATTTTTGAAGGAAATATATACATATATTCTTTTAAAGAAATAGTTTTGATAGAAACTTTTAAAAAAATTAAATCTATATAGAAAAAGGAGTGAAAACAATGAATAGAGAAATAAGTATTAAAAAAGTTAAGTTTGATGCAGAAGAGGCATATAGATTGGGGGATTTCTTTTGTTCAGAAGCAATAGTTAACTCTATTAGAAATAATATTGATCCTGAAATGCCTGAGGCATTAATCGCTGTGGCATCAGGATTCCCTGTTGGAATTGGGAAGTCAAAGTGTGTTTGTGGAGCTGTAAGTGGAGGTGTAATGGCTATTAGCTATTTCTTTGGTAGAACTAAGGGTGGAGATCCAAAAGTTAATAAAAATCTTGAACTAGCTTATGAATTACAAGAGGAGTTTAAAAAAAATCATAAGGTTCTATGTTGTAAAGTTTTAACTCATGGAATGGATATGGGAGCAAAAGAACATAAAGAGCAATGTATATCATTTACGGGAGAGGTTGCTGAAGTTGCTGCAACTATTATTGCTAGAGAGTTAGGGCTTAAAGTTATTGACTAATATGGAATATCTGAGATAAGCTTACTTAAGTTCTAAAAAATCTATATAATAAAGTTATCTCTATCATGGATTAAGGAAATACTCTAAAATTAACGAATAATAGCATATCAAGATAAAATAAATTAAGGAGGTATTCTATGAAAATACTAAGTTTAATTATTGTACTGGGAACTTTAATTTTAGGGCTTACGTCTTGTTCCTCTTTAGATATGGAGATGGGCGGAGCATCTAAAACTACAACTCAAAAGTATTAGTAAAATAAAAAAGTTGGACTATTTTATATCCAACTTTTTTTATTTTTGTAATTTGTTTTTATTTTTATAAAAAATAAAATTTGATTTTCATAACAAAAAATAGTATTATCATATAAAATACTTTTGGGGAGGTTAATAATGAAAAAATTATCTTTGATTCTTCTAATATTAAGTTTAATTTTTTTGGGAGGATGTGGTGAAAGTAAAACTGAAAAAAGAGATAAACTCGTATTTGCACAGCTGAGTGAGCCTAAAACTTTAGATCCACATAACGCTGTGGATAACTATTCACAAGTAGCCATTACACAGATCTATGACAGATTATTTGAACTAAATGAAAAAACTACTACTGTAATCCCTAGTTTAGTAGAGAGTTATAAAAGAGTTGATGAAAATACTTTAGAGTTAGTTTTAAAAAAAGATGTTAAGTTTACAAATGGGGATACATTAACTGCTGAAGATGTAAAATTTACTTTGGAAAGAGCTCAAGAAAATCCAAAAGTTGCACATCTTTACAAGGTTATCAAAGAGATTGTTATTTTAGATGATAATACTTTACAAATCATCACTGAAGTACCTTTTGCCCCTCTTTTAAATCATTTAAGTCATAAATCTGCATCAATTCTTAATAAAAAAGAGGTTTTAAAAAATCCAAACGATTATTTTAACAATCCAATTGCAACAGGTCCATATAAAGTTGGAAGTTGGGAATTGGGAGATAGTATGACTCTAGTTGCAAATGAAGGTTACTATAGAGGAAGTCCAAAAATAAAAACAGTTGTTATAAGAGGTATTCCTGAAGAGAATAGTAGAGTTATTGGATTAGAAACTGGAGAAATTGATATGGCGGGAGATATTCCTCCTATTTCATGGGAACAACTAGAAAAAAGTGGAAAAGCGAAAATATATTCAGCTCCTTCAGCAACAACTGTTCATATAGGATTAAATATGAAATCTCCAACTCTATCAAATAAAGTTTTAAGACAAGTTTTAGCGGAAGCTATTGATAAAAAAAGTATAGTTGATGCTGTATATCTAGGAAAAGTAAAAGTTGCCAATCAATTTTTAGCTCCACCAGTTTTTGGGCATGACACAGAAGCCTTGCCTCAAAAATATGATGTGGATGAAGCAAAAAAACTTTTAGAAGAGAATGGATTAGTTGGAACTAAGCTGAAAATATCTGTAAGTAGTCCAGAAAGAGTTCAAATAGCAACCATAATTCAAGATCAGTTAAAGAGTATTGGTATAGATTTAGAGATTGAGTTATTGGAATGGGGAGCTTTTTTATCTAGAGCAGGAGCAGGAGAAACAGAGATGTTCATATTGGGATGGAGTCCATCAACATATGATGGAGATTATGGATATTATCCAAATCTTCATAGTAGTCAAATGGGAAGTAATGGTAATAGAACATTTTACTCAAATCCAAAAATAGATAATCTTTTGGAGTTAGCAAGAAAGGAGAATGATATAAATAGAAGAAAAGATTATTATAAAGAGATTCAGACAGTTTTAAATGAAGATATCCCATTAATTCCTTTGTATTATGGAAATGTTGTTTATGGAGCTAATATTAATTTAAAAAATATTGAAGCAACAGGATATCCAGAGTTCTATAAGTATGAGTTTTAATTTTTAGGAGGTAAAAGTGAACAAAATTGAGTTATTAGAAAAGTTATCAAATCTGCACGGAGCACCAGGACATGAAGACGATATCATAGAGTTTATTAAAAAAAACATGGATGGATATATTTGTGAAAGAGATTCAATAAATAATCTTTATATCAAAAATAATAAGGATAATAATGGAGTGGTAGTAGCTTTAGATTGCCATAGTGACGAAGTTGGATTTATGGTTGAAAGCATCAAAGCCAATGGAACTATAACTTTTCTACCTTTAGGTGGATGGCATATTGCAAATATTCCTGCTCATTCAGTTATTATAAAGAACTTTAAAAATAAGTACATAAAAGGAGTTATCTCCTCTAAGCCACCACACTTTATGACAGCAGAGGAGAGACAAAGATTGCCTAAAATGGAGGAGTTAGTTATAGATATTGGAACTAGTTCATATGATGAAACAGTGGAACTATTTGGAATAGAAGTGGGAAATCCAATAACGCCAGACGTTACTTTTTACCATGATAAAAAAATAGATGTTGCAAGAGGAAAAGCCTTTGACAATAGAGTAGGATGCGCTATTGTCATGGAGGTTTTAAAAGAGATAAAGCATAAAGAGCTACAGGTTACCCCTGTGGGAGTTGTAAGCTCACAGGAGGAAGTTGGCTTAAGGGGCGCTCAAGTAGGAGCAAATAAGATAAAACCAGATTTTGCTATTATTTTTGAGGGTTCACCTGCTGATGACACTTTTAAAGATACTTTTTCCTCAAAAGGTGCTATTGGTAAGGGAGTACAATTTAGAGTTTTAGATGCTGGAATGGTTTCAAATCCAAGAGTTCAAGAGTTTGTAAAAAACATAGCTAGAAAAAATAATATACCATTTCAAGTTATAGCTAGAAGTGGAGGTAGCACAAATGCTGGAAAATATCATATAGCAGAAAAAAGCATTCCAACAGTTGTTATAGGAATTCCAACAAGATATGCACATACACACTATACATATATTTCTATAAAAGACTATGAAAATGCAATTAATTTAGGAAAAAAACTGCTTGAAGAACTGAATGATGATATAATAAAAACTTTTTAATAATATTCGGGCGGTAAATCTTTCCCACATTTTGTGAGGACAGGATAAATCGCCTTTCTTTTTTAGTGTCTATTATATCTTTAAAATTGGGTAGATAATAAAAAAACTTCCTTTTGGGGAAAAGGAAGTTTTTTATAACACGGGGGAGTGTTAAAATAAAAAGATTTAAATAAATTTTTGGGGGGTATTAAATTTACTTAATCATCGGTTTCAGTTAATAATACCATATCCGTAATATTTTGTCAACTATGTTTCGATTTAGGAATTATTTTTTGTGCCGCCGTTTCATTATTGACCTTTTATATATTTATAATACATTTTGCTTACAGTTTTTATTCTTTAATTAGATTTAATAAACCACATCTTTTAGTATCTATTTATTTAAATAGATTTATAGCGCCTATGATTACTGGCATTTGGAATATATCTATTAAAAATGCTCCAGTCAAAGTCACTATTAAATATGGATTTACTGTGTAACCATATCTCTCTGAAACCTCTCCCATATTCAACATAGCATTTGTTGTAGCTCCAAGTCCTGATCCACACATTCCTGATACCATCACTGCAGCATCATAATCTTTTCCCATTGCTTTAAATACAATTTGACTTGTAAAAAATGCCATAAATAATACTTGGGCAAATAAAATTAAAAACATTGGAACAGCTAAAGATGCTAACTCCCATAACCTTAGAGATATTAAAGCCATAGATAAAAATATATTTAAAGATGTTATTCCTAACATATCGATTAAATTTCTATTTAACTTAATTATATTGTATTTAACATTTAGATTATTGAAAACTATTGCAACGAACATAGCTCCCACATAGGATGGAAGAGCCAAATCAAAGTATGATTTTAATATGGATGAAAAACTAGTTCCTATCATCATTATTACAGAGAGAACTGCTATATGTTTTAAAAGTTCGTCTGCTGATATATTCTGATTAGTTGCTTTTTCTTCAAATTTTATATCATCTTTTTTCACTACATTTATTGCTTTTAAACTATTTTTTCTTATTAAATATAGAGCTAGTGGCGCCCCCAAAAGCCCTCCTGCCAATAGACCAAAAGTGGCAGAAGAGAGAGCCATTGTACTCGCTCCTGTAACCCCTAACTGCTCCACTGTTTTTCCAAATGCTCCAGCTGAACCATGTCCTCCACTCATGGATACTGACCCTGCTAGAACACCATATAAAGGATGGATATTAGTCGCTTTAGCTATTCCTACTCCAATAACTGTTTGCATAAAAGTCATTATACCACTTAATAACCAAAAAATAATTAATAACTTCCCTCCTCTTTTTAATGCACTAATTGACGATCCTATCCCTATTGTAGTAAAAAAGACTACCATAAAAGGATCCTGAAGAGTCGTATCATATTTTATCGTTCCTATTCCTAGCTCTCTTATAACTAGATGTATTACTGCAAATAGTATCCCACCTATAACAGGTGCTGGTATACCAAATTTTTCAAAAAACTTTGAACGATTTTTTATAAATAAACCGATATATAAAGATATTAATCCAATTGCTAAAGTTCCAATCATGCTAAAACTAATTAAAAAACCTAAAGTATCATTTGATATATTCATAAACCACTCTCCCTGCTTTTACAAAATTTTGTTAGTACTCTATGTACTTTATTTTTTTATAAAAGTCAAGGCTTATGCTCTCAATACTTTTTATCAAATATTCAACAATGAGTTCTCCTTTTCAATTACAATCCCTCTTACTCCAAACTTTAATACTTTTTCTTTAAACTCTCCAGTTACATAAAAAGCATTATCAAAATGCATAGGAATCATTACTTTAGGTTTTACATTTTCTGCAAAATATTCCCCTCCCAAATAACAGAACTCCTCCAATCTGGGATCAACTGGAAAAAATGCCACATCTATATCTCTATCTATTGAAATTTTAGATACTATCATTTGATATAAATCTCTCATATACTTTTCTTCACTCTCAGTATCATCCTTCCAATACCACCAATTTAGGTCGCCTGCATGAAATATTTTCATCTTATCAATCTCAACTAAGAAAGAAACCCCCAAATCAGTTGAGCCATAGGTTTTTATTTTTACTTTATCAATTTTTATCTCCTCGTCCTCTTTAACTAGGTGATATTTTTTAGTTATGTCTTGAGGTACAATATCATCACTTAGAATATACTCAATCTCTCTATTTTTATTTTTCCAAGAAAAAATCTCCTTATTATAATGATCATAATGACTGTGAGATGAAAATACCAATATTTTTTTATCACTATTAAATATTTTTTCAATCAAAGATATGCCATTGTCTATGGA
>NZ_DBGBQB010000182.1:0-2331 GCF_048470075.1 Cetobacterium sp. | reverse complement strand
CTGTTATACTGTGAAAAAATATTTTTAGGAGGATTTATCTTGAAAAGCTTAATTGTTGTAGATATTCAAAATGATTTTTGTGAAGGTGGAGCTTTAGCTGTCAAAGATGCTCAAAAAATTATTCCAGTAGCCAATAGAGTTATTACTTTTTTTAATGAAAATAACTATCTTACAATAGCTACAATGGATTGGCATCCTGCCACTCATAAAAGTTTTGCAATAAACTCCAATGGTAAGGTTGGTGAGGTTGGAATTTTAAATGGCTTACCTCAAGTTTGGTGGCCTGCACACTGTGTACAAAAGAGTCATGGTGCTGAGTTCCATCCTGAGCTTATAAAAATCTCAAATATTATCTACAAGGGTACAGATAGCGAAATTGACTCATATAGTGGTTTTTTTGATAATGGAAAATTAAAAAGTACAGAACTTCTATCTCTTTTAAAAGAGAATAATATAACCGAACTTTTTGTATTGGGATTAGCTACAGACTACTGTGTTAAATACACAGTTTTAGATGCTCTTGAGCTAGGTTTTAAAGTGAATGTTATAGAGGATGGATGTAGAGGTGTTAACCTACTACCTAATGACTCTATCAATGCTATTAAAGAGATGCAAGAAAAGGGTGCTAATATAATAAAAAGTGACGATTTATTTTAATCGTCACCTTTTTTTTAAAACTCTTCTAATCTTCTTTCATACATATAGCTACTAAAAGTCATATCATATACCTGTAAAACTTCTAAATAATCTTTAAATAGAGATTTTACAAGAATAGGTATCTCATCTATTGGTAAGATTAAGTTGGGTATCTCAAATGCCAATGATTGAACTGATTCAGTTAAAATACCACCCATATAAACCTGCATACAATCTACCAACTTATCGTTTATTTTCTTTTTTAATCCTATGAACCCTAGAGGAGCTACCGGCACTCCAGCACATGAGCTAGGACATCCAGAAATTCTTATATTTTTAGCCTCTTTAAATATAATTTTTCTATACTGAGGAAACTCCTTCGCCAATTGATCTAGCTCATATCCAATGGCATCAGCTATAGCAGCTGAATCCTGAACACCTATCATACACACTTTTGCTCCTACACAAGCTCTAATCTGTCCTCTTATAGATATTGTTTCCGATACAATCTCCGGTATTTTTTCATTTAAATATCTATAGATATATGGAATTGCAGATTTATGAACTAAAGGAATAACTAAGTTTTGATTAATAGTGGCTCTTATTGTAGGCGTGTTGATCTCTTTCATCAGTATGTATAGCTTTTCTATATCCTCAGCTGTTAAATCCCCATTTTTTACATATAGAACAAGGGAAACTACATCTTTAAATTTAGTCTCTTTAGTACAGATATCCTGCCATAGTTTGAATTTTTCAGAATCTTCAGTCATCTCAAACTGTTTTAACTCCTTAACTTTCTTCTCATAATCTATTTTAGATATTTTTCCGTTTTTTATAGTTTCTTTTTCAAAATAATCTAAATATAACTTTTTAAATCCTTCAAATCCCATTTTTTCAACTAAAAATCTAAGTCTTGCTTGCATTCTATTGACTCTATCTCCACGGTCATAAAAGAGATCTATTAAGGCTTTTACTGCACGTAGTAAATCATCCTCAGGTAAAAATTCTATTAAAACATGACCTATTTTACTACCTCTTCCCATTCCTCCACCGCAGTAAACTTTAAAACCTCTCTCTCCATTTATCTCTTTTGCTATAAACCCCATGTCTTGAACAGCCATTACAAATTCATCATCCAATGAGTTAGAAAATCCTATTTTTAATTTTCTTCCAAAATCGAAGGCCTTATCCATAAAGAAAACTTCATTTTCAACCATTCTTGCATATGGCATCACATCAAATATGTTTCTTTTATCTACACCTGTGTACGTTGAAACTAAAATACTTCTAAAAGTATTTCCTCCACCACCTCTAAAATACATCTCCTTAGAGTTACACAACTCTATTGTATCTTTTACTTTTTCAAAATCAACTTCATGAAGTTGATAGTTTTGTCTTGTAGAAAGGTGTAAGTATGGAATCTCCTCCTTTTTCATTATGTTTGCTAAAGATCTAAACTTCTCTATTGAAAGTTCTCCTCCAACTGCCTTTAGTCTTAGCATCATTGTTTTTCCTTTTTGTTCATAAATTCCAAATTTTGATCCTCTTTTTTTTAGATCTGCTGATTTCAAATTATTGTTTGAATACTCTATTATTCCCTCCTGAAGCTCTAGGTATTCCTTTTCAATGTCCTTTAATTTTTCCTCAATTCTCTCCATTTTTTTACCTCTTTCCAGAAAATTTAGTAATATTTTC
>NZ_DBGBQB010000181.1:0-2944 GCF_048470075.1 Cetobacterium sp. | reverse complement strand
TTTTAGATATTTTATTATACTCTTTACAAACCGCATTAATGATGATATATGAGATAAATCCAAAACTTAGACCTATAGCTATACTATGCGTCATAGGCATAAGAATAATTGTCATAAAAGCTGGAATAGCCTCTTTCATATCTTTAAAATTTAAGTATGAAACTTTTCTAAACATAAAGATTCCAACGATAACTAAAGATGGAGCAACAGCAAATACAGGGACACTTTCAACTAGGGGTGAAACAAAAAGTGAAAGTAGAAATAATATACCTGTAATAATTGAAGCTAATCCTGTTCTAGCTCCAGCTGTAATTCCAGCAACTGATTCCCCATAAGTTGTAACAGTGCTTGTTCTAAGGAGAGAACCTATCATAGTTGAAAGAACATCTGCATAGAGCATTTTACCAAGACCTTTTTTTCTTTCCTCCTCATTTCTAAAGGGAATCTCTTTATAGCAAGATAAAAGAACACTTAAAGAATCAAAAAGATCGATGAACATAAATGAGAATATTGCACCTAAAAGAGATGGCTTTAAAACATTAATAATGTTAAGTTTCATAGCCACTGGAGCAATACTTGGAGGAGATGACAGGATTGTTTCAGGTAAACTAACAACCCCAAAAGCTACTCCTAAAATGGAGACAATAGCAATACTGATAAGCATTCCACCTCTAACCTTTTTTAAATCAAATATGAACATTAAAAATAATCCTAAAATAGATAGGGCAACGGGGACTGTAATCTCTCCAAAAGCCACTAATGTGCTAGCGTTTGGAATAGCTACACCCATGCTTTTTAAACCGATTAGAGATAGAAATAGTCCTATTCCAACTGTAGAAGCAATACCTAAACTTTTAGGAATTGCACTAATTATTTTTTCTCTTATACCACCAAAGGCTAAAACTAAATAGAATACTCCAGATAAAAAAACGATTCCAAGAGAATCCTGCCAACTTAAACCATTTCCCATAACAAGAGTGAACGTAAAAAATGCATTTAACCCCATACCAGGAGCAAGAGCAATTGGCACATTTCCCAAAACTCCTCCCAAAATAGATCCAATAGCCGTTGCTAGACATGTTACAGTGACAAGAGCACCTTTATCCATTCCAGTTAAGGCAAGAATAGTTGGATTAACAAAGATAACATAAGATATGGTAAGAAATGTTGTAAATCCTCCTAAAAGCTCTCTTTTTAAACTACTATCCCTCTCAGTTATTTGAAAATAACTATCTATCATATTATATGCTTTTATTTTAAGATCTTTATTTAATACTTTTTCCATTGTTTTTGAATTCCTCCGATTTTTTTAGTAGTAGGCAATTTACGGCTGCCTGTAGAAACTTTTGATCCCTATTATCAATTTTATACTAAACAATCTATTTCCAGAAAGTTCTGTGTATCTTAACTATCTCCTCTTGTAACTTCTTATCATCAATAGGACCAATGACTTCAATATTTTTTTGTCCTTTGGCTAAGATCTCTCTACAAGGAATATCAAAAGTAGGATTTTTTTCATGACTACCTGTTAATTCAAGAAGTTGTTTTTCAGTTATTCCAAAGACTACTCTTCCAACATTTCCCCAATAGATAGCACCAGTACACATACAACAAGGTTCAGCTGTAGTATAAAGAGTACAATCCCACAAAAATTCTTTTGAATAAAGTTTAGTAGCTTTTCTCATAACGCTTGTTTCAGCATGTCCTGTGCAGTCTTTTTCAGTAATTTCAATATTTCCTGATTCAACAATAATCTCTCCCTTAGAATTCACTAGAAGTGCTCCAAAGGGGTTGTTTCCATTGACAACAGCTTCATCTGCAATTTCAATGCATCTTCTTAGATAAAATTTGTGATCCATAATATAAACCTCCTAATAAATAATAAATAAAAAAAGGTAATCCTAGGATTACCTTTGATAACAATACACTTCACCCTAGCAAGATGAGTTGTTATTGAACAACCTGATGAGTCTCTTGTGGGCGCCATACTGCACTAAAATGCAATTTTTATTTAATTTATAAGATAATAATATCCGAAAAAATTACATTTGTCAATTAAAATATTAATATCCTAATATCTGAGTGAAAAAATGACATAAAAACTCTATGTGATAAAGTAAAAAAGTGTGAGACTTAAGCTCACACTTCTATTTAGTTAACTATTTTCCAACATAAGTTCCTAAATAGCTAAGTATTTTCTTTTTTATTCTTTGAATTGTGTTATCGATTTTTTTTGGAGTTTCATCTAATGTTTCAGAAATTTCGATATATGTATACTCCTTACATAAATAATAGAACACTTTTTTCTCTAAATCACTTAGATTTTCAACTAAAAAAGTTTCTAAAAGTTTTACTAACTCTTTTCCTAAAACAATCTCTTCTGGATTATAAAAGTTAATAGATGGAGCGTTATATTTAGTAACCTCCTCAAATCCAACATACTCCTCTCCCATAACGGCAGAGTTTAAATTTTGATATTTAGCAGAGCTATGTGTTTTTACAGCTGTTATAATCTGTCTTCTAATACATAGATTTGCAAAAGTGTTAAAACATGCATTTTTTGTTTCATCATAAGATTTAATCGCTTTCATAAGGCCGATATAACCTTCCTGAAGTAAATCATCTGATTCAGCACCTTTTAAGAAAAACTTACGGTTATTTCTTAAAATAGAGCTTTGATATTCGTGGAAAATCTTTTCAGTAGCTTCCTCATCACCTTGTTGTGCTAATTTAATGTCTCTAATTTCTATCATGGTCTCGTCCCCCGACTTTCTTTTGATATGTTTCTTACTCTGTAATGATATCAAAAAAGTAAAATAAAATAAATATTCCAAATTTTTCTTTTTTTATTTATTTTTTGATATATAAACACATTTTTTGAAAATAGGAAAGCTAGTGTTTGTAAGGCGAACTAAAAAGAGAGTATTTTTGTATAACATAAAGG
>NZ_DBGBQB010000180.1:0-2609 GCF_048470075.1 Cetobacterium sp. | reverse complement strand
CTAATATTTTCAATGATTTTTGTTTAACTAAAAAAGTAGAAAAGTTATTATCCAAAAGAACAAAGGAATTATTAAAAGAAGTTGAAAGTATAGGGTTTGAAAATATAAGTAATGATTTAGATAATGAAATTACAGAGATTTTAACAAATCAAAGAAAAATTTCAAAAGAAAGTTATTATTCATATTTTAAACAAACATTTCCAGCAAATAACCCTTTAGTAGAGGGAGAGCATATAGAACTTATATGCGATATTTTAACTTTAGCAGAAATGGGATTATTCAAAGATAAAGATACCAAAAGTAGAATAGCAATCTCAGTTCCTCCAAGACATTTAAAATCAACGGCGATAACAAATAGTTTTCCAAGTTGGTTTATGAGTAAAGAAACATTTAGAAGTTCTATAGTAACATCCTATGGAGATAATCTAGTTGAAAAAGCTGGAGAAAAAAATAGAGAAAAAATAAAAAATATTTGCTCCTCATTATTTGGGAGTTCTTTAAAAAATGGTGTAGGTTCTAAAAAAATGTGGGAAATAGAAGGTGGCGGAAGATTCAAAGCTGCAACTATAAGAGGAGGAGCTACTGGAGAGGGAGCTGAACTTCTTGTAATAGATGATGTTGTTAAGAATAGAGAAGAGGCTAATTCAAAATTACAGCAACAGAAAATATGGAATGAATACAATGACACATATTTAACCAGATTACATAGGAATGGTATTTTAATAGTTATTATGACTAGATGGGATGCTAATGACCTTAGAGGTAAAATAGATGATTTTGAAAAAAATTTAAAATGGTTTAAATTGGATTTAGCAGCAATAAATGAGACACAAGAAGATTGTGATAATGACGCTTTAGGGAGACCTATAGGCAAAGCATTATATCCACAAATGTTTGATGAGTCTTATTTTGAGCCATTTAAAGCAAACCCTAGAACTTGGGCTAGTCTATTTAAACAAAAGCCTAGTATTGAGCAGGGTGAATATTTTGAGGGAACATATTTTCAGACATTTACATATGATGATACATTTTTTTATTTACATCAAAAAAATGGAGATAAAAAAGCAGTTATTCAAGATGAGTGTTGGTTTTTTCAAACTATAGATACAGCTCAAAAAGATAAAGAGATAAATGATGAGACAGGAATTGAAACATGGGTTTGTACTCCAGATGCAGAACTTCTATTATGGGATGTATACCATGGAAGAATAAAAATACCAGAGCAAGAGAGAAAAATAGATGAATATTGGGAGATTTACAAAGAGTATTTAGCTTTTCAAGCTATTGAGGATAAATCGTCTGGAATTGGTATACTTCAAAAATTAGAAAATACTGGAAGACCTATAAAAGCAATACCAGCTATTCAAAATAAGGTTACAAGAGCAGCAGCTATTGTGTCTATGTATGGAAATATGAAAGTTTATCATAGGCAAGGAGCTAAATGGAGAAATTACTATGAAGCTCAACTGTTAGAGTTTCCTAGTGGAAAACATGATGACCTTGTAGATTGTGCTAGTATAGCTGGAAATATAGTAGCTGGTAGATATGGGGTTATATCATTGCCATAGGAGGTGATTAAAATAGGCAAAAAAAATAATAAAATGTTTCCAAGTAGGAGAGAGAATAGCTTTACAAGGAATATTGAAAATCCACAATTAAAGTCAATTGGAGCTTTTGATGAAGATGTTCAAGTAGGATATAGAAATCAAAAAGTAGAAATAATGACTGATAATATAATTGACGATTTATATTACGGAAATTCATTCTTTAAAAGAATAATTGATGAATTACCTAGCGACTCACTGAAGAAAGGCTTTAAAATCGATTTTGCAAAGGATAACGAGAAATTATCAGATGAAGTATATAGTAAATTTTTATCTTTAGAATTAGATAATTATTTAATTGAATTTATACAACATGGAAGAAAAGATGGTTTTTCAGCTTTATTACCTATTTGTAAAGTTAATGGAGACCTAAAAACAGATGAAGAACTACTTTTACCAAGATTGAATCGAATATTAGATTTTAATATCATAAAAAAATCAGATATTTCTAAAATAGAAAGGAATAAAGATATAACTAAACCTTTTTATGGAAATATTGAATATATTTATATAAAAAAAAGTGATGGTAGCATAGTTAAGTATCATCATTCTTGGCTACTAATATTTGAAACTGGAATAACAACT
The DNA here is from genome assembly GCF_048470075.1 of Cetobacterium sp. Taxonomy (GTDB): domain Bacteria; phylum Fusobacteriota; class Fusobacteriia; order Fusobacteriales; family Fusobacteriaceae; genus Cetobacterium_A. Next base: position 420 of record NZ_DBGBQB010000180.1, on the reverse strand, counting down.
GATAAAAGTAATTTAGATCAAATGCACCAAAGCATTTATACTGGCTTATTTGATGCCTTACAAGTTAATTATAATATTGGTTGGAGTACAGGACAATATGCTTTTGCTTCTTTTTGTAAAGTTTTACAAATAGGAGACCAAAACGAATTAAATAAAATTAGAAAAAATGGATTAAAAAATTATACCCAAAAAAAAGAAATGGAAGTAAATAGTTCAACTTTAGCAGTAATTGGTGAAAAAGATAAACTGCAATCCATTAATTTAAGCGGTAATACTGATTTTGAGAGCTTACAAAAGGTTAGCTTAAATGATATAGCAACAAGACTTGGAATACCAGTTTCTAAACTAATGGGGGCTTCTGCTGGAGCTTTAGCAAGTGCTGAACAAGATTCAGAAAGATATATTGAAGTTGTAGAACAG
>NZ_DBGBQB010000179.1:0-2741 GCF_048470075.1 Cetobacterium sp. | reverse complement strand
AAAATTTTTATCTATTCTATAAAATTCATAGCAAAGTTCATTTTGTTTTAACATAACCTCTATACACTCGCATAAATAATATGGTATGTATATTTTTTTTATATTTTTTGCTTCCATAATATATAACAACGCATTTCTTGCTGTATTTAATGAAACTAAATCTTTATAATATTCATTTCTTACAAACTCCTCTATTTGAAAATAGCCACCAATCTCTTTCATACTCTACTCTTCCTCTTTCAATATAACTTCAATCCATTTGTCTGCATTATCCATTAAATCTAACATCTCTTCCATTGTTTCAAATTTCATCAACAGTATTCCTAGACATCCATTTGCTCCCACAAAAGCTGGAATACTATCCCCAACCTTATAATTTAAATGACTCTCTAAAATAGAACTCTCTTTTATTTTTTTTGAAATCTCAATATTTTTTAAAATTCCAGCTTTAGATGAATGAATTGCATAATAACTATAAAATCCATTGTAGTCCTTTATATCCATCTTTTCTATTTTTTCACCTAAAGATTGCTTTATTGTATTTTCTATAAGATCTACCCCTGTGGCGTATTTTATTATTTGAGGTATAAAATTTCCTCCATTTCTAGGTCCTATCTCCATTAAATACACATTCATATCCTTATCTATCCTTATATCAAAGTTATAAGCACCCATTTTCATATTCAATAAAGAAAGAGCTCTTTGAATCTCTTGATGAATTTTATTTTGAGTCTCCTGTGGCATATTATAGGGAAAGCTCGCTGAAATTGGAACAAATGGATTTATACTTTTCTTGTCAAAATGATCATTGGCAAAACACCTAAAAACTAACTCACCATCAATTACAAATCCATCTCCTGCAACCTGATATCCAAACATCTCCACAAACTCCTCTATTATAAATCTCTTTACTAATGAATATCTCAAGGCATTCTCTGCTAAAGCATTTAACTCTTTTATGGATTCAACTTTTGCAACTCCTTTACTACCAGATGAATCTACAGGTTTTATTATTAAAGGAAACTTAAAATCTTTGATTTCATCTTTAATTTCATCAACAGAGCTATATCCCTTTGCCTTTGGTGTTTTAAATCCATTATCTTCTAAAAACTTTCTAAACAAATCTTTATTTGTCAGTATTTTTACCGATTCATAAGGGTTTGTTGGTAATTCTAATTTTTCCGCTACATATGCCGCTGTTGGAGCTGCTGGATCTGATGCATAAGCAACTATTCCATTTATTTTCTCTTTTTTAGCTATTTCTAATATTTTTTCTTTATCTGTAGTACTCACTAAATAAAATTTATCTGCATATTGTTGCCCTGGATTATCTTCCAAATAATCACATAAAATTGTATAATATCCCATTTTTTTTGCACACTCTATGGCTACTATTTGCTGCTTTGAACCTCCTAGTAATAATATTTTTTTCATCTTTCTTCCTCCTCTTAGGCTCTCTTTAGCTTTTTACTTTTTAAAACTGCTTCTATCAAATAATTGCAACACTCCAATTTAATCGCATATGAAATTGAAATATATACTATAACTCCTAATAAGACTTGAAAAAATATTATGCTAACTAAATTAAGATTTAATAAGGAGATTGGATAAATAACTATTCCCATAATTAAAGATATAATTGCCGATGGAAATATATCCTTTAATTGTTCCATATAACCATAATTTAACAACTTTTTATTTGGAAATGAGTTTATTACAGATGCAATTATCCCATTTATTAAAACTCCTATAGCCATTGCATAAACTCCATAATTCAGTGTTATTAGTAGTATTGTTACTCCTATTATTTTCTTTATAACTTCCAATTTTAAAAATATATCACTTCTACCAAGAGCATTTATAGCTTGTAAGTTTGTTGTATGTATAGGCCATAAGGCATATGATAAGCAAAATATTCTTAAATATGGAACACAGGATAACCATTTTTTTGTTAATAGAAGTTCTACAAAGGGTTCTCCAATTATTGCCAATCCTATCATCAGTGGAAAAATTATGAAACAACTTGTCACAATTGCTCTTCTTACAAGATATTTCATTCTAACTCTATCACTTTGCTCAGCAACTAATGCTGGAAAAATAACCGTTTGAATCGATCCATTAAAGTTGGACACAATTAATAGGGGGAATTGATTTCCTCTATTGTAATAACCTAACATCATAGGAGAGTAAAATTTTCCAATAACTAAACTTCTTAAATTTTCATATAATACGTCTAATAACGATGAGAATAGTAATTTAGACCCAAAAGAAAATAACTTCTTTATTCTTTCCAATGAAAATAGTAGTTTCGGTCTCCATTTTACAGCAAAATATAGAATTATACATGTTGACAATTGACTTATTAATTGTTGATATACAAGAGTCCAAATTCCAAAATTACTATATACCATTATTATTGAGATAATACCTGATATTAAAACTGCACCTAAGCTACTTATAAATAGCTTCTTAAATTCTAAATTTTTACTAATAATGGAGTTCTGTATAGAGTTAAATGCACCAAAAAAAAGTGTTAAAGATAGAACCCTCAATATATTTTTTAACTCAGATATTTTATAAAACTCTGCGATTAATGGAGCTAAAAAAAATAAAACCATATAGACTACACCTGCTATAACTACACTCAAGTAGAATACAGAGGATAGATCTTTATCATCTATCCTTTCTTTTTGGATCAGTGCTACCCCAAAACCACTTTGCACAAAAACATTGGCTAATGA
>NZ_DBGBQB010000178.1:0-2736 GCF_048470075.1 Cetobacterium sp. | reverse complement strand
CTCAAATGACTAAAATTTCATTCATGAAATTAAGATATTTAGTAGATGTTTTTTCTCTTATCATTTCAGTAGGAATATCAATGGTTGGAGATCTTCCAATCTACGTTAGAGAAGGAACAATAATAAGTATGTTTCTTTTATCTTTAAGTATAAATCTTGCAAAGGATTATGCTGAAAAAAATAACGGGGTGAAATCATGAAATACAATACATTAATCTTTGATGCAGACGATACTTTATTTGATTTTAAAGCATCGGAAATGGAAGCTTTAGAAAAAACGTTAATTGGTTATGGGATTGACTATGATAAGGAATACCATTTGCCAATATACAAAGAGATAAATACTAAAATATGGAAAGAGTTAGAGGAGGGAAAAATAACTCAAGGTGAGTTAAAAATAGAGAGATTTAGAAGATATTGTAATCAGCTTAACTATACTTTTAATCCATTTGATTTTGCAGATAGATATATGGATAATCTTTCTAAATCTTCAATTCTTTTTCATGATAGTTTAGATTTAATAAAGGAGTTATATGGAAAATATAACTTATTCATTATAACCAATGGATTGACAAAGGTTCAAAATGGAAGAATTAGAAACTCTTTAATAGCTCCATATTTCAACGATATTATAGTTTCTGAGGAGGTCGGAGTTTCTAAACCAAATCCCGAAATATTTAAAATAGCCTTAGAAAGTAATCAGATAGAAAATGTATCAGATATTTTAATGATTGGAGATAGTTTAAGTTCAGATATAAAGGGTGGAATAAATTTTGGAATCGATACATGTTTATATAATCCAAAGGGTATTTCAATAGATAGTGAAATTAAACCGACCTATGAAATTTCAAATTTAAAAGAACTCTTAGACCTATTATTAAAATAAAAAAGAGTCTAGATTTGAAAATCTAGACTCTTTATATTTTAATCTTAAATTAGGTGTATGGTTTATTGTGGCGCCCCCAACAGGGATCGAACCCATAACCCTCTGATCCGAAGTCAGATGCTCTATCCAATTGAGCTATGGAGGCCCACCATATGAGATTCTACAGCATTTTAAGCATTAAGTCAATACCCTTTTTCTTAATCCCAACACTCAACTCTTTCTATATATGGCATATCTATATCATTTTTATTAAAACTTGGATCCATTCCATTTTCTTTCTGAGCGCTATAATCACTTAGAGCCTCGAATGCAACTTTACCAAGTAGGAATATTGCTATCAGATTTAATACAGCCATTAATCCCATAAATAGGTCTGCCATATTCCATACTAATGCCAACTCTCCAATTGAGCCAAACATTACCATACCAACCACACCTGCTCTATATAGGTTTAACCATGCTTTATTCGGCGTTAAAAACTCTATATTTGTTTCTCCATAGTAATAGTTTCCAATTATTGAACTGAATGCAAATAATAATATACATATGGCAATAAATACATTACCCCATCCACCAACTTGTGAGCTTAATGCATTTTGAGTCAATTGAATTCCTGTTAATCCCTCTGTTTTATGTGCACCTGATATTAATACCATGAAAGCTGTACATGAACAGATTAATATTGTATCAGTAAATACTCCTAAAGTCTGGACAAATCCCTGTTTTACTGGATGAGAAGTCTCTGCTGCTGCCGCCGCATTTGGAGCTGATCCCATACCAGCTTCATTAGAAAACAATCCTCTTTTTACTCCAGTCATTATAGCAGCTCCAATTCCACCACCGACAGCTTGTCTTATACCAAATGCATTCTCAATTATATCAGTAAAAATCTCAGGCACCATACCTATATTAGTTACTATTACATACAACGAAACCATTATATATAAAGTTGCCATAACTGGAACTACTGCAGCACTGAAGTTCGCTATTCTCTGAACACCACCAAATATGATTGCTCCTGTTGCTACTGCTAATATAACTCCTATTATTGTTCTATCTAATTTAAAAGCTTCATGAAAAGCCAGTGATATTGTATTAGACTGAACTGAATTAAATATCAATCCAAATGTTATTGAAATTAATATTGAAAACGCAACTCCCATCCATCTTTTATTTAAAGCTTTTTCCATGTAATATGCTGGTCCACCTCTAAAAGCATCTCCATCTTTTACTTTATATATCTGCGCTAACGTACTTTCAACAAAACTTGAAGCTCCACCTATAATAGCTATTAACCACATCCAAAATATTGCTCCTGGACCTCCTGAAGCTATTGCAATGGCAACTCCAGCTAAATTTCCCGTTCCAACTCTTGAAGCTGTACTTATACAGAAGGCTTTAAATGATGAAACCCCACCTTTATGTCCCACACTATCACCTAAAATTTTTATCATTTGAACAAAATATCTAATCTGTACAAATCTTGTTTTTAATGTAAAATACGTTCCCACGAATAATAGCATTATAATAAGAACATATCCCCATAAGATATCATTTAAAAAGTTTACCATTATATTTAACATTCCTACTTAACCCCCTCGTTTATTTTTAATATGAAAATATTTTATCATATGTAGCAGAAAATGAAAAATATATTTTTTAAATCACACTTATTTGCCGTGAACTACCACCGCCCAAATAGAGGGCGAGGCTTCGTGGGAAGTATCTGACTACTCATTTCAGATATGTTAATCACGCTCTACGGGTAGTTCCTACCCTGATATATGTTTTAGTAAGCTAGTAGCTCTCTACCAACCTCACGAATATTTATACTGGCGTTTAGGTCTCTA
>NZ_DBGBQB010000177.1:0-2659 GCF_048470075.1 Cetobacterium sp. | reverse complement strand
ATACTCGTCTTTATAAGGCGAGTATTTTTTTATAAAATTTTTTATGGAGGGAATAAAATGAAAAAGATTATTATGACAATGATTATTTTACTGCTTGTAGTATTTGTGGGGTGTACAAAAGATGATAAAAAAACAGAGATTATTGAAAAAGTTTATGTGGTAGGAACTAATGCTGAATATCCACCATATGAATATTTAGAAGATAATAAAATTGCAGGTCTTGATGCCGATATAATTGAGGAGCTTTCTAAAAGAGTAGGTTTTAACTATAAATGGTCTAATATGAATTTTGATGGACTTATATCAGCTTTACAAGCTAAAAAAATAGATATGATAATTGCTGGAATGACTATAACCGAAGAGAGAAAAAACTTTATTAATTTTTCAACACCATATATAGCTCCTAATATATGTTTTTTAGTTTTAAAAGCTAATAATTATAAAGATGGTAAGGAGTTAGAGGGTAAAAAACTTGGGGTAGAACTTGGAACAACAGAGGAAGAGGCTGCTAAGAGAGTTCCAGGAGCAGAAGTTATCCCATTTACTGGGCATACAGCAGCTCTTTTAGCATTAAAGGCTAATAAGATAGATGCTATGGTTATAGATGAAACAGTGGCTAAAAAATATATGGAAAATAACCCTGAGATAGAGATTACTGGAGCAGTAGCTGGTGGAGATAAAGCTATGGCTTTTAATAAAAATGATGTGGAGTTAAAAAATAAAATTGATATTGAATTAAAGAAAATGATAGATGATGGAACTATTCAAACTCTAAAAGAGAAATATGGGATATAGTTATGGAAACAAAATCGTTTGTAATGGAGATTTTAGAAAAAAATCTTATAAATAATATAGAGTATCTAAAAGAAAAATATGAAAAAAGTATACTTCCCGTTATCAAAGCAAATGCTTATGGTCATGGTATAGAAATTATTGCTAAGGCTTTGTATAGAAACGGATACAAGGAGTTTAGTGTTGCACGGTTAAAAGAAGCTACAAAAATATTAGAAAATAAAGATTTAAATGGATGTAAAATTTTAGTTTTTGAATCCATAGATCAAAAAGATTTTTCATATATAAAAGATTGTGACTCTATAATCCTAACAGCCAATAGTTTTCAAGAACTAGTAGCTATGATAGATAATGGTATTTCCTCGGGAAAAATTCAATTGAAAATAGATTTTGGGTTTGGACGAAATGGAATAGATATCTTAGAGATTTCAAAATTAAAATCCTATATTATAAAGAAAAATTTAAAGTTTAATGGAATTTATTCTCATCTTTATGCTACTGATTTTAAGGAAGGAAAGGAACTTCTTAACGAATTTAATAAAATTGTGTTATTTTTAGGAAAAGATAGATTTCAGATGATACATATGCAGAATAGTGTTGGGATTTTGTTATATAGAACTCAAAAGTTGATGACTCACATGAGAAGTGGAATCTTCATCTATGGTTTACAAGAGGAAGGATTTTTTCATGAAGGATTAAAACAAGTTTTTCAATTAAAAGGAAAAGTAGCGGGAATAAGAGACCTTGAAAAATCTAAATACTTAGCATATAGCTTAAAATCTGATTTAAATAATATAAATTATAAAAATATTGTAAAAATCAAAATAGGTTATGGAGATGGATTCCTAAAATGTAATGAAAATACTTTTTGTACAATAAATAAAAAGTCCTATAAAATATTACATGTGACAATGGATAATACATTTATAGTTGGAGATGAATCTATTCGTGATGGAGACGAAGTTATATTATACCCAGATATTACTCTAGTTAGAAAAAATACTGGGATGCATATATGTGAAATTTTACCATTAATAAATGAAAGAATTGAAAGAGTTTTAAAATCGCAAGGAACTGAAAACTAAAAAGATTGCCCTGATTCATCCTCTCTCTAATAGAGGATGAGGTTTTTTCAGGGCGTTTTGATAAAAATTTGCTTTCTATTAAGACAATGGCAGTTCACATAAAAAATGTTTCTTAGAGTATTCTAAAACTATTCAGCAACAACTATAAATCTTTTAAATTTTCCTTTAGTAACAACACATCTATCAACTATATTGAATCCAGCGTTAGATATCATCAAATCATGATTTTCAAAGGAAATTAAAACCATTTTATTTGAAATTCGTCTAGCTGTATCTATTATTTTTTGCTGTTCCTCTTCTGAAGTATGGCTAAAAATTCCATAAGGAATATCAATTATAGAGCTATTGTAGCTCTTTTTTATATTATGCATATCATCATTTATAACAATGGGATTAAATCCATAAAACTCTAAATTAATATTTGCATTCTTTGCAATTTGTTTATTTATCTCATATCCCTCTATTTGATAACCGGACTCTAATGCCTCTATCAATGTGGTTCCAACTCCACAGCAAGGATCTATAATAGTATTTTCTTTTAATCCGTTATTGGCGATATTTACAACAGCCTTAGCAACTTTAACTCCAAGTGAATTGGAGTAAGAACATGGCTTATTATCATGAGTATGCCATTTATAATTATTTTTATTATCAATACCAAACATCCATTTCCCATCTACTTTTGTTATACCAAAGTTAAATTGAGGATTTTTAAAATTATGAGTACCTATAATATCCATAGAGATTTTTTTTATTAAAGCTAATCTTTCCTCATATGGAAT
>NZ_DBGBQB010000176.1:0-3622 GCF_048470075.1 Cetobacterium sp. | reverse complement strand
TAATAGAGTAATTAGATATTGTCTACCTCTATTATAGTCAAAGGGAATAGTTGAAATTAAAGAAAATAAATATGGAGTAGAATTCAGTCCAACTAAAAAAAAGAGACCATAAAATGGTCTCTTTTTCTGTATGAAACTATTGAACTAAACTTTTACTAAGCTTTTATAACTTTATCATTCGATTCCATGAAAGCTAAGTACTCATCTTTTGTCATAACTGGCTTAAAGTTATCTAAAATCTCTTTTGCTTTCTTTCCTTGAGCAAATAGTAAATCAACAACTGTCAATGCTAAAGCTTTAGCTGGCATTAAAATTGCTACTTCTTCATCAACTGTTTTAAAGTCTCTAGTATGAAGAGCACCATTTATTCCTCCAAACATTGGATGAAGTGTTGGCATTATATGAGATACATCTCCAAAATCGAAAGATCCTGTGAAATCTCCACCTTTTATCATATCATCTTTTAATCCTAGATACTCTAAGTTACCCTCTAAAACATCTTCCATAGAGTCATGCTTTAAAATTGGTAAATAACCTGGAATCTCTGTTATCTCTATTTCTGCTCCAACAGCATATGCTCCTGCTGTTAATCCTCTGTTTACCTTTTTGTTCGCATCTATCATTCCCTCGATTGTTCTAGCTCTTACATAAGCTTCCATTCTTACATCAGCTGGAACTGAATTTACAATATCTCCACCCTTTGTAATGATTGGATGGAATCTTACTCTGTCACTATCTTTAAATGTCTCTCTTTGTGCATGAACATTATTTATTCCTAGCATTGCTGCATTTAATGCGTTTATTCCCTCATGAGGAGCTGACCCAGCATGAGATTCCTTTCCTATAAATTTAACAGTTTTTCCTATAAATCCATTACTTACTGGTCCTGTTAAAACCTTTTTATCACCTAAATCCAATGCATGGAACATAACTGCCATATCAACATCATCAAAAGACCCATTATATATCATCTCTTGTTTTCCACCGAAATACTTTATCTTACCCTCTTCTCTAAGTTGAGTTCTATAACCTAACTCTACAAACTCTTCAGCAGGAGTTGCCATAAAGTCAACTTTTCCTCCAAGTTCTCCTAAAATTCCAGATTTTACAAGTCCTGTTGCCGCTCCTAACATACCCGCGATTTGTATATGATGTCCACATGCATGAACAGCTCCTAACTCATTAGAATCTTTATGGTCACTACAAGATATTGCATCTAACTCTCCCAAAATAGCTACTTTTGGTCCCTCTGCATCCTTGTTGGCTCTCGCTCTACATCCAGTATAAGCGATTCCCTCCTCCACATCTAATCCTAACTCATTTTTAAAGTAATTTGAAACAATCTCAGTTCCTTTAAACTCTTTATATCCAAACTCTGGATTATCATACATAGCTTTTCCCGCTTGTAAAATTAACTCTCTATTGTCATCGATAGCTTTTATTACTCTTTCCTTTACTTCATTTAAGTTCATAGTTTTCTCCTCGTATCTATTTAAATATTAATTAAATTGCACCTTGTAATGTCAATACTCCCTGAGCAATTAAAGCACATGCAAAGAAAATTGTTGTAAACACAACTAGTGCTATTATAACTATCTTCCAAGACATAGCTTTTAACTGTTCTATCTTATCTCCTACTGATATTCCTGCAAAAGCAAGTAATGGTGTACATAGAGGCATAAACTCCACTGTTCCTATTTCTGGTGCAAAGAATTTAGAGATTGATAGTGATGGAATACTAACTAACATTCCAACTATAGTTGATAATGCATACGCTGGTAATGGAAACTTTGGAAAAGCTTCTTTAACAGCAAAACATCCCAATGCTAAAACTATTATTAAAAACATTCCAGGTATAGCCCCTATAAATTGTTTTTGTAACCCAATCGCCTGTCCAGCTAAAACCATAACTCCTGTCATTGACATAAGTATAAAATATAGTACATATTTTTTTATATCTAAACTACGCATGTTGCTTCACTTCCTTTTTCGAAAACTTTGGAGCTAATTTTTTATAATACCACTCTGTAAATGGTAAAGATATAAATACAAGGATATTTACTCCAGTCAATCCCGATAACATATTACTTGTTGATGCATATGCAAAAACTTGATCCGCATACTGAGGCCCTACAACCTCTGCAAGAGATGAAGCTGCTGCAGTCATCATACTTCCACTTCCTACTCCACATGCCATTCCTAATGCCAATGGATGGATTCCTGTATATATAGCCAATGATCCTAATACTCCAAAGTATATTGTTCCTACAATTGTTCCAGCTAAATAAACACCTAATACTCCACTTCCCTCTAAAGATGAGATTCCATATTTCTCTCCAATTACTCCTAAAGAAGCCTCTCTACTTATGCTTGATCCAGCTCCTATAGCCTCTCTTGTTAATCCCAGCTTCAATGCTAATGGAACTGCCACAATTGGAGCTAAAACATGTCCAAACTCCTGTGCTAAAAATGCAGGTCCAGCCTGGATAATTTTATCTAAGTTAGGTCCCACAAAAGTTCCCAATTTTATTCCTAACATTAAAAGAATTAACATAACCATATCACTGGCTATTTTCATCTCTTTCTCTCCAATGATGTCTCTTAACTTCTTAATTTTTTTTCCTAATAGATCTGGTGTTAATATCATTCCAATAATTACCGCAAACAACATTGGGAATAAAGCTACTTTTCCCAACTGGATTTTTCCAACTTTTTCACAAACTAGTGAAATAATCGTTACAACTAAGAATACATTAATTGTGTTTTTGTTCATAGTACTCACTCTTCCTTAATTTATTTTTTACATACATCCCACTTTTTTGTCTTAAATAGGACTTTAATTTACATTATCAATAATACTATTTTTTCAATATTATGTCAAGGCTTTTTTCGAATTTTTCATTTATTTTTTAATTGTATCGTTCTATTTTAGAACTTTTTTGTTAGTTTTCACTAAAAATAAAAAAAGATGAAAAAATACTTTTCCATCTTTTTTATTTTAAAACTTAAATTTTATAACTCTTCTTGGTCGCCCTGCTGAAGTGCATACCTCATACTCTATAATCTCTGCATATCCACTTCCAATAATAGGCTTAACTATTCTATTAACACTTCTCTCAGTTATCTCTAAAAATTCTGAAAGCTCTTTACTAGTAAACTCTCTCTTACTTAAACTCTCCTGTAAGGCCCTTATTTTAGATAGATATTTTGGAGTAATTCCAATTTTTTTTGCTTCTTTTTCAAAAGTATTACTTATTTTAGTGGAATAATCAAATCTATTTTTTTTATAAAGAGGACCTCTTATTTTATTGTCTGAGAAAAGATATACCTCACCTTTATCATTTAAAGTGCTTATATTTAAGGCTTTCTTAGCATTGATTGTAGCCTCTTGAATACTTTCTGCATATCCAATACCCACAGCTACTTTTCCGCCTAATATATATATTTCATTCAATAACTTTAAAAAGTTAAGTTCACTACTTTTAGTTTCCAAAATTCTTTGAGTTGTAAAAAATACATACTCATTCTCTGTAAGCTCTTGGTAATTTCCATGTATCTCTCTAGCATACTTTAAAAATACCTGATTTAGTTTCATCTTAAAAGATATTTTATCATAATCACT
>NZ_DBGBQB010000175.1:0-23385 GCF_048470075.1 Cetobacterium sp. | reverse complement strand
TGCTAATCCCATATCTGATAATACTTTAGAGATTGCTGCTGTTGTTGTTGTTTTTCCGTGGTCAACGTGTCCGATTGTTCCAATGTTAACGTGCGGTTTGCTTCTTTCAAATTTTTCTTTAGCCATTTGAAATTTCCTCCTGTTTTACTTTATATTTATCTTTTCTTTTCCTTACAAAAAAAACCCGCTTAAAAAAAAATCCACACATATCCTTGAAGCTGTTTCAGGTTAGTGTAGTATAAGTGGTGGTGAGAGAAGGATTCGAACCTTCGAAGGCAGAGCCGTCAGATTTACAGTCTGATCCCTTTGGCCGCTCGGGAACCTCACCATATCTTATTTAATTTTAATGGTACCCCGTAGGGGAATCGAACCCCTGTTTATAGAGTGAAAATCTATTGTCCTTACCACTGAACGAACGGGGCGTTCATGGTGCCGCTTATCGGAGTCGAACCAATCACCTACTGATTACAAGTCAGTTGCTCTACCAGATGAGCTAAAGCGGCATCCCTTCAGACATTTATAATTATACCCTATCATATGAAAAATGTCAACATTTTTTTTAAAAAAAAGAAGTAGAATAATCCTCTACTTCCTGCTTTCTTAAATTATTCTATTTTTTTAATTGAGCTAATAACTCTCTATATTGTTTTGCCATAACTTTTGTCATAGATTTTTTTATAAGTTGATACCATTTAAACTGAACAGCTTCCATTCCTTTTACTGCATCTGCAACCATTCTTGTTAAAAACTCCTGCTCCTCATAAGATAACTTTAACTCTGTTTTATCCTTTGAATCTGCCACTGATTTAACATAGTCTAAGAATTGACCAACATTTTGCATACCACTGTTAACCGCAAATTGCTTTTTTATCTCCTCTATAAACTTTGATAAGAACTTTTTTGTTCCCTTATCCAAAGATACAGAATATTTTCTTTTTCCTTTTCCAATTTTTTGAATAGAGTTCATCATACCCATCATTGACGACATTGCATTCATTTGCATAGGGTTCATGTTATTTGGGTTTACCTTTTGTGCCTTCATTTTTTCCTCCAAAATTTTTATATTTTTCCAATAAGTTTCTCTATTGTTTCCTTCTTTATAGCACCCTCTCTTAGTATTACAGGTACATCTTTTGTTAAATCTATTATTGTTGATTCAACTCCTAAAGGAGTTTTTCCTCCATCAATTATAATATCCACTCTCTCTTTAAACTTTTCATCTAGTTCTTCATAACTTCTTGGTGTTTTCTCCCCAGATATATTTGCACTTGTGGTAGGTAGGATTCCTCCCGCTCCTTCAATAATATCCTGTGCCAATTTCAATGCTGGAATTCTAACTCCCACTGTTTTCCCTCCAGAAACCATAATATCCGGAACATTGCTCTTTTTATTTAAAATAATAGTTAAAGCTCCTGGCCAAAATTTTTCGGCTAATTTTTTTACAAGCTCTCTTTTATTTTCATCTATAATTGCGATTCTATCTATATACTCAATTTTACTTAAAAGTGCTATTAAAGGAGATTTGAAATTTCTTTCTTTAGCTGTATATATATTTTCTATACCTTTTAAAGAATCAATACTTGCACCTACTCCATATACAGTATCCGTAGGATAAATTATTATTCCATCATTTCTCAATATATTTTTTAGAGCTTCAAAGTCAATATTGTTTTCTTTAAATACAATTCTTTTCATAATTAATCCTTTTCCTCACCTTTATTTGTATAAATAATTCTAACATATTAAAAAAAAAAAAGCTAGTAGAATACTAGCTTTTCTATATGCTTTTACTTTTCAAATAACTCAGATACTGATTCGTTATTTACAATTCTTCTAACTGCTTCTGCTAAAATCTCATCTACAGAAACAACTTTTATTTTATCTATTCTTTTTGACTCTGGTAATGCTATTGAATCTGTTATAATAACCTCTTTTAAACATGATGCTTCTAATCTTTCAATAGCTGGGTCTGAAAATACTCCGTGTGTACAACATGCATAAGCTTCAACTGCACCTCTTGCCATAATTGCTTCAGCTCCATTTGTGATTGTTCCAGCAGTATCTATCATATCGTCGATAAATATAGCTATTTTACCTTCAACTTCACCGATTAAATTCATTACTTCAGACATATTTGGTTTTGGTCTTCTCTTGTCAATAATAGCGATTTTACAATCTAACCATTCAGCTAATTTTCTAGCTCTTTTTACTCCACCGATATCTGGTGATACAACAACTACCTTGTCTCCTGACATTCCTCTAGCGATAAATGATTTTGCTAATAGAGGTAATGCTTGCATGTGATCCACTGGAATATCAAAGAATCCTTGAATTTGGTCAGCGTGTAAATCCATAGTTACAATTCTTGTTGCTCCCGCTGTTGTTAATAAGTTTGCCACTAATTTAGACGTAATTGGCTCTCTTGGTCTTGATTTTCTGTCTTGTCTAGCGTACCCATAATATGGAATAATTACGTTTATTGATTTAGCTGATGCTCTCTTTAAAGCGTCAATAAATATTAATAACTCCATTAGGTTTTCATTTACAGGTTCAGATGTAGATTGAACTACAAATATATCTCTACCTCTAACTGTTTCCCCTACACAAACATAAACCTCTCCATCTTTAAATCTAACAATTTCAACATCTCCTACAGAAGTTCCATACTTCTCAGCTATTTTTTTAGCTAACTCCACATTCGATGTTCCGGCAAAAATTTTTACCCCAGGTCTTTCCATTTTTTCTATTTCCTCCAATCAAATTTTATAACTTGTTTACTTCTTGATACTGCCAACGCATTTTCTGGTACATCCTTTGTTATTACTGATCCAGCTCCAACCAACGCATTTTCTCCTATATTAACAGGAGCCACCAACATAGTATCACTTCCTATAAAAGCATTCTTTCCAATTGTGGTTTTGAATTTATTTTTACCATCATAGTTGCATGTTATTGTTCCTGCCCCTATGTTAGTTTTTTCTCCAACTGTAGCATCTCCAAGATATGTTAAATGTCCTGCTTTAACACCCTTTTCCAATGTTGATTTCTTTACTTCTACAAAGTTTCCAATATGTACCTCTTCCTTTAAATGAGATTTTGGTCTCAAATGAGCAAAAGGTCCTATTGTTACTTTATCCTCAATAATACTCTCTTCTAATATAGAACTTTCAACTTTTACATTGTTTCCTATTATGCAATCGATCACTCTTGTATTTCCTAATATTTCACAATTTTTACCGATTTTTGTATCTCCTTGTAGTAAAGCTCCTGGGTATATTGTTGTGTCTTGTCCTATTTCAACAGATTCCTCTATATATGTGTTATTTTTATCGATTATTATAACCCCATTTTCCATGTGAGCTATATTTATTCTATTTTTCATTATACTATTAGCTTGTTCTAACTCTATTTTAGAGTTTATACCAAGTATTTCATCATTATCTTCTAATAAAAATGCTTCTACTTTTTTCCCAGATTTAACATTAACTGCTATCACATCTGTTAAGTAATATTCCCCTTTTTCATTTTTATTATCTATTTTATCTAAAGCTACTAATAGATCTTTTGCATTAAAACAGTAAACTCCAGCATTTACCTCTTTTATAGCTTTTATCTCCTCTGACGCTTCCTTTTCTTCCACAATTCCAATAACTTTCCCATCTTCCTTCACTATTCTTCCATATCCAAATGGATTTTCATAGATTGATGTTAAGATTGTTGTTGTTGCTTCTGTTTTTTTATGATACTCATATAAACTTTTTAAAGTTTCCTCTCTTAACAATGGAGTATCTCCACATAAAATCATAACTGTTCCATCAAAGTTTTCTAATTTTTCCTTTGCTTGAATTACAGCGTGGCCTGTTCCTAGCTGCTCCTCTTGAACAACATATTCGATATTTGGCAATACTTTTAATACCTCTTCTTTTTTATGCCCTAATATCAATATATTTTCAGTTGATCCAATTTTGCTACATGTATTTACAATCTTCTGCACCATTGGTACTCCACAAACTTTATGTAAAACTTTTGGTAACTCCGACTTCATTCTAGTCCCTTTTCCAGCTGCTAAAATTAATGTTTTTAAACTCATCATACCCTCCATTTTGTTCAACCTTTACATTGTACCATAAGATTTAATATTTTTGCAAAACAATTTAATTAGAAATTTTATTGAAGTTTTTCATATGCCTCATTTATCTCTTTAAACTTTTTTTCATGCATCTCTCTTACTCCAGGTTCCGCATTAGCATATCTATCTGGATGATGTTTTTTTGCTAGTTCTCTATAGGCCTTTTTTATCTCTTCAGGTGTTGCTCCCTCTGCCACTC
This sequence comes from Cetobacterium sp., assembly GCF_048470075.1. Classification (GTDB taxonomy): domain Bacteria; phylum Fusobacteriota; class Fusobacteriia; order Fusobacteriales; family Fusobacteriaceae; genus Cetobacterium_A. Next base: position 19,057 of record NZ_DBGBQB010000175.1, on the reverse strand, counting down.
CCAAGATTTTATAATATTTGCTTTTATCCTCAAAATTTCCAAAAGGATTATTTTGATAACTACCTTGGTAGTTGCCACCATATTGCTCCCCTTGATTTCTAAACATATCTTCAAAATCTTTTTGTGTATATGTTCTATAGTAGAAGTTTCTTTTTTTTGGATTTTTCTTATTCATAAAGTATCTAATAACTAGAAATATAAGAATAATTGGGAAGAATTGAATCACTATAAATCCAAAAAAAGAAATTAGTAACATTATAAAAAATAGTGCTGGTAAAGCTGATATAGCTCTATTCATACCAAACAACAGCGCTATTATTAAAAAAATAGCCGCCGTTAAAACTAACGCTATCGATATCATTATTTTCTCCTTGATTCCTTACTATATTATAAAATAAGGGAATAGAATTTCTATCCCCTATTTTTTCATTAACCTAAATTTTATCTCTTAAATATTTTATTTTTTCTTTTATCTCTTTATCTCTTGGGTCAATTTCATAGGCTGCTATATATTCATTTAAAGCTTTCTTGTATCTTCCTAAAAATTCGTACTCTCTAGCAAAGTCTAAATGAGCATTGTATATATCTAAATCCAAAAATATTGCGAAGTCATAACTATTTATCGCTTCCACTATTTTCCCAGCACGAGAATATGCATTCCCCAATAGGAAATAAACAAATGCATCTCCTGGCTTATTATCTAAAAACATATTAAAGTATTTTATACTACTACTATAATTGCCCAACTCATAATTTAAGTATCCTAAAAACCCTATTGTGTCGCTATCTTTTTTTCCTAACGCTCTAAGTTTTTCATAAATCTCCAAAGCTCCCTCACAATCTCTTTTATAAAAAAGAATTGTTCCTAGCTTTTCCAAGTTTTCAATATTATTAGCTTTTGTTAAAAGCTCAAATCTTATCTCTTGCTCTTGATTTAATAAATCCTCATTACTTATATCTATTCTTTTCAGTATCTTTTTTCTTAGCATTTTAATCCCCCTTAGGTTTTTTAAAACTACTCTAAAACTACTCTCTGAAAAATTATACCATATTTTTTGTTTTTATTTAAGATATTTTAAAATAAAAAAAAGAGCATAAGCTCTTTTTAGTTATCTTATAATGCTGCCTTTGCAGTCTCTGCTAATTTAGCGAACTCAGCTGCATTGTTTAAAGCGATATCTGCTAAAACTTTTCTATCTAACTCGATTCCTGCTCTCTTTAATCCGTTCATTAAAGTTGAGTAAGTTAATCCGTTGATTCTAGCTGCAGCGTTGATTCTGATGATCCATAATTGTCTCATCTTTCTCTTTCTAACTTTTCTATCTCTTGTTGAGAAAGCCTCTGCTCTCATTACAGCTTGTTTAGCTTGCTTAAATACGTCACCTGACGCACCTCTAAATCCTTTAGCGGCTTTTAAAACTTTTTTATGTCTTCTTCTTCTAACTATTCCAGTCTTAACTCTCATTTAATTCTCCTCCTAAAAATTGGTCCTTGGCAATAATATTCCTAAGAATTATTATCTTCCTACTCCGTATGGTAATAATCCTTTTAAGTGTTTCTCTAATGTTGAAGTGATTACTGTATCCTTCTTTAATCTGTTCTTTCTCTTTCTAGTCTTCTTTGTTAAGATATGGCTCTTTCCTGGCTTTTTAACAACGAATTTCCCTGTTCCAGTAACTTTAATTCTTTTTTTAGCACCTCTATGAGTTTTCATTTTTGGCATTGTAATGTTCCTCCTCTCAAATCTTCACTATTTTTTTGGTGATAAGATCAAATACTTTTGCTTATCATTATATTTTTTATCAACATCTGCGACTTCAACAAATCTATCAGATATTTGATCTAGCATTTCTATTCCTTGATCAGCATACATTCTTTCTCTTCCGTACTGAACAAGAGTTATTTTAACCTTATTATCTTTTTCTAAAAACTTTTTAACTTGAGCTATTTTTGTATCCATATCATGCTGATCTATTCTAGCTCTGAACTTTACCTCTTTAACAATAACTTGCTTTTGGTTTTTCTTAGCTTCTTTAGCCTTTCTAGTCTGCTCGTATTTATACTTTCCATAATCCATGATTTTACATACTGGTGGAGCAGCATTTGGAGAGATTTCAACTAAATCCAACTCTTTTTGCATAGCTAACTCTAAAGCTTCTGCCGCTGACATTATTCCTAATTGTTCCCCAGTTTCAGAGATAATTCTTAATTCTCTACCTCTTATTTTCTCATTAATTCTAACTTTGTCCGAAATAATAGACACCTCCTATTAACTATCAAATAAAAAAAACAGGACGTAAAATTCCTGTTTAACTCAAATAATTATTAAGGCTAGCCCTAATCAAAAATTTAATATACCTATATGTAGGTCTTTGCCCCATTAGGTGAGAAACAGGAAGTCTCTTCTTGATAAATCTTTTTCATTGTCTTTAATCATTATAACACGATTCTACAAAAAGTCAACTGAATTTTTTATTGATTTTATTGAGGTCCTCTAAGTTTAGAGGACCTTTTTTTTATCTTACTCTTCGCTTGAAGAAGTTCCATACTTTTCTATTAACTCTTTATTTTCATTTTTTTCTTTTTCTAACTGAACTTTTTTTATAGAAAGTTTTATTCTTTTCTTTTCTGAATCAATTTCAACAATTTCAGCTAAAACAACCTGACCTAGTTTAAATACATCTTTTAAACTCTTTACAAAGTCTTTAGATGCTAATTGAGTTGGAATAAATCCATCAACTCCATCCTCTAGCTTTACAAACATTCCAAAGTCTTGAATATTTTTTATCTCTTTTTCTACTCTATCTCCCACTTTGTAGTTTTCTAGTGTAGTTTCCCAAGGACTCTTAGTTAAATCTTTAATGCTTCCTTTAATCTTTTGATCCTCTAAGTTTAACTCTACCACTTTAAACTCTACTTTGTCACCTTTTGAGTATTTTTTATTTCCAGTCCAAGCGAAATCTGAGTTATGGATAAATCCATCTACACCCTCTTCTACCTGTACAAAAATTCCAAATGGTTTAACCTCTACTACTGTTCCTGTTAAAGTTGTTCCAACAGCAAATTTAGTTTCAGCATTTTCCCATGGATTAGCACTTAACTGTTTGATTCCTAACTTTAATTTTCTCTCTTTAGGAGCTAACTCCACTATAACAACTTTTATTTCGTCTCCTACTTTTACAAAGTTGTTAACATTAACTTTCTTACTTGTCCAAGAGAAGTCTGAACTGTGAATTAATCCTTCAACACCTGGAACTAACTCTACAAAAGCTCCATAATTAACTATTCTTGTAACTTTACCTGTTATCTCTTGTCCTACTGAGTTATTTTCTGCAACTATATCCCATGGATTTTTAGTTAAAGCTTTAATAGATAACTTTATATTTCTTTTTTCTCTCTCTATTTCAATAATCTTTGCTTCTACTACATCTCCAGCTTTAAATAGCTTATGTAAATCAGCTGTTTTTTTCCAATCAACTTCTGAAATATGGATAAACCCTCTAGCACCATCGATCTTTACTGTTAATCCAAAATCTAATACCTCTAAAACAGTAGCTTTTACAACATCTCCTACTGTTAACTTATCGATTGCCTCTAACTCTTTTGCAGCAACAATCTCTTTTCTTGATAAAAGTATCTTTTTACCTTTTCTATCCTCTTTTATCTCTTTTACTACAACAGCTAACTCTTTACCTACAAAAGAGTCACCTTGCTCTAAAGAGATTTCAGATAATGAGTTTGGTAAAAATCCTTGTTGGTGGAATAATTCAACTATATAACCACCCTTTACTCTCTTAGAAACTTTTCCTGTTACAATCTCGTGGTTTTCAAAAGCTTTAACTAATTTCTCTGCACCAATCTCCATATCAATTCTTCTTTTTGATCCGATTAGAATTAACGAATCATTCTCTTCAACCTGTGCCATTATTAGAACTTCAACTTCGTCTCCCACAGAATATCCTGTTAACTCTTCTGTTCTTACTCTTACAGCTTTTGGCTCTCCAGGTACTTCTAAATAAGTAAAGTTTCTATCCATATTTACAATTGTTCCAGTTACTTTACTTTTTATTTCTTCATCCTCTTTTACTGGCATGTACTCATTTAATAATGCTTCAAATTCTTCGTAGTAATCAAAGTTAGACATTAAAGTTCCCCCTTATTTTATTTTCTATTTTTTTTATTATATCTTCTGGTGTTGATGCTCCTGCTGCTATCCCAATTTTCATATCCTTTGAAAATATAGATAGATCCAGTTCTTTCTCATTTTGAACCAAATAACTTTTTGGATTTTCAGCTAAAGCTACCTCTAGAAGTTTTTTACTATTTGAGCTTTTCAAATCTCCTATTACAACTATTATATCACAGATTTTAGCCAATTTTTTTGTAGCTTCCTGTCTTTCACTAGTTGCTCCACATATCCTATCAAATATCTGGGCATTTGAATAGTGTTTTTCTAAATATTCTTTTATCTCTAAAAATTTACTTTTATTCAATGTAGTTTGAGTTAGCACCGAATATCTTTTACTACTACTTAGTTTACTTTCTTTTAATTCTTCTAAATTTTTGAAAACATTTACTCTTTTACCAAAAGAGATGATACCCTTTACCTCTGGATGCTCTTTGTCTCCAATAAATATTATTTCATCTCCCAGCTCTTCTCTTTCAATAAGTATCTCTTTTATCTTATCCACAAAAATACATGTGGCATCATATATTTTCACCTGTTTTTCCTTTAATCTATCTACAATCTGGGCTGTTGTTCCGTGGGCTCTTATTATGATTATATCCCCTTTTTTCAAAGGATCTTTTCCAGCTAAGATATCATCTTCATCAATGGTTATAAATCCAATTTTTTCAACCTCTTTTACTACATCTTTATTATGAACAACCATTCCTAGAATATATTTATTCCCCTCTGTCTCTTTTTTAGAGATTTCATAACAAGTTTCCACAGCTTTTTTTACTCCAAAACAAAATCCCATTTTTTCAGCTCTTAAAATCTCCACAACTCTACTCCTCATTAAACTTTTTTACTTCCACTAAGTCTATAAGGTCTGCGATCATCTCATCCTCATCTTCCCCATCACACTCCAGTGTTAGAACTCTTCCCTGTTCAGCAGCAAGAAGCATTAACCCCATTATACTTTTTCCATTGATAACTTCATCCTCAAATATAACATTTATATCTGAATCGTACTTACTTGCAGTTTGTACAAATAATGATGATGGTCTTGCATGTAATCCCGCTTTGTTTTTAATAGTTACTTCTACTCTTTTCATTTTTAATTTCTCCCTTCAACCATTTCTAGGTATCTATTTAGTATATCTTTTATCTCCTGTGAATCTTTAGCTTTTAATAGATTCACTTTTATCTCTTTTAACTCTGAAATTTTTATTTTTCTAACTAAATTTCTTACTTTAGGTATATAGGCTGGTGCCATGCTTAAATCTCTTATTCCCAAACTTAAAAGTGCTATAACCGCCTGACTCTCTCCTGCCATCTCTCCACAGACTGAAACTTTTTTATTTTTTTTAAGTCCTGCACTTGAAACCATCTCTATCGCCCTTATTACTGCGGGGTCATAACAGTCATATAGCTTCTCAGCTATTGGACTATAACGATCTGTTGCCAATATATATTGAGTTAAATCATTAGTTCCTATTGAGAAAAAATCGACATAATCTATAAAGATGTCTGCCAACATAACATTTGATGGTACTTCTACCATCATTCCAATCTCTATATCATTTTTAAACTCTTTTCCCTCATTTAAAAGCTCAGATTTACACTCCTCCACCAATTCCTTAGCTTCCTTTATCTCTTTTAAATTTGTTATCATGGGATACATCATCTTTATATTATGGTATGTTGCAGCCCTTAAAATCCCTTTTATTTGATTTTTAAAAAGAGTTTTATCAGATAGAGTCAATCTCATTCCTCTACATCCTAGAGATGGATTCTCTTCATCAACCATCTTATAATAGGATAGTTTTTTATCTGCTCCAATATCTAAAGTTCTAATTATTATTGGTTTTCCAGGCTGACTCTCTTCAAACTCTCTAGCTATATTCTCATATATCTTTTTTTGTTTCTCCTCATTTGGAAAATCTAAAGAGTCCATATAAATAAGCTCAGTTCTTAAAAGACCTATTCCATCCGGTCTTTTTCTACTCACTTGAGTTATGTCCAATCTTCCACCTATATTTAGATGTAAGTAAACCCTTTCTCCATCAATGGTAATAGTTTCCTTGTCTATAGACTCCTCAATCTCTTTTATTTTATTTTTATATCTATTTTTTTCCTCTGTATATCTATTTAAAGTTTTTATATCTGGATTAGTTACAACTTTTCCCTCCATAGAGGTAGTATCTAAAATTATTTCATCTCCCCAATCCACAGAGAAAATGTCATTTCCTCCCATTAAAGTTGGAATCTCTAAAGCTTTAGTCAGTATTGCAGTGTGAGATGTCTCTCCCATATATTCCATAATTATTCCAATTAAATTAATTCCACTATAATAAATTTTTAGTAACTCTGATGGTAATAACTCTCTAACCACAAGTATTCTTCCATTTAAGTTTGTATCCACACTCTCCTCATGAGTTAAATTCATTATAATTCTTTCACTTATATCTTTTATATCCAAAGCTCTTTGCTTATAGATTGGGTCAGCTATTTTCTCAAACATCTCTATATACTTATTCGATACTTTTTTTACAACTGACTCTGCATTGTTTCCCTCTTTTTTAATCCCCTTCTTTATATCGTTTATAAATTGAGGATCATCTAACATCATTATATGAACCGTTAAAATCTGTAAATCCTCTTTATTTATTTTTCCCTCTAAATTATTTTTAATCTGTTTTATATCATTTTTTGCCTTTTGTAGACTTTCTAAAAATCTTTCAATCTCTTCATCAACTTTATCTGAAGGAATCTTATAATTTTCAATATCTATCTTTTTTTTTCTTTCTATATAGGGTTGACCTATAACTATTCCTGGGAAAATACTTTTACCTATAATAACTCCCATTTTACTCACCCCTTGACCATTAATTGATATAAAAATTATAGCGTATTTCTACTCTTTTTTAAACTATTATTTGATTATAATTATGCAAAAAAATATAATAAAAAAAAAATCAAAAAAAGTATTGACTTTTTTTTCATTTTGTATTATATTAATTCCAAGATTAGCACTCCACTAAGATGAGTGCTAATAAAAAGTTTGAAAGGGTGATTTTATGGTTGTCAGTGATAGAGAAAAGCTCGTTCTTAGTGCCATTATTGATTTTTATCTTCTTTCTGGAGAAACAATTGGTTCTAGAACTCTTGTAAAAAAATATAATATAGATCTATCTTCTGCAACGATAAGAAACGTGATGTCCGATTTAGAGGACATGGGATTTATTGCAAAAACTCATACGTCTTCTGGAAGAATACCCACAGATAAAGGTTATAAATTTTATTTAGAAGAACTTTTGAAAATTGAAAAACTTTCAAGAGAGGAACAAGCTAGAATAAATTCTGTCTATGAGATTAAAATGAGAGAATTAGATTCTGTTTTAAAAAAGACTTCAATGCTTTTATCTAAGCTGACTAATTATGTTGGTATCGTTATTGAACCTACACATAAAAAAGAAAAAATAAAAAAAGTAGAATTAGTTCATATTGATGACTATATGGCCATGGCAGTTATTGTTATGGAAAATAAAAGTGTTAGAACTAAAAAGATCTTCTTTGAAGAGATGTGTAGTCAAAGTGAGCTTTTAAAGCTATCACAACGAATTAATAATGAGATTAGGAACAGTTCTGTTGAGTCTCACGAAATTGAAAAAATTATTGATTTTGTTTACAGCGAAGTGGAGGGCAAGCTTTTCTTAGAAAACTCCTCTGAAATATTTAAAAATAAACAAGTTAATGAGATTAGTGATGTCTTAGATATTTTCTCTAACAGAGAGAAAATAAAAGAACTTTTCGAAGAAGCAATCAAATCTAGACCTTTTAAAGAGGGTGAAGTAAACGTTATTTTCGGTGAAGAACTTGCTGTAAAAGGATTAGAAGACTATAGCTTTGTATATTCTGTTTATAATATGGATAACTCTCCTGGAGTAATTGGAGTTATGGGACCAAAAAGAATGTCTTATTCAAAAACTATGGGTCTTATACAACACGTTACAAAAGAGGTGAACAAAGTTATAAAAGAAATAAGTAATGAAGGAGATAGTGATGACAGATAAGGAAATAAAAGAAGAGATAGTGGAAGAGATAACGAACGATACAGAAACTAAAAATGAGGATACTGCAAGTACAGCATCTCAAGAAAATGAAATTGAAACTCTAAAGCGTGAAGTTGAAGATTGGAAAAACTCTTACTTAAGAAAACAAGCTGAGTTCCAAAACTTCACTAAAAGAAAAGAGAAAGAGTTTGATGATTTAAGAGCTTTTGCTTCTGAAAAAGTAGTGGTAAAAGTTTTAGATATAATTGATAATTTAGAAAGAGCTATTGCTGCTTCTTCTGAAACAAAAGATTTTGATTCACTTGTAAAAGGTGTAGAATTAACACTTTCTCAAATGAAAAGCACTGTTGCTAGCGAAGGTGTTGAAGCTATAGAAACTGAAAAAGCTATGTTTGACCCTCACTTACATATGGCTGTAGCTGTAGAAGATTCAGCAGATTATGCAAATGACGAGATTATAGCAGAGTTTCAAAAAGGTTACAAAATGAAGGGGAAAGTTATCAGACCCTCAATGGTTAAAGTTTGTAAAAAATAAAATTAAAAAATTCAGATATATTAGGAGGTTTTTTAAATGGCAAAAATTATAGGAATTGACTTAGGAACTACTAACTCATGTGTTGCAATAATGGAAGGGGGATCAACTACTGTAATCCCTAACGCAGAAGGAGCTAGAACAACTCCATCTGTTGTAAGTATCAAAGATAACGGAGAGATTATTGTTGGAGAGATTGCTAAAAGACAAGCAATTACAAATCCTACATCAACTATTCTTTCAATTAAAACTCATATGGGAAGCGATTATAAAGTTGATGTTCACGGAAAACAATATACTCCACAAGAGATTTCAGCTATGATCCTAAAAAAATTAAAATCTGATGCTGAAGCTTATTTAGGAGAAAAAGTTACTGAAGCAGTAATCACTGTTCCTGCATACTTTACAGATGCTCAAAGACAAGCTACAAAAGATGCTGGTGTTATTGCTGGATTAGATGTAAAAAGAATTATAAATGAGCCAACTGCTGCTGCTCTAGCTTATGGACTTGAGAAAGCTGGAAAAGAGGAGAAAGTTTTAGTATTTGACCTTGGTGGAGGAACATTTGACGTTTCTATCCTTGAGATTGCTGACGGAGTTATTGAAGTTATTTCAACTTCAGGAAATAACCACCTTGGTGGAGATAACTTTGACGACGCTATAATCAAATACTTAGTTGACGAGTTCAAAAAAGAGTCTGGAATTGACTTATCAAATGATAAAATGGCATACCAAAGACTTAAAGATGCTGCAGAGAAAGCTAAAAAAGAGTTATCTACATTAATGGAAGCTCATATCTCTTTACCATTCATAACTATGGATGCAACTGGACCAAAACACTTAGATATAAAATTAACTAGAGCTAAATTTAACGATTTAACTAGAGATCTAGTTGAAGCTACTCAAGTTCCTACTAAAGATGCATTAAAAGCTGCTGGATTAAACCCTTCAGATATCGATGAGATCTTATTAGTTGGAGGATCTACAAGAATACCAGCTGTTCAAGAGTGGGTTGAATCTTATTTCGGTAAAAAACCTAACAAAGGTATAAATCCAGATGAGGTTGTTGCTGAAGGAGCTGCTATTCAAGGTGGAGTATTAATGGGAGACGTTAAAGATGTATTACTTCTTGATGTTACACCATTATCTTTAGGAATTGAAACTTTAGGTGGAGTATTTACTAAAATCATCGAGAGAAACACTACAATTCCTGTAAAAAAATCACAAGTGTTCTCAACTGCTGTGGATAACCAACCAGCTGTTACAATAAACGTATTACAAGGTGAAAGAGCTAAAGCTGCTGATAACCATAAATTAGGAGAGTTTAACTTAGAAGGAATTCCTGCTGCTCCAAGAGGAGTACCTCAAATCGAAGTTACTTTCGATATTGACGCAAACGGAATCGTTCACGTTTCTGCTAAAGATTTAGGAACTGGAAAAGAAAGCACTGTTACTATCTCTGGTTCAACTAACCTTTCTGCTGATGAGATTGAAAGAATGAAAAAAGATGCTGAAGCTAATGAAGCTGAAGATAAAAAATTCAAAGAGTTAGTTGAAACAAGAAATAAAGCCGATATGTTAATTGCTTCTACTGAAAAATCTGTTAAAGATTATGCTGAAAAAGTTACTGAAGATGAGAAAAAAGCTATTGAAGCTGCTATCGAAGAACTTAAGTCAGTTAAAGATGGAGAGGATAAAGAAGCTATCGACACTGCTATTGAGAAGTTATCACAAGCTGCTCACAAATTAGCTGAAGAAATTTATAAGGATGCTCAAGCTAAACAGCAAGGTGGAGCTGCTCCAGAGAGCAACGCAAATGATGATGTTGCAGATGCTGAGATAGTTGACTAATCAAAGTAATTAATATATACTTTACTTAAGGGATAGAGAGAACTCTATCCCTTATTTTAAGAAATGGAGGATTTTTGTAAATGGCTAAAAGAGACTTTTATGAAGTTTTAGGGGTTGCTAAGGGGGCATCTGACACTGAAATAAAAAAGGCATATAGAAAAGCTGCTATGAAGTATCACCCAGATAAATTTAGTGGTGCTAGTGATACTGAAAAAAAAGAAGCTGAAGATAAATTTAAAGAGATTAATGAGGCGTATCAAGTTCTTTCTGATGAAAATAAAAGAGCTCAATATGATAGATTTGGTCATGCTGCTTTTGAAAACGGTGGTGGAGCTGGAGCTGGCGGTTTCGGTGGTTTCGGTGGTGGTTTTGAAGATTTAGGAGATATTTTTGGTTCATTCTTTGGAGGAAGTGGCGGTTTCGGTGGTTTCGGTGGTTTTGGTGGCTCTCATCAAAGAGGCCCTGAACCAGGAGATGATTTAAGATATAATCTTGAATTAACTTTAGAAGAAGCTGCTAAAGGTGTTGAAAAAACATTAAAATATAAGAGAACTGGTACTTGTGGTACTTGTCATGGAACTGGTGCTCAAGCTGGTTCAAAAATGAATAAATGCTCTAAGTGTAATGGTTCTGGTACTATTCATGTCACTCAAAGAACAGTGTTTGGAAACTTCCAAACTACACAAGAGTGTGATGTTTGTCATGGAAAAGGTGAAGTACCTGAGAAAAAATGTAAAAAATGTAATGGAACTGGTATAGATACTGAAACTGTTGAAAAGACTATTAAGATTCCTGCTGGAATTGATGACGGTCAAAAACTTAGACTTTCTGGTATGGGTAACGCTAGTACAGAGGGCGGTCCTAATGGAGATTTATACGTTTATATCTCTGTTAAACCACACCCTTTCTTTGAGAGAAATGGTGTAGATATTATCTGTGTTGTTCCAATCACTTTTGCCCAAGCTGCTCTTGGTGGAGAGATAGAAATCCCTACACTAAATGGTAAGAAAACTATTAAGATTCCTGCTGGAACTCAAAATGATAAAATGTTTAGAATGAAAGGTGAAGGAATTAAAAATCCTAGAAGTCCTTACACTGGAGATCAAATTGTTAGAATAAAAATTGAAGTTCCTGTTAACTTAAATACAGAACAACAAGATCTTCTAAAAAAATTCGATGAAAGTTTAAAAGATAAAAATCATAAAGATAATAAAAATTTCTTCGATAAACTAAAAGATTTCTTCTCTTAAAAATTATTGAAAAGAATACTACCTTGTGGTATACTTGTCTTAGAAAAATATTATCTAAGGGGGCTATAAGATGAACGAATTATTTGCTAAATATGGTGGAATGATACTTACGTTCGCTATTTGGGCGGCTGTATTCTATTTCCTACTTATTTTACCAAACAAAAAGAAGCAAAAGAAACATCAGGAAATGTTAGACTCATTAAAAGAGGGAGCGGAAGTTGTTACTACAGGTGGTATAAAAGGTACTATATCTAGTATTGGCCCTGAGTTCTTAACTATTAGAGTTGATAAAGGTGTTAACATCCAAGTGCTTAAGAATTCTATTTCAAGAGTTTTAAAATAAAAATATCTAAAAAGGATGGGATGGATAAACTTTTCCATCCTATTTTATTATTCTAAATCAATGGAGAGGAAATATGAAAAAATACCTTATATTTTTTATTTTTTGTCTATTTTCGCTGACTCTTTTCGCCAATGGTACGATAAAAAAGATTAGACTTAACAATAACCCACCCCAATTAGTTTTTGATATCTCTAGCACAATAAAACCAAAATATAGCTCAAGCTATGATGAATACAATCGTTTACTTTTCATTGAGATTGAAAAGGTTAAAATGGGAACAAAGTTAAATAGCTCTAACTTTATAGGTAAAAACATCGAAAAAATAGACATGATTGACTACGGTTCTAACATCGGATTTTTTATAAAATTAAAAAAAGGTTCCGGTCACAAAGTTTATTCTTTAACTAATCCACATAGAATTGTTGTTGATTTAAGGTCAACCAACTCCTCTAAAAAAGAGTTCACAGTAGCTATTGATGCAGGACATGGTGGAAAAGACCCTGGAGCTATTGGATTTAATAAGTATAGAGAGAAAGATATTGCCCTAGCTGTGGCTAAAAAATTACAAAGTAAACTTTCTAAGGACTTCAATGTTATCATGACTAGAAGCACTGATACTTTTATAAGTCTTTCTGAAAGAAGTAGAATAGCCAATAGAGGGAAAGCAGATATCTTTGTAAGCCTACATCTGAATGCTTCAAAAAATTCTTCAGCTCAAGGTATGGAAATATTCTATTTTTCTAAAAAATCATCCCCATATGCTGAAAAAATAGCATCTTATGAAAACAGTTTCGGAGAGAAATATGGAGAAAAGACAACTAGTATAGCCCAGATAATGGGTGAACTAGCATATAATAAAAATATGGAAAAATCTATCACCATAGCAAGACCTTTAAATAACTCTCTCTCTAAAAGGCTTGGAATGAGAGATCGTGGAATCTATGGAGCAAACTTTGCTGTTCTTAGAGGATTTAATGGCCCTGGAATTCTTGTTGAGTTAGGATTTATTACAAATAAATCTGACGTAACAAAACTTTCTAAAGATGTAAATCAAAATGTTATGGCAGATGAATTGGCAAATAAAATTAGAGCATTTTTCTATTAGGAGGTTTTATGTCACATAAATCAAAAATATTTTTAATTATTTTAATAGTTATTGCTGCGGGCACAGGACTATATTCAAATAAACTTAATAAAAAAAGTGAAACTATCACTCCCATAACTACTCCTACATTAGAAACAATTAAAGCTACAGAGATAACAACACCCATTTTTTTCCCAAATTTAAAACAGGGGAAATTAAATAGTGAAGATATTGTGTTAAGTTCTAATTTAACTAATAAACAGGATATTTTAAAGGATATCATCTCACAGCTTATACAAAAACTAGAAGATAAAAATATCTTAAAAAAAGAAAATTTTAAATATGAAGTATATTTAAAAAATAGGACTCTATACTTAGATTTAGATTCAAAAATTTTATCCTCTGCTAAAACTCCGCAGGAGGAATTACTTTTAATCTACTCTTTTGTAAATAGTTTATTAACACCAGGTGGAGCAGATAATGTAGTTTTACTTATTAATGGTGTTCCAACTGATAAAATCAATTTTATAAATATCAGTAAAAGCTATAAATTAAACAGTAATATATAAATTTTTGAGGAGTTTCTATTTTCAGAAACTCCTTTTTAAAAATTTGGAGGCTTCTTATGACAATAGATTTCTTAAAAAGAGAGTTAAGCAGTGTACTTTCAAAAAAAAGATATGAACACTCAATTAGAGTTTTAGACACTGCTCTTAACCTTGGTACTATATACGATGGAGATTTGAATAAAATAGCTATTGCCGCTATTTTACACGATTATGCCAAAGAGTTAAAAAGAGATGAGTTAATCAAAATTGCTAGTGAACATTTTAAACTTGAAACACAAGATTATATATCCAATGTGGAAATACTGCATAGCTATGCTAGTGCCTATATTGCAAAAGAGAGATTTAAGATAGAGGACACTGAGATTTTAGATGCAATTAAATACCATACCACTGGTAGAAAAAATATGACTCTAACTGAAAAAATCGTCTATATAGCTGATGCTATAGAACCAAAAAGAGAGTACCCACATGTGGAAAAAATTAGAGATTTAGCCCTAGTAGACTTAAATGAAGCCATTTTACTAGAGGTTAATAAAAAAATTGAATATCTCATAAAACATGAATTTATTATACATACAAATTCTATTGAGATGCGAAATTGGCTTTTAAAAATAAGCTAATAGGAGGAATTATATGAAAACAAATACAAAATTAGATAAACAACTAGATAGATTAAAAAATATTTTAAAAGATAGTAAATCTCTAACACTTGATGAGATTACAAAAGCCATGGGATGGTCACCAAAGTTTAAAAAAGAGAATAGAGAGATTCTTGAACTTTGGTTAAACTCTGGTGAAATTATGAAAAATAAAAAAAATAAATATAACATACCTGAAAACTTAGGATTTATTAAAGGTAAATTCTCAAATATTAAGGGTAAGTTTGGATTTGTTGACACTGATACTGAAGGGTATTTTATCCCTAGAAGTAAATTTGGAACTGCACTAGATGGAGATACTGTTCTTATAAATGTTATAACTCCTGAAGGAAAAGGGAAAAAAGAGGGAGAGATTGTAAGTGTTCTAGTGAGAGAGAAAAATACAATCATCGGGATTTTTGAGAAGAAAGATAACTTTGGTTTTGTGAGACCTACTCAATCTTTTGGTAGAGATATCTATATCCCTAGAAACTTTTTTAACAAAGCTAAAGATGGTGAATTGGTTGTTGTTGAAGTTACTTTCTGGGGAAGTGATGAAAAAAAACCAGAGGGAAGAATCATTCAATCTATCGGTAATCCATTTGATACAGATAATATGATTGAAGCTCTAATACTTAGAGAGGGGCTATCTGAAGATTTTCCAGATGAAGTTTTAGCAGAGGCACGACAAATACCAATTACAATATCTGAAGAGGAGATTAAAAAGAGAAAAGATTTAAGACATCTACCTATTATAACTATAGATGGAGATGATGCTAAGGATTTAGATGACGCTGTCTATGTTGAAAAATTAGATAATGGATACTATAAACTTATTGTAGCTATTGCAGATGTTTCACACTATATCCCCACAGGTTCTAAACTGGATAAAGAAGCTGAAAAAAGAGGAAACTCAGTTTATTTAGTAGATAGAGTTTTACCTATGTTTCCAAAAGAGATTTCAAATGGTATTTGCTCTTTAAATCCTAATGAGGATAAACTTACTTTCTCTGTTGAACTTCTTATTGATTCTCAAGGTAGAGCAATAGATGTTCAAACCTATAAATCAGTTATTAAAACTGCACATAGAATGACATATGGAAATGTTAATAAGATAATTGCAAAAGACCCAGAGATGACTAATAAATATAGCGATATTGTAGATATGCTATTCACTATGTTAGAGCTTTCTAAAATTATAAGAGCTATTAAATATAATAGAGGTTCTATTGATTTTGATCTTCCAGAAGTAAAGGTTGTTTTAGATGAGAATAAAAAAGTTAAGTACTTAAAAAATATTGAAAGAGGAGAGTCGGAAAGAATCATTGAAGACTTTATGATTATGGCTAATGAAGCTGTTGCTGAGAAACTTTTCTGGCTAGAGATTCCATCTGTTTATAGAGTGCATGAGACTCCTGACCCTGAGAGAGTTAAAACTTTAAATGAGACACTTTCTAGATTTGGATATAGATTACACTCTTTTGAGGATATACATCCAAAAAAATTCCAATCTATTATTGAGGATTCTGAAGCTAGAGGTATCAATATGATTGTGCATAAGATGATTTTAATGTCTCTTAAACAAGCTAGATATGGAGTTGAAAACTTAGGGCACTTTGGTTTATCATCTAATTACTATACACACTTTACCTCTCCAATTAGAAGATATGCTGACTTACTTATCCATAGAATTTTAAATATTGCCATAAATGGATACCCTACTAAAAAGCAATTTGGAACTCTTATAAACTATCTACCTGAAGTTACAAAGCACATCTCTCAAACAGAAAGAAAAGCTATGAAAGTAGAGGATGAAAGTGTTAAAATTAAGATAGTTGAATATATGCTTGATAAAATTGGGGATGAGTTTAAAGCCACTATAGTTGGATTTAACAATAAAAAAATCTTCTTTGAAACAGAGGAGCATGTGGAGTGTTTCTGGGATGTAACGACAGCTCAAAACTTCTATGAGTTCGATGAAAATAACTACGTTATGAAAGACTTGGATACTGGTAGAGAGTTCCATTTAGGTGATAAAATGGAGATTTTAATAGTTAGGTCTGATCTACAGATGCTTGAAATTGAAGTTGTACCAACTGAATTTTATCATGAATACACTGGGAGAAGAAAAGAGGGGAGATTTTAATGATTTTAGCAAATAACAAAAAAGCTTTTTTTGACTACTTTATTGAAGACAGATTTGAAGCTGGAATTGAACTTGTTGGAAGTGAAGTTAAATCTATTAAAGCTGGAAAAACTAGTATAAAAGAATCTTTTATTAGAATAATAAATGGAGAGATTTTTATTATGGGAATGACTGTTGTTCCTTGGTCTTTTGGTAGTGTTTATAATCCTGATGAGAGAAGAGTTAGAAAATTACTTCTACATAAATCAGAGATTAAAAAGTTACATGAAAAAGTTATGCAAAAAGGTTATACAATAGTTCCTTTAAACATCCATTTATCTAAGGGATTTGTAAAAGTGGAAATCGCTTTAGCTAGAGGTAAGAAAAATTATGATAAACGTGATTCTTTAGCTAAAAAAGATCAGCAAAGAAACATTGAAAGAGAAGTTAAAGAGAGATATTAAAAAGAGAGAGCTTGGACTCTCTCTTTTTATGCACTTGTTAAAACTTATAGATCAATCCCAATCCAAAGGCATCTACATGTTTACTATATTTAATATTTTTAATATTTTTATCATTTACATAACTCACATATGAATAAGTAGCCATTAGTTCAAGTTGAGAACTGTATCTATATTTAACTCCTGCTGAATACATATTCGCATCTAATACATAGTCTGTATCAGTGTAAGTTTTCTCATTAGCTCCCGTATCTGTGTATTGATATCCTGTCATTAAAGTCCATTTCTCATTCAACTGATAATCTAAACCAACTGCAACTTCATATCCATTGTCATAATGATCAAAGTTCCCTAAGTCATCACTTGTCTCTTTTATAAAATAGTAGTTTCCTGAAGCTAAAAGTGTAAGTTTCTCTGTTGCTCTATATGAAGCTCCTATCGCTGCCATTGCTGGTAAGTTTCTCTTTCCACTTCCCTCTGACATCCACTGTCTTATTGCAGGGTCTTGAGCTATCATATTATAGAATGTATCTCCAGATAGTTTTCCTACCCCAGGAATTATCATTGTAGGTACTGAACTATTAAATCCATTTCTTAATTTATGTTCTTTATTATCAAAATCTAGCTTAGTTTCAGTTTCATATCTCAAACCTAGATTAAATCTATCATTTGGCTGATAGTTTAATCCAAATATTCCAGCTACTCCAAAGGCAGTTCTCTCTGAATCTATATCAAATTTAGGTTTTATTGCACCACCTAAAACTTCAAAATTCCCTTCCCCTTTAAATTTTCTTTCAGCATCAACTAATCTTATACCAACTGCTCCACTCCAAGCCTCATTAAACTTTCTAGCCACTCCACCTTGAAATGCCACATAGTATGATTTACCATGTATTGTTGAACCACTTGTAAATCCACCACCTATTTGGCTAAATTTGTCATCAGCTATCTGTGGAAAAGTTGCAATTCCTCCACTATAAGCAACGCTACCTCCTCCTGCTATCGCTCCAGCATGGAAGAAAAATGCTGTATCTCCTTTTTTCTTTACAATTTGTAAACTTGGAACTACTGGAGATGCCTTGTCACTTTTAAATTTACTTGTCTCCCCAGATGAATTAGTATGCTCCATTCTATAATCTTTTAAGTGTGTTTGATTGTTTATCTGAATATAAGTTCCATCCTCTAACCATACCGTTCCAGCTGGGTTATAATATGCTCCAGACACTCCTACTTTTCCAACCATCGCTGGGTGTGCTAAATACTCTGCATCCTGTTGTGAAAGATAGTCTATGCTTCCCCCCATAGCATTAGCTGATAAAACTATCCCTAATAACATCAATTGTTGCTTAAACTTCATTATCCCTCTCCTTTGTCATTTCTAAAGCTTTTTCTATTAATACATTTCCCATTTCAATAATCTCATTTTTAAATGTTTCAAACTCTATATCAATATAGAATCCTGTACAAATCAAAGTGGCATATCCGTGAGAAAAATACCATCCTTTCTTTATAACCCATTCAATTATATCCACAGGGAATTGATTATATTCTCTATTTTTATTGAATCCACTATATATTAAATTTCTAAAATCATCCATAACTTCATCCATAAACTCTCTTGGCAAACCCTCTCTTAAAAAAATCGTTCTAAATAACGCTTTTTCCTCTTTTGCAAAAAGACAGATTCCTATACCTATATTTAAAATCGATAAATCTGTATAGTCACGTTTTGTATATTCAAAAAGTTTTGTTTTAGCTTTTTTTGACAACTCATTTTTTAACTCATCCATAGACTTAAATGCTGAATATATAGCAATTGTTGATACCCCTAATTTTTTAGCTATATTTCTTGCCGTCACTTCTTTTAAGCTCTCACTATTTAGAATTTCAAATGCACACTCTAAAATTTCCTCTCTAGTAAAATTAGGTTTTCTTCCCATATTTTTTCTCCTATATGTTATGT
>NZ_DBGBQB010000174.1:0-10127 GCF_048470075.1 Cetobacterium sp. | reverse complement strand
ATATTTTTTTTTGAAATTTTACTTTCTAAAAGAAGAGAGATTATTAATAGTGTAAAGAAATTTTTTTTAAATGACTCTTTAAAATTCATATTTTTAAAATCTAACTCTAAATCTTTTGTAAATTTGAAATTTTTTAGCTCCTCTTCTATCTCTTTCTGTGCTACCCCTAAAATTTTAAAGGCTTCTATCAATAACTTACCCAGTAGAATATGATTTTTCATAATGCTCTCCTTTGCAACCAACACTTTATAATAGTAATTACTTTCTATTTATATTTTTCTTTTATTTTTTGCTAAAAAAAGTGGAGTTAAAAAAACTCCACTCTATTCATTAAATATTATATAATTTTTTCATTCTCTCTATTCTAGCTAAAGTTCTATCTCTCCCAATAATAGATACTAAGTTATATAGATCTGCTCCTTTTGGAAGTCCAGTTAACACCGCTCTTAAAGGCATATATACTTTTCCTGGTCCCTCTCCAACTTCGTCTAAAGTTTCTTTTAATAACTCTTTAGCTCTTTCAATAGATATAGCTTCATCACATGCAGCTATTTTTTCTTGGAATAGGTTTATTGATCTCTTTCCAGCCTCATCTTGAATAACTGTATGAAGTCTTTCAATACCTTTTACCTCTTTTTTATCCGTTTCTTCTGTTACCACTGGTAGAGTGTACTCATCTTTAAAGTAAACTTCTGATTGCTCAACAATCTCTTTTATAGTCTGAGCTCCCTCTCTTAAAATATCAACTACTCTTGAAAGAGTGTCAAACTCTTTCTCAGTTAACTCCTCACCAATTAAACCAGCATTTCTAAAGAATGGAACTGCTAACTCTGTTAACTCTCTTAAATCTTTCATTCTCATATGTTGGTTATTTACCCATCCTAGTTTAACTAGGTCAAATACAGGTCCTCCTAAAGATACCTTATCTATATCAAAGTTATCTTTAAACTCTTGAAGTGTAAATATCTCTTTATTCTCTCCAAATGAGTATCCCATTAATCCTAAGAAGTTTACAATACCCTCTTTTAGGTATCCCTCTTCTCTATACCAATTTAATGATACTGGATTTTTTCTCTTAGATATTTTTGTTCTATCTGAGTTTCTAAGAAGTGGCATATGAATGAACTCTGGCTCTTGCCATCCAAAAGCTTTATATAGTTGGATATGCTTTGGTGTTGATGCAATCCACTCCTCAGCTCTGATTACATGAGTGATATTCATTAAGTAGTCATCTACAACATTTGCTAAGTGATAAGTTGGGAATCCGTCACCTTTTAATAAAACCTGATCATCAATTTTATTATTTTCAAAAACGATATCCCCTCTTAATCTATCTTTTATTATTGTTTCTCCCTCATAAGGCATTTTAAGTCTAATTACATACTCTTCGCCAGCAGCTAATTTAGCCTCAATCTCCTCTTTAGAAAGAGATCTACAATGACCATCATATCCTGGAGCTTTTCCCATAGCTTTTTGTCTCTCTCTCAATTTTTCCAATCTATCTTGAGTACAGAAGCAGTAGTATGCCTCTCCTTTTTCTACTAATTTATGTGCATACTCTCCATATAAATGGAATCTCTCTGATTGTCTATATGGTCCTACTGGTCCACCGATATCAGGACCTTCAGCATAGTCTAATCCTAGCCACTTTAAAGCATCAAATATCATCTGCTCTGATCCTTCTGTGTATCTATTTTGGTCAGTATCCTCTATTCTTAATATAAAGTCTCCACCATTTTTATAAGCAAAAGCTAAGTTGAATAACGCAATGTAAGCTGTTCCTACGTGTGGATCTCCTGTTGGAGAAGGCGCAATTCTTGTTCTTACTCTTCTTTCCATTATAATCTCTCCCTTTTTTGTAATTTGTACCCTATATTATAATCCATATAGATAATAATTTCAAGATTACTTACTAGTTTTTATTTTTTGACCATCTCAAATATCCATTTATAAAGTCATCAATATCTCCATCCATAACTGCTCTAATATTTCCAGACTCCACACCCGTTCTATGATCCTTTACCATTGTATAAGGTTGGAATACATATGATCTAATTTGATTTCCCCAACCAATATCACTTTGTTCTCCCTGAATCTTTTTTAACTCCTCCTCTTTTTTCTTCATCTCAAGTTCTAGAAGTTTAGACTTTAAAAGTTTCATGGCTGTTTCTCTATTACTAAGTTGTGATCTCTCTCTTTGACAAGTCACTACAACTCCAGTTGGTATATGCGTTATTCTAACTGCTGAGTCAGTCATATTTACGTGCTGCCCACCAGCTCCAGAAGCTCTATATGTGTCTATTCTCAAATCACCTGAATCTATCGTTATCTCAACTGTATCATCAACCTCTGGCATTATATCCACAGATGCAAATGAAGTGTGTCTTTTTTTATTGGCATCAAAAGGAGATATTCTTACAAGTCTATGAACACCTTTTTCACCTTTCAAATATCCATATGCTCTTGTACCTTCCACCAGAAGAGTAATTGATTTTATTCCTACTGAATCCCCTGGCATATAGTCCATCTCTGTCACTTTAAACCCTCTTGAATTGAACCATCTCATATACATTCTATACAGCATATCCGCCCAATCACAGGCCTCTGTTCCTCCAGCTCCTGAGTGAATTGTAACTATTGCATTATTTCCATCATACTCTCCATCTAAAAGCATTTTAGTATCGAAGTTATCAATCATATGCGTAAGTTTACTATGTTTTTCCTCTAGTTCCTCTACAAAGTCTTCCTCTCCCATAGAGACAAAATCTATTAATACTTCCTCATCAAAAAACATATTCTCTATAGATTCAAACTCTTTTACAATATCTTTTTCCTCGTTCATCTCTTTTATTATTTTTCCACTAGTTAACTTATCATTCCAAAATCCATCCTCTAATGTCTTTTTCTCTAAAGTGGCAATTTTTGCTCTTCTGCCATCTAAGTCAAAGAGACCCCCTTATAGCATCTATTTGATTTTTAAACTGATTATACTCTCTTTTTAATTCTAAAATGTCCATTAAAACTCCTCCTGATATTACTTTAAATTTAATAATAACTTCTCTAACTCTTCCAATGTTTTATATGAATAGTACTCCTCATTGATCTTTAAAGCCTTTCCTTTTCCACATCTTCCTAAACAGTGTCTCTCCTCTATTGGAAAATCCACCTTGATTTTTATCTCCTCTAACTTCTCCTTTAATCCTGACTGTTTACAATTTCTTCCCACACAAACTTGAACATAGTTTTTAGTTCTCGCCCTTTGTAATTTAGGATAGAATTTTATTGTACTTTCCAATGAGAATGGAAAAATATCCATTTTTTTTGCTATATGATTTAAAACTTCATCTGGAAGATATCCCAATTCATCTACAACAAAAGATAGAACTTTATAATCATTTTTTCTATCCTCTAAACTATCTATATAGTTATCTAATTTTTGATAAAAATCTCTCATTTTACCTCTCTTTCCATTATTAATGCAACAGCTGTTGCATACTCCTTACAATGAGATATGGATATCTCCACCACATATCTACTATTTTTTTCCTCTAAATTTCCTTTTAAAGTTACCTCAGGCTTTCCTAAGGGGTTATTTAAAATCTCTATATCTACTAAATTAAATCCTCTAACTCCAGTTCCTAATGCTTTAGATATAGCTTCCTTGGCTGAAAACCTTCCAGCATAACTTTCACTTCTATTTCCTTTTCCCTCTATTTGAGATATCTCTGCGTCTGTGAATACTCTTTTCTTAAACCCATCTTTTTCAATAGCTTTAGATATTCTTTCAATCTCCACTATATCATTTCCTATTCCTATAAATTTCATAGTCATATCCTAACCTATTCTATATAATTTTTTAGCATTCTCAGTAGTTATTCTTGTAACCTCTTCAACATCCATTCCTTTTATTTCAGCTATTTTTTTTGCCACATACTCCACATAAATAGGTTCATTTCTTTTCCCTCTAAATGGCTCTGGAGTTAGATATGGACAATCTGTTTCAATCACAACTCTATCCACTGGAATATCTTTTACCACTTCAACAGTTTTTTTAGCATTTTTAAAAGTTAAAGTTCCACCTATTCCCAAATAAAATCTATCAATAAGTTGTTTTACTGTTTCTAAAGATCCAGGATAACAGTGGATAACTCCAGTTATACTTGGATACTCTTTTAATATATTGACTGTATCTTCCATAGCGTCCCTTGTGTGGATAACAACGGGTTTATTCAATCTCATAGCAAGCTCTAATTGCTTTTTAAATCTTTCCTGTTGAATCTCTTTTGTCTCTGTCATCCAGTGATAGTCCAATCCTATCTCACCTATTGCCACAACTTTGGAATCCCCTCCCAAAAGTTCAAGCTCCTTTTCAACCTCTTGGTTATATTCAGCTATATCAATGGGGTGTACTCCAATCACTGCGTATATAAAACTATACTTTTTTGCCAGCTCTAAACTTTTTTTAGAACTTGCTAAATCATATCCTATATTTACGCAAAACTCTAATTTTTCTTTTATTCTTTCTATTACATCCACTCTATCTTCATCGAATTTTTCATTATCCAAATGACAATGTGTATCCACTAATTTCATAACTTCACCTCTTTTGAATTTTCAAAAAACTTTTAATATATTTTATCACAATAACAGTATATTTTCCAGATTCTACCACACTCTATTTCATATTTATGTTTTTTTATAAGAAAAGTAAAGATTTTGTTGTTCTATTTTCAAAAAAATGATAAAATAATTAATAGACTTATAAAGAAAAAGGAGAGTATTTTACATGGAACCAACTTTAATTTTTGGACACAGAAATCCAGACACAGATTCAATCTGTTCAGCTATCTCATTAGCTAGATTAAAAGAATTAAAAGGAGAATCTGCTCAAGCTTGTAGATTAGGAAACATTAGTAAGGAAACTGAATTTGTTTTAAACAGCTTTAAAATAGATGCACCAAAACTACTTTCAACAGTAAGTGCTCAAATATCAGACTTAACTCGTGTTGAGAAGAAAACTATTAATCATAAAGATTCATTAAAAAGAGCTTTAGAAATAATGACAGAGGAGAACTTCTCAAGTTTACCAGTTGTTAACAGCAAAAATCACTTAAGAGGAATGATTCATGTTTCAGATATTGCTAATGCTTATTTGAATATCGACTACTCTGAACTATTCTCTAAATACTATACAACTTATGAAAATCTAAAAGATGTTTTAGAGGGAGAGGTTATCAGTGGAGAATACCCTTGTGGTAAAATTGAAGCTAGTTTAAAAGGGGTAAGTGAGTATAGAAATATCGCTGCAGGTGATATTGTTATTACTACAACACTACTTGATTCTGTTGATGATTTAATTGATTTAGGTGTTAATATGATTATTCTTTGCTGCGACAAAGATGATGTTATTTTACCTAGAGATTCTAAAACTCCTATTTTAAGAGTTAATAAATCTCTATTTAAAGCAATTCCATTGATTTCACAGTCGGTATCAATTCTGTCAATAATGAGTAATGAAAAGTTCTACTCATTCTCAACTGATGATTACTTAGTTGATATCAAAGATATTATGAAGGAGTCTACACAGACAAACTTCCCAGTTGTTGACAAAAATGGAGAGGTTTATGGAACAATAAGAACTAAAAACTTAATTAACTTCACTAGAAAAAATGTTGTTTTAGTTGACCACAATGAAGCTGCTCAATCAGTTGCTGGCTTAAAAGATGCTAAAATAGTTCAAGTTGTTGATCACCATAAGTTTGGAAACTTTGAAACAAATGAACCTGTTAAAATAAATGCTGAAACTGTTGGATGTACTTGTACAATTATCTACGGTTTATATAAAGAGGCTGGAATAGTTCCACCTAAAGAGATTGCTGGTTTAATGATGAGTGCTATTCTATCAGATACACTTCTATTTAAATCACCTACTTGTACAGAGAAAGATATTCAGGTTGTAAAAGAACTTGCCGCTATTGCTGGTATAGAGAATTATGAAGCTTTCGGTATGGATATGCTTATAGCTGGTACATCTCTTTCTGATAAAACTCCAGAGGAGATCTTGAGCATGGATCAAAAAGAGTTCTCTATGAATGGTATTAAATTAGCAATCTCTCAAGTTAATACAGTTGATGTAAAAGGAGTGCTAGATCAACAATCAGCTTTAGAAAAAGCTATGGCTAAAACAAATGCTGAAAATGACTACCAGTTATCTGTATTAGTTATTACTGATATTGTAAAAGCTGGATCTATGTTACTTGTTGTTGGAGAACCATCTCTTGTTGAAAGAGGATTCCATACAACTTTAACAAATAATACTGCATGGGTTGATGGTGTTGTATCTAGAAAGAAACAAGTTGTTCCTTTCTTAATGGCTGCTTCTCAAGGAGTGTGATTTTAAATGTTTCTACCTACTACAATGGAAGAGGTTAAAAAATTAGGTTGGGACTCTTTAGATATAATTCTTGTATCTGGAGATACCTATTTAGACACCTCTTATAATGGTACTGCTATTATCGGTAAATGGTTAGTTAAACATGGTTTTAAAGTAGGAGTAATCGCTCAACCAGATATTAACTCTGATAAAGATATAACTAGATTAGGAACTCCCAATTTATATTGGGCAGTTTCTGCTGGTTGTGTAGATTCCATGGTTGCTAACTATACTGCTGTTAAAAAAAGAAGAAAAAGTGACGATTTTACTCCAGGTGGAATTAACAATAGAAGACCTGATAGAGCTACGATTCAATATACAAATTTAATTCGTCGTTTCTTTAAAAATAGTCCTGTTCCCATTGTATTAGGGGGAATAGAGGCTAGTCTTAGAAGAGTTGTCCACTATGACTACTGGAGTAACTCTTTAAGACGTCCTATTATTTTTGACGCTAAAGCTGATATCATCTCCTATGGAATGGGAGAAAAATCTATGTTAAACCTTGCTACAGCACTAAAAAATGGTAAGGATTGGAAAGATATTAGAGGTATTGGCTATATCTCCAAAGAACCAAAAGAGGGTTATTTAGCCCTTCCAAGCTTTGAAGAGTGCGTTGAAAAAAAGGAAAATTTTATAAAAGCTTTTGAACTTTTCTATCATAATTGTGATCCTATAACTGCCAAAGGAATCTATCAAAAAAATGCTGATAGATACTTTATTCAAAATCCACCTTGTGAGAACTTCACTTCTCAAGAGATGGATGAGATATATGGACTTGATTTTGAAAGAGACGTTCATCCATACTATAAAAAAGATGGACATGTCAAAGCTTTAGATACTATTAAACACTCTGTTACTACACACAGAGGGTGCTATGGAGAGTGTAACTTCTGTGCAATCGCTGTTCATCAAGGAAGAACAGTGATCTCTAGAAGTGAGGATTCCATAGTTAAAGAGGTTACAAATATAGCTAATTCAAAAGGATTTAAAGGAAATATATCTGATGTAGGAGGCCCTACAGCTAATATGTATGGTCTTGAGTGTAATAAAAAACTTAAACATGGAGCTTGTTCTCATAAAAGATGTCTCTATCCTGAAACTTGCCCCGCTTTAAAACTTGATCACTCTAGACAGATCTCTCTTTTGAAAAAGCTAAAATCAATAGATAAAATTAAAAAAATATTTATTGCATCTGGAATTAGATATGATATGATTTTAGATGATAATAAGTCTGGTGATAGATATCTTGAAGAGCTTATCAAAGACCATATTTCAGGACAGATGAAAATTGCTCCTGAGCATACAGAGGATAAAATTCTTTCTCTTATGGGTAAACAAGGAAAAAGCATTTTAAAAGAGTTTAAAAACCGTTTTTATGAACTAAATAAAAAACATGATAAAAAACAGTTTTTAACTTACTATTTAATTGCTGCTCATCCTGGGTGTAACGAAAAAGATATGTTAGATTTAAAAAGATTCGCATCCTCTGAACTAAAAATAAGTCCAGAGCAGGTACAAATTTTTACTCCTACTCCATCAACTTATTCTACACTTATGTACTATACCGAAATGAATCCACTTAACAATAAAAAAATATTTGTTGAGAAGGATAACGGTAAAAAACAAAAACAAAAAGATATTATCACTCAAACAAATAAAACTAGGAGGTATTAAAATTGAAACCTATTGTTGCAATCGTTGGAAGACCAAATGTTGGAAAATCAACACTATTTAATAAATTGGTTGGAGATAGAGTTGCTATCGTTGATGACCAACCAGGAGTTACAAGAGATAGACTATATAGAGAAACTGAGTGGGCTGGAAAAGAGTTCGTTCTAGTTGATACTGGAGGACTTGAGCCTAGGAATAATGATTTTATGATGACTAAAATTAAACAACAAGCTGAAGTTGCTATGAATGAAGCAGATGTTATTTTATTCGTTGTAGATGGAAAAAATGGTTTAAATCCTTTAGATGAAGAGATCGCTTATCTATTAAGAAAAAAACATAAACCAGTTATTCTTTGTGTTAATAAAATTGATAACTTCCAAGCTCAACAGGATGATGTATATGATTTCTGGGGACTTGGATTTGAACATCTAATACCAATATCAGGAGAGCATAAAGTTAACCTTGGAGATATGTTAGATCTAGTGGTTAATATTATTGATCAAACAGTTGAAGAGTATGAGGAAGAAGAGGGACTTAAGTTAGCTATTATAGGTAGACCTAATGCTGGAAAGTCATCTCTTGTTAATAGACTTTCTGGTGAGGAAAGAACTATTGTAAGTAACATAGCTGGTACAACTAGAGATGCTATTGACACTGCCATTGAGTATGATGGAAATAGATATATCCTTATAGATACTGCTGGTATTAGAAGAAAATCTAAAGTTGAAGAGAGTTTAGAGTATTACTCTGTTTTAAGAGCTATAAAAACTATAAAAAGAGCGGATGTTTGTATCTGGATGATAGATGGTAGCGAAGGATTAACTGAGCAAGATAAAAGAATTGCTGGTATCGCTTATGAAGAGAAAAAGCCAATTATTATAGTTATAAACAAATGGGACACTATTCCTGATAAGAAAAATGATACAATGAAAAAGATGAGAGAGGAGCTGTACACTGAGTTACCATTCCTATCTTATGCACCTATTGAATTCGTATCAGCTTTAACTGGTCAGAGAACAACTAAGTTATTAGAGCATGCAGAAGCTGTATTTGCTGAGTATAATAAAAGAATCTCTACTGGATTATTAAACACTGTTATCAGTGAGGCTATTATTATGAATAATCCGCCTACAAGAAAAGGTAGAGTTGTTAAGATTAACTATGCTACACAAATCTCTACTGCACCACCAAGATTTGTTCTTTTCTGTAACTATCCAGAGTTAGTTCACTTCTCTTATGGTAGATATATTGAAAATAAATTAAGAGAATCTTTCGGATTTGAAGGTACTCCTATCGATGTTATCTTTGAACATAAAAATAGTTAAGGTTTAAAAATGAAGAAGGTTCTTATTGTTGAAGATGAAAAATCTCTTGCTAAGGTTATTTCAGACTCTTTAAGAGATGAGGGGTTTGAAACAGTTATAACCCATAGAGGAGACGAAGCAATCGATTATTTTTATAAAGAGAAACCAGATCTTATTTTATTAGATATAAATCTCCCAGGTATGAATGGCTGGGAGATTTGTAAAAAATTAAAGTCATTATCTCAAATACCCATAATTATGATTACTGCTAGAGATAGTGAGTTCGATGAAATAAAAGGACTTGAATTAGGTGCTGATGACTATATAACAAAACCATTTACACCTAAACTTCTCATTATTAAATTGAAAAAAATATTCAAACTTAATAATGATACATTTTTTAAAGTTGGAGATATCACATTTGACTTTAACACATTTAAGTTAGATACTCCTGAGGAGAGCAACACTCTTCCTAGAAGAGAAGCGCAACTTTTAGAGTTTTTTTTAAGAAATCAAAATATTATCTTTTCTCGTGAAACTTTACTTAATGAAGTGTGGGGATTTGAGTTTTTTGGTGATGAAAGAGCAGTGGATACAATTGTTAAAAGATTGAGAAAAAAACTTGGAAGTTATGATAACTATATTAAAAGTGTAAGAGGAGTTGGTTATGTCTTTAAAGCAGATTAATTTTCCAATAAAACTAAACTTCTTTAAAAAAC
>NZ_DBGBQB010000173.1:0-10790 GCF_048470075.1 Cetobacterium sp. | reverse complement strand
ATTTAAACTAACTATATTTTCTAAATTTTGTTTTTGCCACTTTTGAACAATATCCCATAGATTCAAAATCCAAGGGTCTTTTTCAAAGTATAAATTTTCTCCATTTCCTTTTTCTTTTAAGAAATCTTCAATAACTTCTATCTTTCTATATAAATCTCTCTTTAAGTATTTTTTATAAAATGCATGAATTGTAAAATTTAAAAAAGTAAAAAATAAAAGTTCAGCTATTAAAATTATTTTTAGCATTCTTAGGGTATCTCCATAGTTTTTAGAAACTCTTACAACTACTCTTTCCCCCTCTTTATTGATTCTTTTAACTGCATAGTAAGCCATTGTTTCATCTGAAATACTACTCTTTCTTATATCGAACCCTGTTCCAGTATCTCTGACCTCCACAACCTCTTTTCTATTACTATGATTTTCTAGTTTTCCCTCTTCATTGTACTTTCTAGAGTCATATATAACTTTACCATCAAGGCTAATTATATTAAATCTCATATCTGAATTTTCAAATATCTGTTGGTAATCTTTCTTATCATACTCTTTAATTAAATTGGATATAATGAAAACATTTTCTTTCAAACTATTTCTCACTCCATCTCTATAGAGATGAGATAAAAATGATATATTAGTTATCACAAAAATTATTTCAATCATAACTATAAAAAAAAGAGCAATTATCTCCTTTCTTCTAATCTGTACCCAACTCCTTTCACTGTTTTTATGCACTCTGTTAAAAATGGAATCTTCTCTCTTAACTTCGATATATAAACATCTACTGTTCTATCTCCTGAATAGTAGTTACTGCCCCAAACTTTATCTAAAATCTTTTCTCTACTGACAACAATCCCCTTATTTTTCACTAGAAGTAGCAATAGATCATACTCTTTCTTAGATAGTTCAACCTCTTCTCCACTATTAGTCACTAGATGTTTATCCTCATCTATCTCCAAATCTAAAAATCTATTTCTTATCTTTTTATTTTTCTCTTGTTGGTTAAGTAATTTCTTTCCTCTTAATAATAGCTCTCTTGGATCAAAAGGTTTTTTCATATAGTCGTCTGCACCTATTTCTAATCCCTTTAACACATCTTCAACCTCTGTCTTAGCTGTTAACATTATAATATATGGAGTTCCATACTCATCCTCCATCTCTTTAACAATTTTTGTAAAATTTACCCCATCTAAATTTGGTAACATTAAATCTAAAATAATTAGCTCATGTTTATCCTTTTTTAAATACTTCAATCCCTCTAATCCATCAGATGCTACAGTTACTTTATACCCCTCTTTTGTAAAATAGTAATTTATTAATGCCTGTATCTCTAAATCATCTTCAACTACTAATACCTTCATATCATCTCTCCCTTTTTTTTCTATTATATCATAAATATAAAAAAGGTGTCCTTTTTTCATTGGGACACCTTTGTAATGTTATTTTACTGGAACAAACCCTTCGTCAGAAACTACTCTTTGTCCATCTGCTGATAATGCGAAATCAACTAATCCATTTACATTTTTATTGTCTGTATCTATAACATACCAATAGATTTCTCTTGCTATTGGATATTTTTTATCTGCTACATTTTGTACATTAGGTTCAATCGAGTCAACTTTTAAGCTTTTTACAGATTTGTCCATATATCCCATACCGATATATCCAATTGCATATTTATTATTTTTTATCTCCTGTTTTATAGCTTCATTTGAAGGCATATATAAAGTATTTTTTCCATACTCTGCATCCTTCTTTGTATTTTCCTCTCTTATGATATGCTCTTTAAAGAATTCGTGAGTACCTGAAGATGAATCTCTTGATAGAACAACTATTGCAGCATCTTCTCCACCTAACTCTTTCCAATTTGTAATCTCTCCTCTAAAGATTTTAGCTAAGTCTTGGTGTGTTAAATCATTGACTTTATTTCCTTCATTTACTATTACAGTGATTCCGTCATAACCTAAAACTACCTCTTTTATTTTTAATCCTTTTTCTTCAGCTGCCTTTACCTCTTTATCTTTTATATTTCTAGAAGCCATTCCAATATCAGCTGTTCCATTTATTAAAGATGAGATTCCAACTCCAGATCCTCCACCTGTTACAGCAATTCTAGCCTCTTTATTTTTCCCCATATACTCCTCTGCTATATATTGAGAAACATTTACTATTGTATCTGACCCCTTTACTTGAACAACTTTTGTTGCCATTGCTGTTGTTGAATAAGCTCCCATCATTACCATTAATCCCATTAAAAAAAACTTTTTCATTTTCATTTTTAAATTCACTCCTCCTAAATTTTTAAATTTTATCTTAATCTTGCTTTCTATCTTTATCATTTATGAATTAAGTATAAAACATCAATGTTAATCTAGTTTAAATTTAATGTAAAAAAATGGTAAAAAATATTTTACATTTTTTTTACATACAATTAATCCTATTTTAACAAGTAAGTTATATGATATTGCTATAAATATAAATTTTAGTTTAAAAATAGTTTAAAATTTTTTTAATTTTTTAACATAGTTTTAGGAGGTCATCATGCATAGTATAAGAAAGATTAAAGATTCTTTTATGAGTAAAGTACACTCAGTTATCGGAATCTTTAACATTCTAATCGTTATACTTATCTTTATTTTTATCTTAGTAAATAGCTTATCTTTCTTTAAAGAGTATCCTTTATCAAAATTTTTCTTCGGTACTGAATGGATCTCTCTATCTGGTAAATATGGACTTTTACCTCTTCTAGTAGGATCATTTTGGGTTACGCTAGTCGCTTTATGTATATCGATTCCTGTTGGAATTATAACAACTATATATATATCTGAGTTTGCTAATAAGAAAACTAAAAAAACTATTAAAATAATAATAGAAACAATGTCAGCTTTACCATCAGTAGTTTTAGGATATTTAGGTCTTTATATCCTATCTGGTTTTGTCAAGGATACCTTTCAATTAACTAGTGGTTTAAATGCTTTAACTGGTGGAATTATGCTATCTTTTATGGCTATTCCAACCATTGTTAGTCTATCGGATGATGCTTTAAATGCACTTGATAAATCTTATAGAGAAGCCTCACTGGCATTGGGAGCAAATAAGTTAGAAACAGTTTTTAAAGTTCTTTTACCTGCTGCTTTCCCTGGTATATTCGCCGGTATCATGTTAGGATTTGGTAGAATTATTGGTGAGACAATGGCTGTGTTGATGATAACTGGAAATGCGCCAATTATGGCTACTTCTCCTCTTTCTCCTGTAAGAACTTTAACGGCTACTATAGCTGCAGAAATGGGAGAGGTTGTTCAAGGAAGTCAACATTATCACGCACTATTTGCTATTGGATTAGTATTATTTGCCATCAGTTTTTTAACAAATAGTATAGCCGATAAATATATTCGTAAGTCAAGAAAGCTAATGGGAAAATAGGAGGATTATTAAAATGAAAATTTTAAAAGGAAAAAGTGGTGTAGCAATCGAATTATTTATTAAAGTAATTGCATTACTATCTGTCATACCAATCTTTTTAATTTTAGGTTATATTATATATAAGGGAGTTCCTGCAATCTCTTGGGATTTTTTAACTGAAGTTCCAAAAAGAGGTATGAGAGCTGGTGGTGTTCTTCCAGCTATTGTTGGTACTATCTACTTAACTCTTGGAACTATAGCTGTTTCCGTTCCATTTGGAGTTTTCACTGGAGTGTATCTTGTGGAATATGCGAACGATAATATTATAACAAGACTTATAAACTTGACTATTATCAATCTAGCTGGTATTCCAAGTATTATATATGGTCTTTTTGGAATGGCTCTATTCGTAATCTATTTTAAGTTTGGAGTTTCTATATTATCTGGTTCTTTAACACTTGGTATTATGTGTCTTCCAGTTATTATAACTGCCACAAGAGAAGCTCTTTTAGCTGTTCCTAATAGCCTAAGAGAAGCCTCACTTGCCCTTGGTGCAACAAAGTGGGAAACTATATCAAAGGTTGTAATCCCTGCTGCTTTACCAGGTATCTCCACTGGGGTTATACTTAGTATATCTAGAGCTGCTGGTGAAACTGCTCCAATACTATTTACAGCTGCAGCATTCTATCTACCATTTTTACCTGAATCAATCTTTGACCAGGTAATGGCATTACCATATCACCTATATGTTATATCGACTCAAGTTCCAAATATGCCTGAGAGCAATATGCATGGAACACTGTTTATACTGGTTTTTATAACTGTTGGATTCAACCTTATAGGTGCCTATATCAGGAATAAATTTGAAAAATAATCTCATATAATTTTGGAGGAATATAAATTATGAAACAAGACGTTAGAATATCTGTTAAGGATTTTAACTTTTACTATGGTGACTACAAAGCTTTAAAAAGTATAAATATGGATATAATGAAAAACAAGGTTACAGCTCTTATTGGACCATCAGGTTGCGGAAAGTCAACTTTTTTAAGGTCTTTAAATAGAATGAATGATTTAATATCTGGTATTAAATATGAGGGTGAAATTCTTCTTGATGATCAAAACATTTTTGATAAACAATTTGATATTGTTGAACTTAGAAAGAAGGTTGGAATGGTTTTTCAAAAACCTAATCCCTTCCCTAAATCAATCTATGAAAATTTAGTTTATGCCCCTAAACTACATGGAGAGACTGACAAGAAAAAGTTGGACGAGATTGTTGAATCATCTTTAAAAGCTGTTGCTCTATGGGATGAGGTTAAAGATAAGTTACATCAATCTGCTTTAGGTTTATCTGGAGGACAACAACAAAGACTTTGTATCGCAAGAGCTATATCTATCAACCCGGAAATTTTATTGATGGATGAACCAACATCAGCACTTGATCCTATATCAACATCTAAAATAGAGGAGTTAATTGTTGAACTTGCAAAAAACTATAGTATTGTCATTGTTACACACAATATGCAACAGGCCTCAAGAATATCTGATTATACAGGTTTCTTCTATCAGGGAGTGCTAGAAGAATTCGATGAGACTTCAAAGATATTTACCACTCCTAAGGTTAAGAAAACCGAGGATTATATAACAGGAAAATTTGGATAAAAAGGAGATTTTATGAGAACTTTAAATGAATCTTTAAAAGCTTTAGATGAGCACTACTTAGAAACATTAAAATATGTTGGTAGAAATTTTGACGTAAACCTAGAGATGCTTCAAAACAATAGTTTTAATCCAACTCTTTATGGAGAAGCTAAAATGATTGAAGATTTTATTAACTCTTTTGAAGTAAAATTAAAAGAGGATTCAATAATTACTATGGCAAGGTTCCAACCTGCTGCTAAAAACCTTAGAAAATTGGTTATGATTATAAACAGTGTAAGAGTTCTTGAGAGAATGGGAGACCTTTTAAAAGCTAACCTAACTCTAATTAAGGATATTGAGAAGAAATCCCCAAATCTGGCTTATGCTCTAAGTGAAAAAGTTTATCCCATAGCTAAAAAAATCAGAGGACTTTTTCAGATGTATGTGGATGCCTTTTTAAATGAGGATGTTAGTTTACTATACAATGTACTCTATTTAGATGAGGAGATTGACGATTTAATAAACTCTAATACTGAGTATTTTTTAAGTAAGATGAAGGAAACTTCTGACAATGTTGTTGGAGGATCTGAACTTATGCTTCTAGATAAAAAGTTTGAAAGATTATCAGACCATATAATACATCTAGCCAGTGATTTAATCTATATTTTAAATGGTGAAAATACTAGAAAAGCTGAGTTGGAAAGTAAAGGAAAAGGGAACCAATAATGGCTCCCTTTTTTAGCTTTCTCTTATTCCTATATAATCCGCTAATTCAATAAATTTTTGAATTTTATCTTTTGGAAAAATACTTAAACTCTTTTTAGAATCCTCTATCAGCTCTTTAAGTATCTCTCTACTTTTATCCATTCCAAATAAACTTGGATATGTTGTTTTCTCCAGTTCTAAATCACTTCCTACAGGTTTCCCAATCTTTTGAAAGTCTCCCTCTATATCCAAGATATCATCCTTGATTTGAAAAGCCAATCCTATGCATTCGGAGTATCTTTCTAAAGCCTTATACTCCTCTTTTGTCGCATCACAAATTATAGCTCCTATCTCCACTGGAAGCTTTATCAATTTTCCAGTTTTATTCTCATGGATATATTTTAATGTTTCCAATGGAACTTTTTTCTTTTCGCTTTCAATATCTATCATCTGTCCACCTATCATCCCATTTATACCTGCGTATCTAGATATCATACCTATAATCTTTATAAGTTTATCTGAAGATACGCCACAAGTTTCATCTGTTACAATGGAAAATGAGTGAGTTAACAGAGCGTCCCCTATCAATATAGCTTCCGCTTCTCCAAACTTTTTATGAGTTGTAAGCTTTCCTCTTCTATAATCATCGTTATCAAGAGCAGGTAAATCATCATGAACTAAGGAGTATGAATGAATCATCTCAATGGCAACTGCAATAGGTAATCCCAGACTTAAATCTCTTTCATATAGTTCAAGTACCATTAGTAAAAGAGTTGGTCTTAGCCTTTTACCGCCATTTAAAACAGAGTATCTCATTCCTTCTGCTATTACATTTGGGTATTCCAATTTATTTAAATAACACTCTATATTAAGATCTATTAACTCTCTTTGAGTTTTTAAGTAGTTTTTAAACATTTTCATCAACCTCTAAATTTACCTCATCTTTTTCTGAAGTAACTTTTATTACTTTTCCTTCCGCCTTATTTAAAATATCTGCGGATTTTTTTAATAATTTCATAGCTTTTTCATACTCTTTTATTGATTCATCTAAAGATAACTCTCCCTTATCTAATTTTTCAATTATAATATCGATTTCATTGGTATTATACTCAAAACTATCCTTTTTCATGAATCCTCCCTTAATCATTTATCTTGTATAGAATGTTACAACTTTTTTCCCATACTTTCTCTCATCTGATTTTCTAAACTCTCCAACTTCATCAGCCATATCCTCATACATATGATGTTCACAAATTATTAGTCCATTATCTGCCAATAGATTAGCTTTTGATATTGCTCTCATAACTTTTTCACAAACTTCATCTTTATATGGTGGATCCATAAAGATTATATCAAATTTTTCACCTTTTCTTCCTAGAATCTCAACAGCTCTTAAAACTTCATTTTTATAAGCTCTTGATTTATTCTCATATCCTAGGTTATTAATATTTTTTATTATATATTTTAATGCCTCTTGATCCTTTTCTATCATTACAGCTCTTCTAGCTCCTCTGCTTAAAGCCTCTAAAGCTATATTTCCTGTCCCACTAAAAAGGTCTAAAAATCTAGCATCAGTTATATATGGAGCTATTATAGAGAATAAAGATTCTTTTATACTATCTTGTGTAGGTCTAGTATCTGTTCCCTTTCTACACTCCAATCTTTTTCCTTTTGCTTCTCCTGCTATTATTCTCATCTTTTCACCTCTTTTTTATTAACAAATAAACATTGCGTCTCCGAAGCTAAAGAAATGATACTCCTCTTTTACTGCTTCAGCATACACATCTAACATAAACTCTCTAGTTGAAAGAGCAGAAACCAACATAAGAAGTGTCGACTTAGGTAGATGAAAATTTGTTATTAAAGCATCGATAACATGAAATTTATATCCTGGATATATAAATATATCTGTTGAACCCTTTCTTGAAATTAGGTTCCCATCCTTATCTACTGAAGACTCCAAAGCTCTAACTGTCGTTGTCCCAACAGCTATAATTCTTCTTTTCTCCTCTTTTGCTTTTTTTATTCTTTCAACAGTGTACTCAGGAATTTCAAATGCTTCCTCATGCATCTTATGGTCTAAAACATCTTCAGTTTGCACTGGTCTAAATGTTCCTAGTCCCACTTCCAAAAATACATCTAAAATCTCTATGCCTTTTCTTTTTATCTCCTCTAGTAACTCTTTTGTAAAGTGTA
This sequence comes from Cetobacterium sp., assembly GCF_048470075.1. Taxonomy (GTDB): domain Bacteria; phylum Fusobacteriota; class Fusobacteriia; order Fusobacteriales; family Fusobacteriaceae; genus Cetobacterium_A. Next base: position 2,849 of record NZ_DBGBQB010000173.1, on the reverse strand, counting down.
GTCCCGCCGTTGGCGCCGCTACCGATTCACCTTTTATTGCATACACAGTTTGATATCTATCCTTAGTTTCTAAAGCTTCCACTATATATGGAGGTAAAGGCATCTTTCCAAGTTTATCTAAAACCTCTTCAAATGCTCCCTCATAGTAAAATTTTAAAACTCTATTTCCATCCTCTTTTATCTCTAAAAGTTCTGCAACAAGTTCTTTATTGTTTCCAATTTCAAGTTTTTGACCAACCTTTAATTTTTTAGCTGGTTTTAAAAGACACTCCCATGTATCTAAACTTACTCTTTTTATTAAAAGTATTTCCAAAACTCCTCCAGTTTCCTTTTTTCCAAAAAGTCTAGCTGGAATAACTTTGGTTGAGTTTCTTACCAATACATCTCCCTCTTTTAAATAATCCAATATATTATAGAACTTTTTATGCTCCAATGTTTTGTTTTCTCTATTCACTATCATTAGTTTAGAGTGGTCTCTAGGCTCTCTAGGTTTTTGTCCTATTAACTCCTCTGGTAAATGATAATCGTAGTCAACTAATTTTGTCGACACTCTCTTCACCACTCTTTCTTCCTATTACTACTCTTTCTATTCCACCATAATCCTTTACAATAGCGATAATCTGGAACCCTGATTTTTTCATAAGTTCACTCACCTCTTGAGCTTGGTTATACCCAACTTCAAAAGCTAGATATCCTCCATCTTTTAGATATTTTGGTGCTTCCTCTGATATTTTCTTATAGAAGTAGTACCCATCTCCATTATCTGTTAATGCTCTTTGAGGTTCATGCTTCTTAACTTCAGGCATTAACTCCTCATACTCCTCCTGTGGAATATATGGTGGATTGGATATAATCATATCATAATCCATATCTTTTATATTTGAAAATACATCTGATTTTATAAATTTCAAGTTACTCTCTACATTATTTATTTTTCTATTTTCCACAGCTACTTCTAGAGCATCACCACTTATATCTGCACCTAAAACAGTTGCAGATGGTATCTCTTTAGCTATTGTTACAGATATAGCTCCACTTCCTGTACCTATATCTAAAACTTTTGGATTTTCTATCTCATTCAATATAAATTTACACTGTTCCACTAAAATCTCTGTATCTGCTCTAGGTATTAAGACTCTTTCATCAACCTTAAAAGGAAGCCCATAGAACTCCCACTCTCCTAGAAGATATTGTAGAGGTTTTTTCTCCTTGGCTCTTTTGTATAAAAGATCCTTTATCTCCTCTTTCTCTGCTAAACTTATCTCTTTTCTTAGATTCATTGAAAGAATGGTTCTCTTAACTTTTAACACATGAGCAAATATATATTCAGCGTCCAATCTACTGTCTATCACATCATTTTTCGCTAAATAATCGATACTTTTTTGTAATAGCGCCCTATTTTCTAGGGTACAATCTCTCTCTTTCGGTACGCTTATCTCCTCTTTTGGAAGCTCATCAAAATTCACTCTATTTCTAGCCATTGCCTTTAAATAACTCTTTATTTTTTCTTTTTGTTCTAGATTGAGCTCCATATCAAAATATGCATATAAAGTTATTCTTTCAAGATTTAACACATGGGATATAACTTTTTCACTCTCTAATCTGGGTTTTGAAAAGGAGTATTTTTTCAAATACTCCTCAGAAAATTTTAATATATCAAGTAATTTCATAATTACTCCACTGAACTTGAAAGCATTTCTGCTTGGGCAAATGTAGTTAGAGCGTCTATCATATCATCAATATCCCCATCTAGGAAAGCTTCTAATTGGTGAGCTGTATATTTGATTCTATGATCTGTTATTCTTCCCTGTGGGAAGTTGTATGTTCTTATTTTTTCAGATCTATCTCCTGAACCTACCTGTAATCTTCTTTCGCTTTCAACAGCTGATCTTTGCTTCTCTAACTCCATCTCATAAAGTTTTGAAGCCAAGTGTTTCATTGCTTTTTCTCTATTTTTTAACTGTGATCTTTCATCTTGACATTGAACTATAACTCCAGTAGGTAAGTGTGTTATTCTAACAGCTGAGTCTGTCATGTTAACGTGCTGACCTCCCGCTCCAGATGCTCTAAATGTATCAATTTTAAGATCAGATGGATTGATTTTAACGTCTTGAACCTCATCTACCTCTGGTAAAACAGCTACTGTTGCTGTAGATGTATGGATTCTTCCAGATGATTCTGTTTCAGGAACTCTTTGTACTCTATGAACTCCAGATTCAAACTTAAGTCTTGAATATGCACCTTGTCCATTTATAGAGAATACAGCTTCTTTTAAACCTCCAACACCAATCTCTTGTTTTTCAATTATTTCAATTTTCCATTTATGTCTCTCTGCATATCTAGTATACATTCTAAATAGATCTCCAGCGAATAGAGCAGCCTCATCTCCTCCAGCTCCTCCTCTGATCTCAATAATAACGTTTCTGTCATCATTAGGGTCTTTTGGTAATAGTAATACTTTCATCTCTTGCTCTATGTTAGGAATTATCTCTTCAATCTCTTTTAACTCCTCTTGCATCATATCTTTCATATCAGGGTCTTTCTCTCCTCTGATATTCTCTTTTATAAACTCTAAATCTTCTTGATATCTTTTATACTCTTTGTACTTTTCAACAATAGGTGTTATATCATTTAATGCTTTATTACACTCCATCATTTTCTTTGGATTGCTTAAAACTTCTGGAGAACCTAAAGCTTCTGTTAACTCATTAAACCTTACTACAACTTCTTCTAATTTAGTAAACACTCTCTTCACTCCTTTTTAATATCTATACTTTAACTTATAAATTATACCACACTTACTTTAAAAATAAAGTTCCATGACTTTAGCCAAATAACCCGCAGCATCA